>CAZXML010000002.1:0-126085 GCA_964641245.1 uncultured Gammaproteobacteria bacterium | reverse complement strand
TTTCCTTTCCGCCGCGTAATGAAACAATTAATTGAAAGAGTAATGAGCGCCGGCGCCCAAGGGGTAAAAGTTTGTATGGCCGGCCGCTTAAACGGCGTAGAAATTGCCAGAACCGAAAAATTAAGCGCCGGAAAAATGTCGCTGATTACTTTGCGCAGTGATGTTGATTATGCGATTTCTGAAGCGCAAACATTATACGGAAAAATCGGCGTAAAAGTTTGGATATATAAGGGTGAAGCTTTTGGCCGCAGAGATAAATTTGCTAAAAAAGAAGATGAAGTTAAACCGGCCGTGGCCACTAAAGATTTGGTCAAAAAAACGGTTGTAAAAGCGGTTGTAAAAAAGGCAAAGTAAAAAAATATGTTGTTACCAAAAAAAGTATTACATAGAAAATGGCACAAGGGCCGCCGCAGAGAATTGGGTGTTGCTACCCGCGCGAATTATGTTGCCTTCGGAGAATTTGGCATAAAAAGCCAGGCTCACGGATGGATTAGCAGCCGCCAAATTGAAGCTGCCCGCCGTGTTTTAACACGCTATGTAAAAAAAGGCGGCAAGATCTGGATCCGCATATTTCCGGATAAGCCGGTTACAAAAAAGGGAAACGAAACCCCGATGGGCGGAGGAAAAGGTTCTCCGGATCATTATGTAGCTGTAATTAAACCGGGAACCGTATTGTTTGAAATGGGCGGGCTACCGGAAGAAACAGCCAAAGAAGCCATCCGATTGGCAGGATTCAAGATTAGCGTTAAGACTAAATTTGTTACCAAACACTAGTATGCAATGGGAAGACTTAAAAAATAAAAGCGCCAAAGAACTTAAAGAGCTGTTATCTGAAACCAGAAACGAGCTCCAGAAATTGTGTTTTCAGGTATATAGTCACCAGTTAAAACAGGTGCATAAAATTGATTTGGCCAAAAAAACAATTGCCAGAGTTACGATGCTTTTGAAACAGAAAGCAAATAAATAATTTTGATATTATGGAAACAACAATCCCTGTTAGCAAAAGAAAATTTGAAGGACATGTAACTTCCGCGGCTATGACCAAGACCATAGTTGTTCGTGTTGATAGTTTAAAAATGAATGCTAAATACGGCAAAAGTTATAAAGTAAGCAGTAAGTATCATGTTCATGATGAAAAAGGTGAGGCCAAGGTTGGGGATAAGGTTGTATTTGTAGAAACCCGTCCATTATCAAAAACTAAAAAATGGAGACTGGTTGAAGTTATAAAGTCTAAAGTCTAAAGTCAAATTGTATGATTCAACATCGCACAATGCTACATGTCGCAGATAACACCGGTGCAAAGAAATTACAATGCATTCGTGTTTTGGGCGGCTACAAGAAAAGATATGGTCGCATTGGCGACGTTGTTACTTGCGCTGTTAAAGAAGCGGCGCCACACGGCTTGGTTAAAAAGGGTGAAGTAGTGCATGTAGTAATCGTCAGACAGCACAAAGAAACCCGCCGGCCGGATGGTACCTACATTCGTTTTGATGATAACGCGGCTGTTATTATAGACAGAAAATCAAAAGAACCGAAAGGAACCCGCATTTTAGGTCCGGTAGCCAGAGAGCTCCGTTCCATGGGATTCCAGAAAATTATTTCTTTAGCACCGGAAGTTTTATAATATGAAAATTAAAATTAATGACAAAGTAAAAATCAACAGCGGTAAGGACGCCGGTAAATCCGGTAAGGTTATTCAGGCTTTTCCAAGAGAAGAAAAATTGGTAGTGGAGGGTGTCAATATCATGAAAAAAAGTTTAAAATCCAGAAAGCAAGGCGAAAAAGGCCAGGTAATAGAGTTGGCCGGACCTTTACACGTAAGCAAAGTATCACTTATTTGTCCTAAATGCAGTTTAGATACTAAGGTAGGATACAAAATAGACGGCAAAGATAAAAAAAGAGTTTGCCGGAAGTGTAAAGAAATAATTGAATAATATGTCTGTCAATTTATACGAAAAATACAAAAAAGAAGTAGTTCCGGCCTTGCAAAAGGAATTGGGCTACAAAAACGTAATGCAGGTACCAAAAATAAAAAAGGTAGTTCTTAATGCCGGCATCGGACGTTTTGTAAAAGAGCCACGTTATATCGATAACGTAGAAACTACATTAAGCAGGATTACCGGACAAAAACCAATGCGCACCAAAGCCAAGAAATCAATTTCCAATTTTAAACTTCGTGAAGGTATGGAAATTGGCGTAGCGGTAACATTGCGCGGTACCAGAATGTATCAGTTTTTAGATAAGTTAGTATCTATCACTTTACCCCGCGTACGCGATTTTAGAGGTTTATCTGACAAAAGTTTTGATAAAAACGGAAATTACACCATTGGTTTTAAAGAAAACATGGCCTTTCCGGAAATTAAAGCCGAAGACATAGAAAAAGTTCACGGTTTACAAATCACTATAAATACTAACGCAAAGAATAAAGTTGAAGGTAAAGCATTGTTAACTCATATGGGCTTTCCTTTTACCAAATAAGCAAAGCTTGAAATTACGTCGGGCCTCGCAAATAAAACACATTTTATTTGACTCAGCCCTAGAAATTATAAAATATGGCTACAGAATCACAAATTGCAAAATCAAAAAGAAAACCAAAGTTCACCACCAGAATTGTCCGACGTTGTTGGAAGTGCGGCCGTAACCGCAGCTTCATGGGAGAGTTCGGATTGTGCCGTATTTGTTTTCGTGAATTAGCCAATCAGGGTAAGATTCCCGGAATACGTAAATCCAGCTGGTAAACTAATTTTTAAATATTTTCTACGATAAATTATAAAATATTATGATGACGGATCCTATCGCTGACATGTTAACCCGTATACGCAATGCCTCCTTGATAAATAAGAAAGAGGTGACTCTTCCTTATTCCAAGATTAAATTTGGTATTGCCAATATTTTGGTTAAGCATGGATATTTGGCCAAAGCCGAAGAGAAAAAAGATGTTCATCCTTATATTTTATTGACCCTGCAATTCCGCAATGGTACTCCGGCTATTACCAATATTAAAAGACTGAGCAAGCCGGGACACAGAAAATATGTAAAAAGAGACGATATTGATTCTGTTTTAAGCGGATACGGCGTAGCAATTTTATCAACCCCTAAAGGTTTGCTTACTAACGATGAGGCCAGAAAAGAGCAAGTCGGGGGCGAATTAATTTGTGAAGTATATTAAATAATGAACAAAAAACAATTAGCAACCAACAAATTGTTAATTGTTAATTGTTAATTTCAAAATATGTCTAGAATTGGCAAAAAAAAGATAGTAATTCCAGCCGGTGTAACTGCCGGTGTAGAAAAAAACCAGGTTTTTGTAAAAGGACCAAAGGGTGAATTAAGATTGAATCTGCACCCTCGTGTTACTGTTGCTTTTGAACAAAATGAAATTACCACCACTGTCGCCAGCGAGAACAACAAGCAAGACCGTTCCTTGTGGGGTACTTTTTCCAGCTTGATGGCCAATATGGTTAAGGGTGTTACGGAAGGTTTTAAAAAACAAATGGAAATAAACGGCGTCGGTTATAAGGCCACCATGAAAGGACCAAACCTAATGTTGGAAGTTGGTTTTTCTCACCCGGTAGAAGTGGCTCCGGTAGCCGGTGTTAAATTTTCAGTAGAAAAAAATATTATTACAGTTGAAGGCGCCGACAAGCAATTGGTCGGTGAAATGGCCGCCCAAATCAGAAAAGTAAAGAAACCGGAACCTTATAAAGGAAAAGGCATTAAATATATTGATGAAGTTGTACGCCGCAAGGCCGGCAAGACAGCCGCAAAGGGTACTGCCGCATAAACAGTTATAAGTACTAAGCTCTAAGCTAGAAGTATATGAAAAGACTATTTAATAAAAACAAAAGCACTTTACGCCAAGTCAGACACGCCCGTGTCCGTAAAGTTTTGATTGGCACAGCTACAGAACCAAGACTGTCTGTCTTCCGCAGTTTAAAGGGTATGGTTGCCCAACTGATTGATGACGAAGCCGGAAAAACTTTGTGTTATGCCGACTCAAAAGAGATTAAAGTAAAAAAATCTGAAGATAAGAGCGGCAAAGTGGCCGTAAGTTACTTGATTGGAAAATTATTGGCCGAAAAAGCAAAAGCCAAAGGTGTCGCTAAAGTAAAATTTGATCGCGGAGGTTACAGATATCACGGCCGTGTAAAAGCGCTGGCCGATGGCGCTCGTGAAGGCGGATTAGTTTTTTAAAGTCAATTAAAAAAATTTTAGTATGAGCAAACCAATGGGCAGAAGAGGTGACAAACCAAGAGAAAAACCTGAATTTGATCAGTATATTTTGGATTTGAACCGTGTTACCAGAGTAACTAAAGGTGGAAAACACATGAGTTTTCGCGCCTGTGTTATTTTAGGCGATCACAAGGGCCGCGTTGGTTTTGGACTTGCTAAAGGAAAAGATGTACAATTGGGCGTAGAAAAAGCCGTCCATCAGGCCAAGAAAAACATGATCACCGTGCCGATTATTAATGACACTATCCCTCACGCTATCACTTATAAATTCAAGGCCGCCACCGTATTTTTAAAACCGGCGCCACAAGGATCCGGTATTATCGCCGGCGGAGCGGTACGCGCTATGTTGGAATTAGCCGGAATTGCCAATGTATCATCCAAAATTTTAGGTAAAACAAAAAATAAAGTAACTATCGTTAAGGCTACGTTTAATGCTTTACAAATGTTTAAAAAGGATCCAAGAAGAGAGGTTGAGGTAAAAAAAGCGCCGAAATTAAATGAACAGGTTAATCCTCAAGTTTAGAAAATATGTCTTTACATGTACATACAATTCAACCGGCCAAAGGATCCAAACGCGGACGCAAAGTTTTGGGCAGAGGTAACGCGTCCGGTCACGGCGCCTTTTCCACCAGAGGTGGCAAGGGTCAAACAGCCAGATCCGGCGGCAGCCGCGGTACTCAACGCCGGGGTTTTAAATTTCAATTGCAATCAACTCCAAAATTACGCGGTTTTACCAGTTTGAAAGTCAAACCGGCGGAAGTCTATCTTTCTGATTTGGAAAAAAGCTTCCAAGAAGGTGAAATTGTTACCCTCGCTTCATTAATAGAAAAGAAATTGGTTAGCACCAGATCCAAAGCCGCTAAAATTTTGTCTACCGGAGACATTACCAAGAAATTGGTTGTGGACGGAATCGCCTGTACTGTTAGCGCCGCCACAAAAATCAAGGCTGTGGGCGGGGAAGTTAAATAATGGTGAAATTGATGTAAATGTTGAAATTGGTCAATTTGACCATTTACAACAAGCGTAGCGATAGACCAACTTAATCATTTTGATTCTATGTGGGAAAAACTACTGCAGGTTTGGAAAATTAAAGACATCAGAAATAAAATCCTTTTTGTTTTGGGAGTGCTGGTGTTATTCAGATTAGTAGGGCACATTCCAATTCCTGGAGTTAATTTGGAAAATTTACGTCAGTTCCTGGCCGGGAACCAGATTTTCGGTTTGATGGATGTTTTTTCCGGAGGCACCATGAGTAATTTTTCTATAGTGATGTTGGGTGTTGGTCCTTATATTACCGCTTCTATCATATTTCAATTATTGGCCATGATTGTGCCTAAACTGGAAGAACTTTCCAAAGAAGGCGAATCAGGACAGGCCAGAATAAATACTTATACCAGATTACTTACCGTGCCTCTGGCATTTTTGCAATCCTACGGCATGATTAAATTATTGAACCGATCTTCATTGCCTATCATCACCGATCTTTCATTTTTCAGATTGATGACGATTATGATGACTATTACGGCCGGTACTATGTTTTTAATGTGGATAGGCGAACTTATTTCTGAGAAGAAAGTTGGCAACGGTATTTCCCTGTTAATATTTGCGGGTATCGTATCCGGTTTGCCGGGGGCAATACGCAACCTCATGATTAACTATAGTTCGGCTGATTTCTACACCATCGTTTTATTTGCCGGAGTGGCGGTGTTAACGGTGGTTGGTGTGGTATTTATCAATGAAGGTCAAAGAAATATCCCGGTAACTTATGCCAAACAAGTGCAGGGTAATCGTATGCACGGCGGCAGCAGCACCCATTTGCCGTTGCGCGTAAGCATGGCCGGTGTTATTCCAATAATCTTTGCTATTTCCTTAATTTTATTTCCGTCATTGATTGCTCAATTTTTTGTCCAGGCAAAAACGGCTTGGATTGCCGGTTTGGCGGCAGGCACAATCAGACTATTCCAAAATCAGTTGTTTTACGGAATTATGTATTTCTTATTGGTATTTGGGTTCACATACTTTTATACAGCTGTTATTTTCCACCCGCAAAAAATGGCGGAGAATCTGCAGAAACAAGGTGGTTTTATCCCTGGTATTCGTCCCGGCACAGAGACAGAAAAATATCTTGGTCAAACCATGAACAGAATCAATCTTACCGGCGCTTTATTCTTGGGTTCCATCGCTATCTTGCCTTTATTGGTTCAATACTTTATGGGTACCCAGAACTTGGCTATCGGCGGTACCAGCTTGTTAATCGTGGTTTCTGTGGCTATAGAAACATCCAAACAAATCGGCGCGCAGCTAACAATGCATGCTTACGATACCATTTAGTTTGGTTGAAAAAAGATTAAGCAGGTGGTAGTATAAAAGGGCTGAAGAGCCTTTTTTCGTTTGATATAGTAATAATATCGTATGCAAAAAATAATTATAATGATAGGTCCGCCCGGCTCCGGTAAAGGTACGCAGGCCAAAAAAATTGCCGCCAAATATAACTACAACCACATTTCCACAGGTGATTTATTGCGCGCGTTGGCGGGCAAATCACAGTTAGACGCTACCGAAAAAGAAGCTTTAGAACAAATGAACGCCGGTAATTTGGTTCCGGACAAGCTAATTTATAAATTGGTTTTTGATAAGATTAGCGATGAAATTAGTGCGGGCCGGGGTGTGGTTCTAGACGGCGCAATCCGTAATTTAGAACAGGCGCAGGGTTTTCAAAAATTCTTTGAAGAAAAAAAATTGGCCGCGGAGGTTTTGGCAATAGAGATTGCTTTGAGCGATAAAGATTCATTGATCAGACTAACCAAGCGCAGCGGTTTAGAAAATAGGCCGGATGATGATCCAAAAATTATCAAAGAAAGAATTGCTAAACAGGGGAACAAGGCTTTAAGTCCGATAGTAAATTTTTATAAAGATTTAGGTGTGCTCGTAAAAATAGACGGTAATCAGACTATTGAAGCAGTCGAAGAAGACGTCGCCAAAGTTCTAAAATAAACTATCAATTGTCATTCTGAGCAAAGCGAAGAATCTCTGTCCGGTTGGTCAAAACGATACTGACAGAGATCCTTCATTGCGTTCAGGATGACAAGTAAAAAAGTGTTATGTTAATAAAAACTCCCGAAGAAATAAAAAAAATAAAAGAAGGCGGTCAAATTATTGGCCGTATTTTAGAGGACTTGGGAAAAATGTGCCGGCCGGGAATTTCTACTTTGGACATAGATTTGGCCGCGGAAAAAATGATTGTTGACGCGGGCGGAAGACCGGCGTTCAAAGGATATAAATCCAGACCCGCAGATAAACCGTTCCCCAGCACTATTTGCGCTTCCGTTAACGAAGAGCTGGTGCATGGCATTGCCAAAAAAGAGGTAATTTTAAAAAATGGTGATATTTTTACTATCGATATTGGTATGGAATGGCCATACACCGGTCCAAAAGACGTGGAAGGTTATTACACCGATACCGCTCTTACCGTGCCAATCGGAAAAATTCCACCAAAAACCAGGGAGCTTTTAAATGTAACTCAAGAATCATTAGAGGTAGGTATAAAAGCAATTAAACCTGGAAATACGGTTGCCGATATTGGCAGAGCGATTGAGGATTATGTTAAGTCGCAGGGAAAATACGGTATTGTGCGTGATTTGGTTGGTCATGGCGTGGGTCACGCGGTGCATGAGGAGCCGCGCATTCCTAATTTTTATGAAAGAAATTTGGATTATTTTATTATTAAACCGGGCATGGTTTTGGCCATTGAGCCGATGCTCTCCTTGGGTGGCTGGAAAGTAAGTACCGCGAACGACGGTTGGACAATTGTTATGGCCGACGGTTCTTTGTCCGCGCATTTTGAGCATACTATTATTGTGACTAAATCAGGAAATATTGTAGCCACACGCAGACCATCAGAGTTGTAAAATTGTGTCATGCTGAACTCGTTTCAGCATCTTTGTACGAGCTTTGAAAGATCCTGAAACAAGTTCAGGATGACAGCGTGATAGTGTATTAATAATTTTTATGAACTTACTCGCCATCGATTACGGCACCAAAAATATCGGTTTAGCCTGGGTGGAAACCGGTCTGGGCGTTGTGTTGCCGTACGGTGTTATCAAAGATAAAAACATAGACGAGCTGGCTAAATTAATAAAAAAAGAAAACATTGATAAGGTAATTGTAGGACTGCCTTTCGGACTGGAAAAAAAAGAAAATGCTAATACGGAAAAAATAAAAAAGTTTGCCGATGATTTAAAAAAACTTACCAATGTCCCGGTTGAATTCGAGGATGAAAGATTTTCTTCGCAGGCGGCCGACAGAATGGGACAAGGGGGAGCAAGCCGGGACGAAAAATCGGCGATGGTAATTTTGCAAAGTTATATTGAAAAAATTAACAATTAACAATTAACAAAAAGCAAACAAGTAGTCGGTCGGTTGTTAATTGCTAGTTGTTAATTGCTAGTTATATATATATGTGGTTTTTTAGCAATATTTTAGGGGCGGAAATAAGAGATCAGGCCGATAAGGTTGATGGTAGAGTTTATGATGCCGTCATTAAACTTACTGAAACAGATTATCCGCTGGTAATCGGTGTGGTTATGAAAGGCAATTTACAGCGCCGCGCTTCAAAGGACGGTGCGCGGCATGATTTCGTTAAATCAAAACGGTTTATTAGCGCCGTTTGTATAGAAAATTTTGGTAAAAATTATTTGACCTTAAAAAAAAGTTTTGCGGAGTGTGTTGGTGAAGTGCCGCAGGACACAGGACTTGTTTTTCTTAGAGAAACTGTGCTGGACAGGCAAATTGTGGATTTGGCCGGTGTTCGGGTAGTAAGGGTAAACGATTTACAGTTCGGCATGGTCAAGGGCGCCACCTGTCTGGTGGCTCTAGATATCGGTAAATTAGGCATACTTCGCCGTTTGGGTTTAAATGCCTTGAATTTGTTTAATTTTTTACAACCGGAATTATTGGAATGGAAGAATGTGCGTTTGTTAGGCGACAAATTGCAGTTGTCCATGGGAACAAAAGAACTGGTAAAACTGCACCCGGCCGATATTGCCAATATTATAGAAAAGCTTAATCTTAATCAAGGCAGTGAGTTGCTACAGTCATTAGATAAAAAAACGGCCGCGCTTGTTTTGGAAGAACTGGAACCAGAACTACAAAGAATTTTAGTGGAAAATTTGGGTCCGGAAAGAGCGGCCAGCGTAATGCAAAAAATGTCCATAGATGAATTGGTGGATTTGCTTCAGATTTTACCCGATCGTAAATCAAAGGAAATAATGAAAATTTTACCTTCGGACAGCTCACAAAAGGTCAGGAAAATTTTGGAATACGAAGAAGATACTGCCGGCGGGCTAATGACCACCGAATATGTTTCCGTTTATCTTAATACGACAGTCAAAGAAGTTGTTGAGCAGATAAAAAAAGTGTATCAACTGCATCGGGGCAGTTATCTTGTTTATATTATAGACGAACAAGGAGATTTCAAAGGCGTGGTTTCACTGCGCAGGCTGCTTATTTCCGGACCGGATCAAACTATGAGCGAATTGGTGGATAGTGAAAAAAAATCGACTGCGACTGTTAATCAGGATGTGCTGGAGATTGCTTCGCTGATGACCAAATATAATTTAACTTCAATTCCCGTACTGGATAATAAAAAATTATTAGGCGTCGTTACGGTCGATGATATTATGCGGCATTTTGTTCCTCACGCATGAGGATATATCCAGAGAGATAATAATTTTTTTATATCCAAACCGCCCCATACATGGGGATGGTCCGCTGTGGCGGATGCGATGGCTATAAAAAAATTATTATCTCTCTGGATAATTAGTTGGGTTTATTATGTTAGAAAAAGCAAAAAATTTTTGGCTCAAGCTGACTTTATTTTTTGGTGTTATTGGTCCGGGTATTATTACGGCCTTGGCCAATAATGATGCCGGCGGTATCAGCACTTACTCCATTGCCGGCGCCCACTACGGAACGCAAATGTTGTGGGTTCTTTTTTTAGTCACTATTTCGTTGGCTATCACTCAAGAGATGGGGATGAGGATTGGGCTTGTAACCAGACAAGGGTTGAGCGGGGTAATCAGAGAAAACTTTGGTTTAAGATGGACGGCGTTTGCCATGATTACCATGCTTATAACCAATTTGGGTACCATGGCCTCTGAATTTTCCGGTATCGCCGCTTCGTTTGAGATTATCGGAGTTACTAAATATCTTACGGTTCCGGTTGCCGCTTTAATTATTTGGCTGGTTCTTTACAAAGGGTCTTTTAAAACTACCCAAAAGATCTTTTTGGCATTTTCGGCTTTATTTGTCGTTTATATAATCAACGGTTTTTTTATTAAACCGGATTTTGGCCAGGCATTGACCGCGCTTGTTACGCCTTCCATACAGTGGAATACGCCATTTCTTATTACCATGATTGCCCTTATCGGTACAACCATTACGCCGTGGGGTCAGTTTTTTATTCAGTCCTATGTGGTGGATAAAGGTTTGGATGAAAAACATTATAAAATTGAAAAATTTGAAGCTTATCTGGGTTCATTTTTTGCCAGTTTTGTCGCTTTTTTTATCATTATCAGCACAGCAACCGTTCTCTATAAAAACGGCATAGACATTCATGACGCCAAGGACGCGGCGCTGGCTCTAAAACCGCTGGTTGGAAATTTTGCGCAATTTCTTTTTGCTTTCGGCCTCTTTTGCGCTTCTATGCTCGGCGCCTTTATCCTTCCCGTCGCCACCGCTTATGTTATTTGTGAAGCCTTTGGTTGGGAATATGGTTTCAATACAACATGGAAAAATGGAAAGTTTTTTTATTCCTTTATTCTCATCTCCATTCTTATCCCGGCATTAATTGTGCTTATTCCGGGCATATCTTTAATTCAGGTTATGCTTCACGCGCAGAATGTGAACGGCATGCTCTTGCCCATAATTTTAATTTTTGTCATGAAAATTATTAACAGCAAAAAAATTATGGGTGAACATATTAACGGGCCAATTGGAAATATCATCTCCTGGCTGACGATAGGCGGTATTATTCTGGCCACCTTTATTTTATTAGTGTCTTCTTTCATATAACACAGACTTAAATTGTCATCCTGAGTGTAACGAAGGATCTCTGTCCGTTTGGCGATTGAGACAGAGATTCTTCACTTCGTTCAGAATGACAACTTAAATTTAATAAGATATTATGCTTGCCATTGTTCTCTCACGCAAAAACATAAAAGAATCCGACCAAATGATTTCGCTTTTTACCCGCGAGCAGGGGAAGGTGGAAGTTTTGGCTAAAGGCATAAAAAAAATTACCAGTAAAAATTCT
Source organism: uncultured Gammaproteobacteria bacterium (assembly GCA_964641245.1). GTDB lineage: Bacteria > Patescibacteriota > Patescibacteriia > Magasanikbacterales > GWA2-37-8 > XYD2-FULL-39-9. The sequence goes on along the minus strand of CAZXML010000002.1, from coordinate 114,540 downwards.
TCCAATCTGGAAATTTTGTCTTTGGTGGAAATAGAAATAGCCAAGGGTAAAGAGGTAGACCATTTAACAAAAGTGCAATCCGTTAAAATTTTCAAAAATATTTATGACGATTTTGATAAGATTTTTATTGCCAACTACGTGGTAAAAATTGCAGATGCCAATATTCTTGGGAGTGAGCGGGATGTCAGAATTTTTGATTTAATTGTCAGTTTTTTGGAATTTTTAAATTCGGCAGAGAAAATAAATTCCTTAAATTTGGCTACCGGTTTTATCTATAAGCTTTGGCATTATTTGGGTTTTAGTGCGCCGGAAGAAAAATATCGGGTTTGGCTGGAAGGAAGTTGGCCAGCGGTTAACGAGTTTGATTTACCAGATAATGAGCAGTTAAAGACTTACGAAATTGCTAAAAATATGGCTATTTTGCATGGTGGAAAGATTGTATCCGCTTGGCCAATGGTGAAAAAAATACTTGCCTAGTGTATTTATTATTGCTAGGATATACATTGAAATTCAACCAACAATTAGGAGAGTGTCATGCTCAAGAGAAGTTGGATTCCGGTAACTAAGACTGTAGCGCTAACATTCTATTTGTGCGCCGATAGCGATTGCGCCAAATTGGACGTCAGGCACGGCCATGTAGAATTGCTAACACTGGAAAACGGCATTGTCCCCACTCCTTTTCGCTGTTATTCCCAGTCTGGAGTTACTTTAGTGGTTACCGGTTTAAAGCTAGCAGAGGGCGGGTGGAAAGGCATTCTTGATTTGCCGGAGGTAAAGGGATTGCCGGTAGAATTAACGGAACAAGACAAACCTCTTTTGGATTCTTCAACTGAAATGGAGAAGTTGGCCAAACGTTGGGTAGTTCGGAGAGCCTAGAAACCTTCAACGAGGAGGGCAACAATGGACACCAAAGACTTCAAGGAAGTAGTCGCGGAGTATATTGAATACGATTCTGTATCTGGCGCATATAACAAAGAAAAGGCGCTGGATCTGGCCGGTCATTTCGCATGTATGAAAAGCTGGCCGAAGTGGTGGGCCTCTGGAGTGGTCAATCCTCTTCCCAGAATGAGGCAGATCATCATCAAGTACATCCAGAAACAGAAGACCGGCGTCTAAGTTGTAGTAGTACATGCCTTGCGCAGAAGTTAGCGCAGGGCTTTTTTTATTCACAACCACCAAAGGTTCCCGCCCCTTTTAGGGGAGGGGCAGGAGAGGGGTATTGGTCGTAGTGTCCGATTTCAAGATACCCCCTCTTCCGTTCTCCCCCTAAAAGGGGGAGAGAGCGATAGGACAGCACTACTCTTGTCAAATCTATAGAAAATGATAAGATGTAATAGCTGTAAAAATCCTTAAGTTATGCAAACATTCATAAAAAATATAGCGGATTTGGTTGGCCAAGAAGTAGAAATTAAGGGCTGGCTATACAACAAGCGTTCCTCCGGGCCCATTGGGTTTTTGGAATTGCGCGATGGGACGGGGTGGATTCAGGCGGTGGCGGTAAAGTCGGATTTAGGCGCGGAGGTTTGGGAGTTGGTAGAGAAGGCGACCCAAGAATCATCGGTAATAGTTTTGGGCACGGTAAGCAAGCACCCAAAAAAAGAAAATATTTTTGAGTTGCAGGTAAAAGATTTTAAAATTATCCAGCTGGCGCAGGATTATCCGATTGCTCACAAAGAACACGGGCCGGATTTTCTAATGGAAAATCGTCATTTGTGGTTACGCAGTAAAAAGCAGTGGGCGATACTTCGCGTGCGCGACGCCATTATTACTTCCATCAACGAATATTTGCATCAGGAAAGTTTTATCAGAACAGATTCTCCGGTTTTTACTCCCAACGCCTGCGAAGGCACCAGCACGCTTTTTCCTGTTCCTTATTTTGATTTGGGCACAGCTTATCTTTCTCAATCCGGCCAATTATACATAGAAGCGGCCATTGCTTCGGTGGGGCGATGTTATGATTTTGGGCCGGTGTTCCGCGCCGAGAAAAGTAAAACCAAACGTCATCTTACCGAATTTTGGATGATGGATGCGGAAGCGGCTTTTGTGGAACATGAACAAAATTTGCAAATTCAGGAAGGCTTGGTGCGGTATATTATCCGTTATTGTTTAAAAAATTGTTTAGAAGAACTGGCAATTTTGGAACGTAACCTGGAACCGCTCCAAAAAGCGGACGCGCCGTTTACGCGTTATACTTACGACGAGGCGATTGTTAAATTAAATCAACTGGGTTCGGATATAAAACACGGCGAGGATTTAGGCAATGACGACGAAGGCCTGCTCACCAAAGATTCCGCTGTGCCGGTGTTTATCGCCAAATGGCCAAAAAGCATCAAACCGTTTTATATGAAACGCGACCCCGAGAACGCCAACTTAGTTTTAAATGATGACTTGATTGCCACCGAAGGCGCGGGCGAACTTATCGGCGGTAGTCAGCGTGAAGACGATTACGAATTACTGCTTTCCAGAATAAAAGCCGAAGGACTTAACCCCGAAGAGTATCAATGGTACTTAGATTTACGAAAATACGGCAGTGTCCCACATTCCGGATTTGGCATTGGCCTGGAGCGCGCCGTGCGCTGGATTACCGGTGTGGAGCATATTCGTGAATGTATTCCTTTCCCGAGGACGATTGGGCGTTTGAGGCCGTAGGTAGTAAGATTGACAAATTAGCCACTTTGCACTATACTTTTTGCATGCCGCGATGGCGGAATTGGTAGACGCACACGACTCAAAATCGTGCGGAGCAATCCATGAGAGTTCGATTCTCTCTCGCGGCACAACGCTTAGCGTTGTGCTTGGGACGCTAAGCGTCCCACAACGTCGTTCTTTTCATCAACTATCGTAGGAGGCAGAAATGAACGTCAACGACACATCGGCCGCTACGTCTCTCAAAACCCGAACAATGGTGGCAATTCTGCCGCTCGGACAGGTGGATGAGGCGGAACTTGAGTTTCTTGCGTATGTCTTACGCAATTTTTTTTCTCTGCAAACCAAACTCATGCCGGCGGTAACGGTTCCGAGGAAGTTCTACCGCTACAAACGTAAGCAATATGATGCGGACTTACTGCTTGAGTATGTTCACTCATACCAGCCCAAAAGAGCCGGTATGATTGTCGGCGTTTTTAACGGGAGTATGTTTTCAGAAAACTATAAGGAAATTCTTGGGTACGCGCATCTGACAAACGGACCAATGATCTACAGCACCAAGGATTTGCATGAAGATTGTACGGACATTTCCATAAAGCGAAGACGTTCCGAATGGATCATTCTGCATGAAATGGGGCATGTCCTTGGCTTTGATCACTGTTCGGTGAATAATTGTGTGCTGAGTGAAGTGTGTGATTATAAATATTTGAATAATACAAAACCGGCATACTGCATGGGTTGTCTGGAAAAGATTACTTTCACGGTAACGCAAATTCTGTTGTCGGCAAAATAGTAGTCATTATCAACCCGCAACCCAGGAGGGAAACAGATGAGATGAAATCACGGAATTCGGAGTGGATGGAAAAATAACGGATTGCCGTTTGATTAAGCCCAGTACTCCCAGCCACTCAAAATTCTAGTTTTTTGAAGGTTAAAACGCCCTGTTCTATATGAACGGGGCGTAATTATTTTATTTCGTATTTTTATTTTTTTGTGTTATAATTATAATAATTAACAACTAACAACTAACAACTAGCAACTAACAAACGCAAGGAAATTGTTTATTGTTAATTGCTATTTGCTTATTCATTCCTATGCCGCAAATTATTTCGGTGGTAAATCAAAAGGGCGGAGTGGGAAAAACCACGACCGCCGTAAATCTAGCCGCGGCGCTGGCCGACACCGGTAAGTTTGTGTTGCTGGTAGATTTGGATCCGCAGGGCAATGCCACATCCGGCTTGGGAATAAAGTATCAAGAATTGGAAAAAGGTCTTTATCACAGTTTGTCCGGGCAGGCGCGTTTGCACGATGTGGTGCACAATACCGGTCATGCTGGATTACGCGTGGCGCCGGCTACACCGGATTTGGCGGGCGCAAATGTGGAGCTGGTAAATGTTGAAGGCCGGGAAACAAAACTGGCCGAAATTTTGTCCGAAGTGTCTCATGCCTACGATTATATCATTATAGATTGCCCGCCTTCGCTTGGAATTTTAACTTTAAACGGACTAATCGCCGCCGACCATATTTTAATTCCGGTGCAGGCCGAATATTACGCGCTGGAAGGTTTGGGCCAGTTGTTAAAAACAATAGAACTGGTGCGAGCCAATTTAAAACCGGAACTTAAAGTTTTGGGCGCCGTGCTTACCATGTACGATTCCCGCAATAGTTTATCCGAAGAAGTAATGAACGAATTATACAAATTTTTCCCGGATAATATTTTCCGTTCCGTTATTCCCCGCACCGTCCGCTTAGCCGAAGCGCCCAGTTTTGGCCAAAGCATTTTTCACTACGACCCTAGCGGTAAAGGAGCCAAAGCCTATGAGAGGTTGGGGAGGGAAGTGCTGGAACGATTCGAACAATCGTAAAAATGTCATCCTGAATTTATTTCAGGATCTAGCGGTATCTAAATCAGATGCTGAAACAAGTTCAGCATGACAAATAATTTATTATATGGCTCTAGGAAGAGGGTTAAACGCGTTAATCTCCGGCGGCTCCAAGTTCAAAAATGAACCGGCGGCTGATTTGGGTGGAGCGGACAGAGTCTGGCATATTCCGGTCAGTTCCATTGCTCCCAACACGCACCAACCGCGTAAGAATTTTAGTACGCCGGAATTGGAAGATTTGGCGTCGTCTATAAAAGAACATGGAATTTTACAACCGCTTCTGGTTACGGAACGCCCCGATGGCGGTTACGAACTGGTGGCGGGCGAAAGACGCTGGCGGGCCGCTCAAATGGCGGGCCTGGCTACTGTGCCGGCCTTAATTAAAAAAATGGCCGACCGGCAAAAATTAGAGGTGGCTCTCATAGAAAATATTCAAAGAGAAAGTTTAAATCCGATTGAAGAAGCGTTTGCTTACCAAAGATTAATGGAAGAGTTCAGTTTAACCCAGCAAGACGTGGCCGAAAAAGTCGGCAAAAGCCGGCCGGCCATAGCCAATACCATCAGACTATTAAGTTTACCGGAAGAAATTAAAGCCGCTTTGGTAGATAAGAGAATAAATATGGGGCAAGCGCGCGCTTTGTTAAGTTTAGAAGATTCCGCCAAACAGCTGGACATGCTGTCGTCTATGATGGGCCAGCGAATTACCGTTCGCGAGCTGGAACGGACAGTGGGCAAGCAAAACCCGCAAAAAAGCCACCGCGATCCGAACTTAAATTATCTGGAAGATCAATTACGCACTGCTTTGGGCACTAAAGCCACCATCACGCAAAAAGGAAAACGGGGCACAATCGTAATTGATTATTACTCGCAGGAAGAACTATCAAACTTAATTAAAAAAATTACCCGGTAATAATAATGTCATCCTGAACTTGTTTCAGGATCTTTATTATAGCTAGATGCTGAAACAAGTTCAGCATGACAATGTGCTACTGCTTTGGCAGTATATTTTTTAACCAGCTGGTTTTTTCTTCTTTTAATCTTTCCTTGATGTGGGATTTGGCCAGATGGGTTTTTACATGTTTTAACCAATCCGGGCTGGGGCCTTTGCGATTTTTATCGGTAAAAATTTCCAACACGTCGCCGCTTTTCAGCGGAGTGTCTAGGCTTACCAGCTGGTCGTTTACTTTGGCGCCGTTGCAGTGGTTGCCAATGTCGGTATGGATGTTGTAAGCAAAATCAATCGGGGTGGCGTCTTCCGGCAGGTCTATCACATCGCCCTGCGGGGTAAATACAAAAATCCTATTTTTAAAGAAATCAATTTTTAGTTCGTCTATATCCGAAAGTTTTTCCAGAATATTTTTTTGAATATCCGCCAGTTCTTTGGCCCAAAAAATATCTTTGGCCGGCAACCGCGACCCGCGTTCATCATAATGCCAGTGAGCGGCAATACCGTATTCGGCTTCGTTGTGCATAGTTTTGTCGCGGATTTGGAATTCCACAATTTGCCCGTCTATGCAAAAAACAGTGGTGTGCAACGATTTGTAACCGTTTGGTTTTGGCTGGGAAATATAATCTTTAATGCCGCCTTTTAGCGGGTGCCACAATTTGTGAATAATGCCCAGAGTGGCGTAACAGTCGGCCAAATCTTCCACAATAATTCTGATGGCGACCACGTCATGAATTTTGTCAGTATTATCCCATCCGCCTTTGCGGAGAATTTTTTGGTACAAACTGTACAAAGCTTTTTCCCGGCCGTGAATGTCCAGTACTTTTATTCCGGAATTAATTAACTCATTTTTGATAACGTCCATGACATTGTCTAAATAAGCTACTCGCTGGGAAATTAATGTGTCGCGGATGGCCTTGGTTTTTTCAAATTCTTTGGGAAAAACATGAGGGAAAGACAAATCTTCCAGCAAACTTTTAAATTCACCGATGCCCAGCCGGTTGGCAATGGGGGCGTAAATTTCCAAACTTTCCAGAGCAATGCGGTAGCGTTTTTTTGGAGGCAGGGCGTCAATCGTAGATAAATTGTGCACGCGGTCGGCAAATTTAATAATCATTACACGGATGTCTTCGGCCATGGCCACAAACATTTTGCGCAAATTTTCTATGTATCGTTCCACCCCGCGGTATTTTAGCTTGCCCAATTTGGTAATGCCTTTTATTATGGAAGCAATATCAGTCCCGAAATTTTTTTCTATTTCTTCCAGAGTAACGGATGTATCTTCCGGCACATCGTGCAACAGCGCGGCTACAATAATATTCGGATCAATTCTCATGTGCGCCAAAATCATCGCGGTGGCCACCGGATGAATAATATAAGGCTCGCCGGATTTGCGTGTCTGCCCGGCATGGGCCTTTTCAGCGAAATCATAAGCCAACCGCACCATATCCGTATCTTCTTTGCGGTAGTATTTATTGATTTGCGCCATCAAATCTTCTATATTTGGATTGGCCGGAACTATGTCTTGGTAGGGCATAGAGTTAATTAACAAAAAACAATAAACAATAAACAAATAGCGGTAGAAAGTTGTTTTGTTAGTTGCTAATTGTTAGTTGTTATTTGTTTACAATAGTGTCACACTGGAAACTTTGTCGCCTTCTTCTTTGAAGCGCATTAAGCGTACGCCTTGAGTGGCCCGGCCGGAGACGGAAACGGATTTAAACGGGAGGCGGATTACCTGTCCGTTGGTGGACATAATAATTAAATCGTTATCGGCGGAAGCTACCCGGTCTACAATTTTGGCGTGAATAAGGAAGCCGGTTTTGGCGGTGATGTTGGCGGTTTTAATGCCGCTGCCGCCGCGTCCCTGAATACGGTATTCTTCAATTGGGGTGGTTTTGCCGACGCCGTTTTCGCCCACAATTAATAATTCTAGGCTTTTATTTTTCGGATCAACCACATCCATACAAATTACTTCATCTTCGGCGTGCAAACGCATACCGCGCACACCGCTGGCAGTCCGGCCCATTGGGCGGACGTCTTTTTCATTGAAGCGGATGGCCTGGCCTTTTTTGGTGGCAATCACAATTTGGTCTGTGCCGGTGGAAGCTTTTATCCACTCCAAGCTGTCATTTGGTTTTAATTTAATTGCCCCTAAACCACTGCGGCGGACATTAGTAAAATCTTCCAAACTGGTTTTCTTTATTAAACCTTGGCGGGTTACCATTACCAGGTATTTGGATTTGCTGATGTCGTTCATAGCCAGCAAGGAGGACACTTTTTCGTTTGGCGCCAGTTGCAGAAAGTTTACGAGTGCCTGGCCTTTGGCCGTGCGGCTGCCCTGGGGAATGTCGTAGGCAAAAAGCTGGAACACGCGGCCCCGGGTGGTAAAGAATAAAATACTGTCATGAGTATTGGTTGCCTGCATTTGTTCCACACTGTCTTCATCTTTGGTGGTGACGCCGATGACGCCTTTGCCCCCGCGGGATTGCTGGTGGAAAGTGTCGGGAGGTAATCTTTTTATATAGCCGTCGGTGGTAATCATAATAATAGTCGGTTCGTTTGGCACCAGGTCTTCTACGGTAAATTCTTTGATGCCGCCGGCCACAATTTGGGTGCGTCTTTCCTGGCCGTATTTTTCTTTTATGGCCAAAGTTTCATCTTTAATAATTTTCATGACTCTGGATTTGGAAGCCAAAATAGATTCCAATTCTTTGATAAGCGCTTTTTTCTCTTTTAATTCGTCTTCAATTTTTTGGCGTTCCAAGTTGGCCAGTTGCTGGAGTTTCATTTCCAAAATAGCCACCGCTTGTTTGTCGGTAAATTTAAATTTGGACATTAAATTTACTTTGGCTTCTTCTTTGTCTTTGGAAGCGCGGATGGTTTTGATTATCAAATCAATTTTATCCAAGGCCATGCTTAAGCCTTCCAAAATGTGGGCGCGGTCTTTGGCTTTATTCAAATCAAATTCGGTGCGGCGTTTGATGATTACCTGGCGGTGTTTAATAAATTCTTCCAAAATATTTTTGATGGTAAGAACGCGCGGTTGAATGCCGTCGATTAAGGCCAGCATGTTTACGTGGAACGTTGTCTGCAGTTCCGTCATCTGGAATAATTTGTTGAGAACTTTTTTCGGATAAGCGTCTTTTTTTAAATCAACCACAATGCGCACGCCGTCTTTATTGGATTCGTCGCGCAAATCTTTGATGCCTTCAATTTTTTTCTCCTGCACCAGGTCGGCAATTTTTTCCAGCAAGGTGGCTTTGTTGGTGTTGTAGGGGACTTCGGTGATAATAATTTTAAATTGGTCGGTTTTTCCTTCCTGAATTTCCGCCTTGGCGCGCATGACAATTCCGCCCTTGCCGGTGGAGTAAGCGGCCAAAATATCTTTTTTATTATAAATGATGCCGCCGGTAGGGAAGTCCGGGCCTTTGATGATGTCGGCCAATTCTTCCACGCTGGCATCTGGTTCTTCAATTAGCTTGGCAACGCCGTCGCAGAGCTCGGTAAGGTTGTGAGGAGGGATTGAAGTAGCCATACCCACGGCAATGCCCATAGTTCCGTTTAGGAGCAGGTTTGGCAGTTTAGAGGGTAAAACGGTCGGCTCTTCGTGGGAGCCGTCGTAGTTAGGTATAAAATCAACCGTGTCTTTTTCAATATCGAATAACATTTCTTCGGCCACGGCAGTTAGTTTGGCTTCGGTATAACGCATGGCGGCGGCATTATCGCCGTCCATAGAACCAAAGTTTCCCTGGCCGTGTACCATCGGGTAACGCATGGAAAAATCCTGGGCCATACGAACCATGGCGTCGTAAATGGAAGCGTCGCCGTGCGGGTGGTATTTGGCCATTACCTCACCGATTACGTGGGCGGATTTGCGGAATTTAGCCGTATGGCGTAAACCAATGTTCCACATAGCGTAAAGCACGCGGCGGTGCACCGGTTTCAGGCCGTCGCGGACATCCGGCAAAGCGCGCGCCACAATAACACTCATGGCGTATTCCAAATACGATGTCTGCATTTCCTTCACCAGCGATGCCGGCGTAATTAAACCAATTTCTTGTTTGGCCAGATCAAGTTTTTCTTGCATAGTAATTTGAAATTAGGAAATTAAGAAATTTGTTCGCTATCACTCACTGATATTAATTTCTCAATTTCTTTATTTCTTAATAATTTAGATTTTTGAATTTATTATTGAACTTGTAGCTGTGTTGATATTAGGTGTTGAAGTAGTGCCAGTTGTAATATTCACTTCGTCGGCAATTGTATTTAAAATATTTTTTATTTGTAATTTCATTTGTTCGTTTTTTATCCGCGTTTGTTCGTTGTTAAATAACGTATCCCATTCGTTTTGGCTTTTTTCCACCAGTTTTTTTTCCGGAGTTTTTTCCCAGCTAAACGAAGCTAGGCTAATGCTGGTTGCCCAGCCCCATAGTACCAAAATGATGGCGGTGATACTGCTCACGCCAATCCAAAGCCACATTTTTGCTTTTGGATTTTCTTGATATGGCATAAAACCAACCTATTCTTTTTCTAAAACAATAAGTTTTGTTTCTTCCTGCGGTAAATCTTTTTTCTTGATAATAACTTTTTTTTCCGTGGCTTCCGGTTTTATTCCCAATTCTTTTATAAAAGAGGTAATAGTTCCAGCGTCCGGATCCGTGTCACAGCTGTAGGCCATGGGAATTATGATGCGCGGTTCCAAAGCCGTGGCGAGTGCCGCCGCTTCTTTGGCGTTTAAATAATTTTCGCCTCCGCCAACCGGAATAAATAAAATATCCGGACTAAGGAGTTTTTCCATTTCGGCATTGCTTAATGTTTTGTTTAATCTGCCCAAATGAACCAGCGTTAAACTTTCGCCATTTAATTTAAAAATTATACTTCCTTCCGGCCCGGGCACGGCATAAATCATTACGTTTTTAACTTCTACTTCGCCCAAAGAACTGACCACAAATGGGTCTTGGGAAAGCGTAGCCGTATTATCCGCGCCGGCGGAAAACAACGCTACATCCGGACTAAAACTCCGCGGGAATTCTCCGGTTTTTGGTTTGTAAGCATCTAGCAGAATGGTGACATCTTTATCTAAATTTTTTGTTTGCAGTTTAATACAGGTCTGTCCCAGCCAGCTTATGTGCATATTTTTTTGATAAAATGATGAAGGTGTTTAAGATGATGAAATGACCAATTTGATCGAGTGAAACGGTATAACATTTTCAACATTACGATTAATATTTTAACAGTTTATTGGGGATAATGCAAGCCTGCCTGCCGGCCGGCAGGGGCAAAATTAGCCGGAAATTACGGATAAAAAAACCGGTTGCTTTGGGGCAACCGGCCGGACGACTGAGTTTGGTCTGGGTAGGTTTACAGACGCCGCGCCATCTGTAGGAGCTTCCCCTTGTCGGGGTGCGCTTCCAATTCTTTCAGGCGGGCATTCACTTTGTCTCTTTCCATCAGGAGAGAGTGATACTCGTCGATGTCGAACTGATCAAGGCCAAGTTCCGCTGCTGATAGTTGCTCGGGTGGCTTTTTAGATAGCCGTTTGTGGAGCAGGCGGACTGGTTTGGCAATTCCAGTCAGCAGTTTTCTGATAGTCAAGCCTGTGAGAGCTGGGGTGTTGACCACAAACCAGAAAGCGAGGATGGGAATGTTCCACAACGCCTTCAATGGCCATATGAAGGACATGGTTTTTGCGTAGTTGTCGCCACCTTCGTTGAAATTGGCCATTGGCGGTAGGGACATACTCATTTCATAATCATATGAACTTTGTCCAATCTCGTTTGTCATATAGTTTATTGGAAAGCACAGGAGTCCTGCGGTAGACCGCTGCTTTTTTCCCCACGCTTTCCGAGACAAACGGCCCCACCAGTAGCCGGTGTTGAGATAGCCGATGATTCCCAGAGTGATCCAAAGTGCCAGCATCTGCGTTCTCCTTCTCGAACCCAAGTAGGTCCGTATCTAGGCAGAAAACCGCTCAAATATGGGCCTGCTTGGGATAATTGTAAAGAACAATACCGACACTATATAATAAGGTATTTAGGCTGTTTTGTCAATATAACTTTGACAAACTAGCTAAGTATTGTTAATATTTTGGCAACTAACCATGGAGGCGGATATGAATAAGTTGGTGGCTTCGGCCCGTGATTGTTATGTGGAATTTCATCTGGACGATGAAAGTAAGGTGGTGGTCAAGATTTCGAGGCGAAACCCACTAAGACTGGGAGTTTCGATTCCGGAAAAGGCTGTCGCGTTCATATTTTTTGATACTGTCTTCGCCACCATACGTATGGGTGGGCAGGAGGTATCAGTAGAGAACAAACGGGCTTTCCCCTCGTTTAAGTATTATTACGGCCGTGTCTGCGGGCTTACCGAGATTGAGAGGGATGATCCGCCGTATTTTCACAATGTTTTGCCTTGTTTGAAGTATGACCGAATAATCAAGAATCGGTTCGGTGAACCCAGACCCATTAACGAGACGGATATTGTCATCAATCCGCCCTAGTCCGTTCTTTAACTCGCCCACAACAGACCCTCCTCCCGTTTGACGCAAGTCGGCGGGAGTTTTTGTTTTAGCATTGACAAAACCGCCTAAATCAGCCACTATACCCCCACACGAACCGAGAAATCGGTGGTTTTATTGTTATAACACCGAAATTACGAAACACCACGAAATCTACGAAATGTTACATTTAAACTTTTTTCGCGGTTTTCGTGGTGTTTCGTAATTTCGGTGTTAATTATTATGCTGTTCAAACTCCACTCAAAATTCAAACCGGCCGGAGATCAGCCTCAAGCGATAGAAAAGCTGGTCAAAGGACTCAAAAAGGGTAATCGTTATCAGGCCTTGCTTGGTGTTACCGGTTCGGGAAAAACTTTTTCCATGGCCAATATTATCAGCCAGTTTAATCGGCCGGTTTTGGTAATGGCGCCCAATAAATCTTTGGCCGCGCAATTATACCGCGAGTATAAAAATTTTTTTCCGGAAAATTCCGTGAATTATTTTGTGTCGTATTATGACTATTATCAACCCGAAGCCTATTTGCCCACCAGCGATACCTATATAGATAAAGAGGCGATGATAAACCAGGAAATAGATCGTTTGCGCCACCAAGCCACCAGCGCTTTAATGTCGCGGAAGGATGTAATTATTGTGTCTTCGGTTTCCTGTATTTACAATTTGGGCGTGCCGGCCAATTATTTTGAGTCATCTTTAAATTTAACGGTCGGACAAAATATTGTGCGCGGAGATTTAATGCGCCAGCTGGTAAAAATTCAATTCGCCCGCACATCCGGAGCGTTAGAAAGAGGAAAATTTCGCGCGCGCGGAGATGTGCTGGAAATTATGCCGGCTTCGGAAAAAATTGCGTATCGCATAGAAATTAAGGATCAAAAAATCAGCGAAATAAGCGTGATAAATGTTTTAACCAGAACGGTGAAGGAAAAATTAAATGAAGCCGTGATATTTCCCGTAAAACATTTCATCAGCTCCGAACCGCAGATAAAAGAAGCGCTGAAAGAAATAAAACAGGAACTAAAAGAACGCCTGGCCTTTTTTAAGAAAAAAGAATTATATCTGGAAGCGCAAAGACTGGAACGCCGGACAAAATATGATTTGGAAATGTTGAAGACTTTGGGTTTTTGTCATGGCATAGAAAATTATTCCCGCCATTTGGCCGGCAAGCTGGCCGGAGAAGCGCCCGATACTTTGCTTTCATATTTTCCGTGGAAAGACGGTAAGCCGGATTTTTTAACGATTATGGACGAATCGCATATTGGTTTACCACAAGTGCGCGGTATGTATGCGGGCGACCAAAGCCGTAAACAAGTTTTGTCTAAATATGGCTGGCGTTTGCCTTCGGCTTTGGACAACCGACCGTTGCGGTTTGATGAATTTGAAAAAAGAATTGACCAAGTGATTTTTACTTCGGCTACGCCCGGTGATTTTGAAATGACTCATTCCTCACAAATTGCCGAACAGGTTATCCGCCCCACGGGTTTAATTGATCCAGCCATAGAAGTGCGTCCGGTGTTTGATAAAAAAACCAACAAAGGCCAGGTGGATGATTTGATGAATGAGATTGATGAAATTGTTAAAAATGACGAAAGGGCGATTGTAAATGTGTTGACGAAAAAAATGGCTGAAGAGTTAAGCGAATATTTATTGCGAAAAAATTACAAGGCCAGTTATCTGCATTCGGATGTGAAAACTTTACAGCGAACGGAAATTTTAATGGATTTCCGCCGTGGAAAATTTAACGTTTTAATTGGTGTTAACTTATTGCGCGAAGGGTTGGATTTGCCGGAAGTTACACTTGTGGCCATTATGGATGCGGACAGAGAAGGGTTTTTACGCAGTGAAGAATCATTGATGCAAACCATGGGCCGCGCGGCGCGCAATATAAAAGGCAAGGTTATTTTATACGCGGATAAAATTACCGGTTCTATGCAACGCGCCATGGACGAAGTCGCCCGGCGCCGGAAAAAGCAAATCGCTTACAACACACTGCACAACATTACACCGGTGACAACAGACAAAGCGATTGAGGAATTTTTGGATATTGAAAGTAAGGAGTAGCAGGGGTTCTCCAATTGTCATTCTGAGCAAAGTGAAGAATCTCTGTCTGGTTGGCCAAACCACGACAGACAGAGATCCTTCACTGCATTCAGGATGACAGATAAAATTAATCGACGAATTATGGAAGACAAAATCATAATAAAAGGAGCCAGAGTGCATAATTTAAAAAATGTTTCTTTGGAAATCCCAAAAAATAAACTGACAGTTTTTACCGGCGTTTCGGGAAGTGGAAAATCTTCTTTGGCTTTTGATACAATTTTTGCGGAAGGACAACGGAGATATATAGAATCTTTATCGCCATACGCGCGGCAGTTTTTGGGGCAGATGGAGCGGGCGGATGTGGATGAAATCACCGGTTTGTCTCCGGCTATTGCCATTGGCCAAAAAGCTTTAAGCCATAATCCGCGCTCCATTGTGGGTACGCTTACGGAAATTTATGACTACCTGCGAGTTTTGTATGCGCGTTTGGGCGAAGTTTTTTGTCCTACTTGCGGCACAAAAATAGAAAAACTTTCTTCCGAAGAAATGATTGATATTATAATTGGTATGGGGGCGGATTTAAAGGAAAAGTACGTAACAATTTTGTCGCCGGTGGTGCGCGGACGTAAAGGGGAGTATTACCAAATGTTGTATGATTTTTTAAACGAAGGTTTTGATCAGGCGCGGGTGGACGGTAAATTGATTTCCTTGCATGACCGCGTGGAATTATCCCGCTACAAAGTTCACAACATAGATATTGTGATGGACCGGGTAATGATTAGCGACGAAACCAGATTATTTGAAGCCGTAGAAAATGCGCTGACGCATAGCAAAGGGTTGGCATCCATAATTTTTAAGGAAGATAAAAAAGACCAACAGGAACGATTATTTTCCAGCCATTGGTCTTGCCCGGTAGATGGTTTTGCTTTTCCGGAAATTGAACCGAGATTATTTTCGTTTAACAGTCCGTCTGGAGCGTGTGTTTTGTGCGGTGGGTTGGGTAAAACCGATTTATTTTTGAAAACTATTTGTCCGGATTGTTTGGGGAAAAGATTAAAGCCGGAAGCGCTGTCGGTGCGTATCAAAGACAAAAACATTTATGAAGTTTCCGCCCTTACGATTGCCGAGGGTCATGATTTTTTTAAAAATTATCCCGCCCACGGCGGGACCCCGCCTCATGGCGGTGGCGAAAATTATGAAAGCGAACGCCAGTATCTGATCGCGCACAACGTGGTAAAGGAAATAAACGCCCGCTATAATTTTTTATTGGAGGTTGGTTTGGAATATATTACTTTAATTCGTGAAGCGGAAACATTGTCCGGCGGGGAAGCGCAAAGAATTCGTCTGGCTTCGCAAATCGGGTCCCATCTTTCCAACACGCTTTATGTTTTGGATGAACCAACCATTGGTTTGCACGAACGCGACACCGAACGCCTGATAAAAACATTAAAAGCTCTGCGTGATGAAAATAACACAGTGGTAATTGTGGAGCACGACGAGCGCACTATAAAAGAATCCGATTATTTGGTTGACCTTGGGCCGATGGCTGGAGAACTGGGCGGGGAAGTGGTGTTTGCGGGGCCGACATCTGTCATTGCGAGCAAAGCGAAGCAATCCCACAGTACTGGTAGTGCTAACAATGGGATTGCCACGTCGCCTTTGGCTCCTCGCAATGACAACAATGGCGAGCGTTCGCTTACGTTAAAGTATCTTACAGGAGAAGTAAAAATCGAAGTACCCAGAAAACGCCGGTGGAAAGAAACCGAGGAAATTATTATTGTCGGCGCGCGCGCGAATAATTTAAAAAATATTAATGTAAAAATCCCGTTGCGCAAATTGGTCTGTATTTCCGGCGTGTCCGGCGGCGGCAAGTCTTCTTTGTTGTACGACGTGTTGTACGAAAATGTAGTCAGAATAAAAAGCCGGTTTAAGCATTTGGAAGACGTAGCCAAAATTTCCGGCACCGAATATATAGATAAAGCCGTGATTGTGGATCAGTCACCCATTGGCCGGACTCCACGCTCCAACCCGGCCACTTACACCGGTGTCTTTACCTACATCCGTGATTTTTATGCCAGCCTGGAAGAATCCCGTATGCGCGGTTATACTCATTCTCGTTTTTCTTTTAACGTAGCCGGCGGACGTTGTGAAGCCTGCACGGGCGCCGGTTTTAACACAATTGAAATGCATTTTATGCCGGAGGTGGAAGTGCCTTGTGAAGTTTGTCACGGAAAAAGATTCAGCCGGGAAACTTTGCAGGTCAAACACAAAAAGAAAAACATCAGCGAAGTGTTGGAGATGACGGTAAATGAAGCCGTGCGATTTTTTGAAAATATTTATCTGATTACCGACAAATTAAAAGTTTTGCAGGAAGTGGGTTTGGGTTATTTGCGTTTAGGGCAAAGCGCCACTACGCTTTCGGGCGGAGAAGCGCAACGCATAAAACTGGCGCGCGAACTCACCGGCCCCTTGGGCAAAAAAACCATGTATCTTTTGGATGAACCAACGGTCGGTTTGCATTATCACGACATAGAATTACTACTTAAGGTTTTAAATAAACTGGTGGACAAAGGAAATTCGGTAATAATTATTGAACACAATCTGCACATCCTAAAATGCGCGGATTATATTATTGACCTTGGCCCGGAGGGCGGAGAAAAAGGCGGCACCATTGTAGCCAAAGGCACACCCGAAGAAGTAGGTGATGACCCGAATTCTTATACAGGAATGTACTTGAGACCGTATTTGGATTAAAATACAATTATTCATTAAATTAAAAAAATCTATATGCGAAAAATCATCATCCCACTTTTGGTCGTAGCTGCTTTGGTCGGATTAACAATATTAGGTTATAAAAATTTTAAACCACCCGTATCTTCGGTTTCGGCTCCGGTTGTCACTCCGCCAACCGGCTTAATAGTAAATACACCCAAAACAAACGCTTTGGTAGCATCGCCGTTGGTTGTTTCCGGGTATGTTGATGGTAAAGATAGATGGACTGGATTTGAAGGGCAGGTGGGTATTGTTCAATTGTTGGACGGTAACGGCAAGGTACTGACATTTGGTATTTTAACCGCCACCGATGAAAATTGGATGCAATTTCCAACCAATTTTTCTACTACTCTAAATTTTTCTTCGCCGACGACTTCGGTGGGTACGCTGGTATTTAAAAATGAAAACGCGAGCGGTATGGCCGAATACGAAAGGGAATTTCGTTTACCGGTAAAATTTGCTTCTTCATCCGAAACGGTAAAGTTACAAGCATATTTTAGTAACAACAACCTTGACCCGGAAATCACTTGTGCAAAAGTTTTTCCGGTAATTAGAGTTTTGCCAAAGACACAGGCAGTGGCCAAAGCGGCTTTGGAAGAATTGTTAAAAGGCCCAACCGATGAAGAAAAAATAGGCGGGTATGCTACCAGCCTTAATTCGGGCGTAAAAATCAATAGTTTGGTTATTGATAACGGAGTGGCTAAAGTTGATTTTAATCAAACTTTGGAAAATGGAGTAGCCGGATCTTGCCGTGTAGGAGTAATTCGCTTACAAATCGTTGAAACGCTAAAACAATTTCCGAGCGTGAGCAGTGTAATTATTTCGGTAAACGGCAGAACCGAAGATATACTTCAACCGTAATCAGCCTGTCATTCTGAGCGAAGCGAATGAATCTCTGTCCGTACAACTGTCATTCCGACTGAAGCGGAGGAATCCCTTACACTATGAATCAATAATAAAACATAGTATTTGGATTAATTCCCCGCTTGGGCTTGTTTGTTGGTAGGCAGGCGGGGAAGGGGTGAGTTGGCCGTTTTGATCTAGGTGGGTAATTGGGGTTGAAAGAGATGATTAAGTAATGTAAACTATACTAATTAGGTATCAACTAACGAACAACTCCACTGCTCTCCGCCGCTAAAGCGCCCCTCGCCCGAGGGTTGTTTTTGTTTAAGTGCCTATAGAGTCGAATGCCTCTGTGGATAACTACCATTGCGCGAAAGCGTTGGGGGGGGGGTAAACTATATAAGTAATTTAATAAGTTGAGTTTAGTTATTA
This sequence comes from uncultured Gammaproteobacteria bacterium, assembly GCA_964641245.1. Taxonomy (GTDB): domain Bacteria; phylum Patescibacteriota; class Patescibacteriia; order Magasanikbacterales; family GWA2-37-8; genus XYD2-FULL-39-9. Next base: position 96,464 of record CAZXML010000002.1, on the reverse strand, counting down.
ATTTTTTGAAATTATTACCAATTTCAAGAAAAAAAGATAAAAAATATGCCAGAGAAATCAATGGGTTGGACAGAAAGTGTTTATGATAAACAACGTTCTGTCGCGCAGCTTGTTTCTAAAATGATTAGGGAAACCTTTCCTAAAATTCTTGAAGATGAAGGGTTGGTTGAGTTAGCGGAACGACTACGTGGCCTGCCCAGCATAGATAATGAAGATACAGCTCGTGAAGCAATTGAAATGTTGATCTCGCATAAAAACGACGATTCTCCGAATGTATTTATGGATCGCAAATACGTAGGTAGAATTTCAAATGCAAGAAGAGTCGCAAGAGCGTTGGATGCGTTGTCAGACCTTGCCGAATCATATTCCTGTAACGACACTTCACAAATCCAAACCTTATCACAACTTGCTGCTAGTTCGGCACAGGCGATTCCTTCCGCCGTGGTGTTTAAAGAGACAAAATAAATTGAGAATGTTTCTCTAATAAAATTTATTTCGCTATTCATTGATTTCAGAAATATTGTTGTTTTCGTAATATTAATGTATCCTGGTCTTGTATGACCCTACAAGACACCGCCAAAAAACTTCCTTTATCCCCGGGGGTTTATATCTGGCTGGATAAAAATAATAATCCGCTCTATGTCGGCCGGGCTACTTCTTTGCGGCGGCGGGTTTTGCAATACTTTAGAAAAGATATTGATCCGCGGATTGGTGAGATGGTTTCTCTGGCGCGCGCCATTAAACATCATCCCACCGATACGGTTTTGGACTCCGTTATATTAGAAGCAAATTTAATTAAAAAATATTGGCCGAAATATAACATTCAGGAAAAAGACGACAAATCTTTTATTTTTTTGGTTATTCCTAAAACCGATTTCCCCAAGCCTTTCATGGTGCGGGGCAGGGAATTAAAAAACTTCCCGGTTTCGCCCGACAGAGTTTTTGGGCCGTATCAGACGTATACCAGCCTAAGAACTGTTTTAAAAATCGTCCGCCGGATTTTCCCTTACAGCACTTGTCGGCAAGAGGGAAAGCCCTGTTTTGATTATCAGGTTGGTTTGTGTCCGGGCGTATGTGTCGGGGCGATAAGTAAAAAAGATTATCAAAAAAATATCAATAATATAATTTTGCTTCTAAAAGGCGAGAAAATTAAATTATTAAAAAAATTGGCCAAAGAAAATCCGACAGCGGTCTTGGCTTTGAAGCATATTCAGGATGTGACATTAATTAATCGCGAAGAATCCGTGGGCGGCGAGGGAAAATTTAACCGCATTGAAGGCTACGATATTTCTCATTTTGCCGGCCACGAAGTTTATGGTTCTATGGTGGTGTTTACCAATGGCGCGCCGGACAAAAGCCAATACCGGTTATTCAAAATAAAAACCGTGGGCAATAACGACTTGGACGCCTTAAAAGAAATGATGGAGCGCCGGTTAAAACATACCGAATGGCCCAAACCGGATTTAATTTTAATTGACGGCGGCAAACCGCAGGTGGATTATATTTTTAAAGTTGCGGAACAACAGCAATTGTCCGTGCCGCTTTTAGGCATCTCTAAATTAAACGGCGACCGCTTGGTTTTTCCGGCAGGAACAAAAAATGTATTCAAGGATTTGGCCGAAACAATAAAAAGAAATCTGCAACAAGTTCGTGACGAAGCACACCGTTTTGCCAATGGCGCTCGCCGCCGCAGTTGGGAAAGGCCGTTTAAGAATTGACCTTTAAATCTAAAGGCTTGACAGCTTCTTATATATATAGTAAAATGGTAACAGAAAATTTAACCCTTAATTTCTCCCAATTTAGAGGAGAAAACCTTACACCCGTCCGTTCGCCTAGGCGAACGAATCGGGAAAGGATAAGAAAAATTTTTTTTGTATGCGAGATTTAGATAAAAAACCGGCCAAGGGCGACAAGGAAGAAGAGAAAGATTCTTCCGGCAAGACGGATTTTAAATCCTTACTTTTGTCGTACGCTTTAACCATTCCAAAAGTTGGTGATGTGGTAAAGTGTAAAATTATTTCTATAGATAAGGGCGAAGTGCACGTAGACATTGAAGGCCTGACCGTTGGTGTGGTGCGCGGACGCGAATTGTTTGCCGAAGCCAAAGAATACGGCAGTTTGAAAGTAGACAACGAAGTAGAAGCCACGGTTTTGGAATTAGAAAATGAAAATGGTGAAATGGAATTGTCATTCCGCATTGCCGGCTACCAACGCGCTTGGGACAATGTCCGCAAGTGGATGGCCGACAACATGACTATCAAAGCCAAAGTACTTTCTGCCAACAAAGGCGGTTTAATGGTTCAGCTGGAAGGGTTGGCCGGTTTTGTGCCGGTTTCACAACTTAATCCGGAACATTATCCACGCGTTACCGGCGGAGACAAAAACCGCATTCTGGAAAAATTGCGCGAACTCATTAACAAAGAAATGGAAGTTAAAGTAATTGATGTTAACGAAAAAGAAGAAAAATTAATCGTTTCCGAAAAAGCGGTTTGGGAAGACAGTCAGAAAGCAGTACTGGAATCCTACAAAGTTGGCGATGTGGTAGAAGGCGAAATCAGTGCCCTTACCTCGTTCGGCGCCTTTGTGAAATTTGGCCAGGACTTGGAAGGTCTGGTTCATATTTCCGAAATCGCTTGGCAACGCATTGATCATCCTAAAGATATTTTGAAAGTGGGCGACAAAGTTAAAGCCCAGGTTATTCAATTGGACAGATCCAAAATTTACTTATCCATTAAACGTTTGGTAGATGATCCTTGGAAGATGGTTAAAGATAAGTATAAGGTTGGCGAAAAAGTAAGCGGTAAGATTTTGAAGATTGAGCCGTTTGGACTTATGGTGGCCTTGGACAAAGACATCCATGGTTTGGCTCATATTTCCGAATTGGCCGATGAAGCGGCCGGCAACATCCAAGACAAATTCAAAATCGGACAAGTTACAGACTTTGAGATTGTTTCCCTGGAACCGCCGGAGCACCGCTTGGGTTTAAGACTTTATGGGGTAAAGGGGAAGGTAAAACCCGCCGCCGCTAAAGCTAAGGCGGGCGAAGAAAAGGATGAAGCCAAAGAAGAAAAAGCCCCCGACTCCGCTGAAGCTTCGACGGGCAAGGAAGAGCCGGAAGAAGGTAAAAAACCTAAGAAAACGGCTAAGAAAAAATAAATTAACCCAAAACACCCTTCGCAATACGGAGGGTGTTTTATTTTGGCCTAGATATTGACAAAACCATTATTTTGTGTTATAATATGGTGTTCTTTTACAAAGTATCCCACCTTTCTTTTGGCTCTGTATAGGGCAGATTCAAAAGAAGGCTGGGAAAACCAGTTTCTTCCTCTTTGCTGGTTGGCAAGGAGTAAGCCCTTTGAAAAAGGGTAGAATGGAAGCCACCATGAGCGACTTGCGCGCGTTGGCACATCTCGAAGAGCAGCTCGGTGAAAAGTGTTGGCAGGACCTGATCGATTCGGCAAATACCGGGAAGATCAAGCAGTTCCTGGAAAGCTTTCAGTCCCTCCTCGATTCCGCCGGCACCATCACGGTCCGTCCGGCGATGGACTTCGTCGTCAGCGACTTTGTCCAGGTCAACACCAAGAAGGATGCGCCAGTGAAGATCTCCTACGTCGGAGACAACTTCAAGGCGTGGCTTCTGCCACTCGTCAGCCAGAGCCGTGCAGTTCCCGGCGATGGCCCATACCGCACGCCCGATGCGGCCGAGACAATTCTCCGCTACTACACGATGAACAAGCGTTCCGTGGACGGCCCATCATCAATCAGCTCGGTGGCCCGCGAGGCCAAGGCCGAGACCACCATCGCCGAAATCTACGCCTTGCTGAAGAAGCAGGCGAACGGCGAGGTAGGCGCGCTCCTCAACAACGGCTACGCGAACATTTTCTACGTTCGCGACATCAGTTCGGTCCTGCGCGCGGTGTACGTGTTCTGGAGCGGCCGTGGCTGGGACGTGAGCGCCTACTCGGTCGCGTATTCGGGCGAGTGGGACGCTGGCCGCCGGGTGTTCTCCCGCTGATTCTTGAGCCGTTAGATACCTTGTCTTGGTTCTCTGTCTCTTAGTTCCCTTGTCCCTTTGACCCCCAGATTTTTCGCAAGAAAAATCTGGGGGTCTGTTTTTTTTATTTTCAAGTAAAGCGAGTGAAATGAAAACTCGTTTTCATTTCTGAGTGAACGAAGAAAATACCTTAGTATTTTAAAAAATTTATGTTATACTATTTTTGCAACCACGCGTTGTTCGGTGGCTACGGTTTCCGAAAGATAGTTGCAGAAAATTTTTTGTGAGAGTTGCGCCGGGTATGCCTCGCGCGAGTGTGCAATAAGTTTTTTTACAAAAAAACAAGAATCGGCGCGAAAAACTGGCGGACTTTGATGTCCTAAATAATATTCAACCCCGCGAGAATTCTAAGGGTGGTGATAAAGATGGTTTTTCGCGTGAGAATAATACATCCCACCGAAGAAACGCTGCGGTCTTATTTGGGAATGCTTAGCCATGGCAATACCACAAAAATCGCTATAGATTTAGTGAAAGAGTGGCGTTTGTGGCAGTAGTTAAGCCTTGTCGGGCGCGATAGTAGAAGCGTCTCAAACCTGTGGATAAATCTTGACAAAACTCCTGTTTTCTTATATACTAAAAAAGTAATCATTCGTGATTACCCTGCCCAAGGATTTGGGTCCGATATCTAAGTTCCGTCGCCCGAAAGGGTGGCGGAATTTTTTTTCTTTAATTCGCCAATTAATTCCCTAATTTGTTGTCCATTAATTTTTATATTGGCTAAATCTTTTAGCTCGGCTGCTGTTGGGCCAGAGTAAAATAGTATTATTTTTTTACCTAAATTTTTTACATATTTTAGTAAAGCAATAAAATCCCTATCGGATGTAAATATGGCAAGTGTATCATAATGTCCTGCCAAACGAATCACATCTATCGTCATCTCCACGTCGAAATTACATTTATATACATAAATATAGCTTCCCTTTAAATCCTGACTAACTTGATAGTGATTTTTATCTATTTTATCACTTACATTTAAGTAGTGTTTAATTTTTTGCACTGGTTTGGTAACAGTAACGAACTTTGCTGTTTTATCAGCCAGCACTTTAATATGGAGGCTTGCAGAACGCTCCGGATAGAAACCATAATAAAAATATTTCTTTTGTGAAAAATTATCAATAAACTTCCCTAATTTTTCTATACTTATGGAAATTTTTTCTTCTTTTTCAATTATTTTACCTAAAAATGGCGATGTGTCTTTGTCAAACCATCGGTCTACATTGCCATAATCAACAAATGTTTGAATTTTTCCAAGAGCATCTGTATTTATTCCTAAATTTTTTAAAAAAAAATCATTTTGATTCATACCAGAATATTATATAGCCTTTTCTATAAAAGTCAATAATAACAGGCCCAACCCTTGCCTTTTTACCAAAAATAGGGTATAGTTAACAAGTTAAAATGAACAAATTGGCAATTAGCAAAAAGCAATTAATTGTCCGTTTGTTAGTTGTTAATTGTTTATTGTTATTTATTTTATGCGTAATTTCCTCAAAAATTTCATCATCGTTTTTCTGGCCCTGTTCTTAATCGCGGGGGTTTTGGGTTTGGTAAAAAACGAACAAAGCAAAGCTCCGGAAGTGGTCAGTATCAGCAAAATGGTGGAAGAAATTAATGCCGGACAGGTGGACAAGGTTTTAATTCAGGGTGATGAATTAAGTTTGAAATTAAAAGATGAAAAAGCAAAATTACAGCAGGTTTTAAAAGAACCGAACGGCACTTTCGGCGAGATTGTAAAAAATTACGGCGTGGCCAGTTCTTCTCTTAGTCAATTATCCGTGGAAGTAAAAAGTGAAAGTGGTTGGAAATTCTGGTTGGCTAATCTGCTTCCAGTATTATTGCCTCTGGCAATCTTCATTTTATTTTTTTACTTCATGACCCGCGGAGTACAGGGAATGAATAACAAGGCCATGGGTTTTGGCCAGAGCAATCCGCGCCAAACCAATCCGGATGATAAAAATAAAAAAGTTTTCAGCGATGTGGCCGGATCCAAAGAAGCCAAGCAGGAATTAATTGAAGTGGTTGATTTCTTAAAAGACCCGAAAAAGTTTACGGAAATGGGAGCAAAAATTCCTAAAGGCGTTTTGTTGGTGGGCAGTCCCGGTACCGGTAAAACTTTACTGGCCAAAGCCGTGGCCGGAGAAGCGGATGTGCCTTTTTTCAATATGTCCGGTTCCGAATTTGTGGAAATGTTTGTGGGTGTGGGCGCTTCCCGCGTCCGCGACCTGTTTAGCAAAGCCAAAAAAGACGCGCCGGCGATTGTGTTCATAGATGAAATAGACGCAGTGGGCAGACGCCGCGGTTCCGGAATGGGCGGAGGTCATGATGAAAGAGAACAAACTTTAAATCAAATTTTAGTGGAGATGGATGGTTTTGATCCGAATTTAGGCGTGATTGTAATCGCGGCCACCAACCGTCCGGATGTTTTGGATCCGGCCTTGTTGCGCCCGGGCCGTTTTGACAGACGGGTAATGTTGGATTTGCCGGATATCAACGACCGTGAAGAAATTTTAACTATTCATTCTAAAAACAAACCTTTGGCGCGGGAAGTTTCACTGCGCAAAGTGGCCGAACGCACTCCCGGATTTTCCGGAGCCGATTTGGCCAACCTGTTAAATGAGGCTGCAATTTTAACCGTCCGCCGGGGAATGAAAAAAGTTGGTGAATTGGAAATTCTGGAAAGCATAGAAAAAGTTTTGCTTGGTCCGGAAAGAAAAAACCGCGTCATCAACGACCAGGAAAAGAAAATGACCGCTTACCACGAAGCCGGTCACGCGATTGTGGGCCATTATTCCATTCATTGTGATCCAGTGCGCAAAGTTTCGGTAATTTCCCGCGGTAGTGCCGGCGGTTATACTTTAAAAATGCCTACTGAAGATAAATATTATCATACCCTGGCGCAATTTAGAGATGAATTGGCTATGATGCTGGGAGGCTATGTGGTGGAAAAAACAATTTTCGGCGATGATATGATTTCCACCGGTCCGTTATCCGACTTAAAAAATGCCACTCAAGTCGCGCAAGATATGGTGACCCGTTACGGTATGAGCAATCTTGGTCCGAGAACTTTTGGTGATCATCAGGAAATGGTTTTCCTGGGCGGTGGAAAATCCGACCAAAAAGATTACAGTGAAAAAACTGCCGAAGCCATAGATAAAGAAGTCAGCGCCTTTTTGGCCGAAGCGGAGAAGCGGGCTAAAGCCGTTGTAGATAGCCACCGCGCTCAATTAGACGAAATGGTTAAAGAGCTGATGGTTAAAGAAACACTTGAACAGGATGATATTGTGCGGATTTTGGGAGTGAGAGCGTAAACCATTTTAATAACAAAATCCCTCCATTTTTGGGGGGATTTTGTTTTTATGGTATAATGTAATAAGAAGGAATTCATAGTGAGTTTCATCACTTGTCATTCTGAGCAAAGCGAAGAATCTCTGTCCGATTCGTGAAAAAACAACAGACAGAGATCCTTCACTGCGTTCAGGATGACAGCTAAAAATTTTATTAAATTTTTTATGAAAGAGCCCACCTATCGTCAAACTCTTATCCATGCCTGGGATGTTGTTTGGCACAATAAAGCCCTGTGGATTTTGGGGTTGTTTTCGGTTTTGCTGGGACAGCTTGGGTTTAGCGATATTTTTGGTCAGTTCTGGTCCGTATCGGATGTTATAACCGGGGGAAGCGCAATTTTATTGCCGGGTATTAATCTAAATTTGGCGGGCGATATTCAAAGCGTGCTGGGTGTTGTCTGGTTGACGGGAATTTGCTTATCCATAATAATACTTTTGGCTTTTTTGGCCGTTACTTCGCAAGGCGCTATTATTTCTTACGCCTCGGAATGGTTTAAAAACAAAAAACACCCAAAATTATCCAAAACATGGAATCACAGTTTAAAACATTTTTGGAATATTTTACTTATAAATGTATTGCGGAAGGTTTTGCTGGTTGTCTTGCTGGTGGCGTTCGGGTTCGCGTTAAGGTATTTTGTTTATTCCAAAACTCTCCCGCAAGGTTTTTTGTTCGCCCTTAGTCTGGTGCTGGTATTATTTGTATCATTATTTATCTCTATTATTTCCGTCTATGCTTTATGCGCTTTGGTCATAGATGGTAAAGGCATAAAGTCCGCCACGGCCAAAGCTTGGGCTATATTTTCCGAACACACATTGGTGTCATTAGAAATTGGACTACTGCTGATGTTTTTGAATTTTTTGCTGGTAACCGTTATCGTGGTCGGGTCATTTTTTGCCTTTTTACCGGCTGTTATTATTTGGCTGGCTGCGGGGATTACCAATACAGTTATATTGGCCGGCATTGGCCTGGCTTTGGGAACATTTTTGCTGTTGGTATTTATCGTTCTGGTTGCCGGGTTTTTCAACGCTTTTACCACTAGCGCCTGGGTTTTCCTTTTTATAAAAATGCACAAAGAGGGAATTAACAGCCGGATAGTCCATTTATTTAAACACATGATTAAATAAGTCCGTAAAGTTTATAAAGTTTGTAATGTTTATAAAGCCTAATTCGTTACTTTAAAAACTTTTAACTTTATAAACTTTATGAACTAAATTCTATGTCTGATTTTCCTTCTATTAACAGTTTGCTTGGTAAATCCGGAAAACCGCCGGGGGCAAGCGCCGTCCCAACTCCGGCTGCCATTCCAAACAGCCAAGGCACCGAAGAAAAGTTTGCCAAAAAATTGCGCGATATTGATTTAAAGACCAAAGAAGAAATGGTTGCCAAACAGGCGGCCGCTTTGGGTTTATCTCATATAGATTTGTCGGCATTTCCCATTACCGGAGAAGCGCTAAGAATAATTCCCGAAGAGTTGGCCTTAGAAAAAAAGATAGTTTGTTTTTATAGTACAAGTGAAGACATGAGGTTGGGTAGTGTAGATTATACCGAAGAAATTAAAGAATTGGCCTACCAGTTGGGTGAAAAACACCATGCGAATGTGCAGGTGTATTTAATTTCGGAAAACAGTTTTGTTAAAGCGATGAAATTATACGCAAATTTGCCGGTGATAAAACCGGTCAGCAAAGATATTGATATTACCGATGAAGAACTGGAAAAGTTTAAAGAAGGGGTGATGGATTTCAGAAATTTAGAGCAACAATTTTCCAACGTATCTATCAGCGATATTTTAACCCTCATGATTGCCTCGGCCTTAAAAGTGGATTCTTCCGATATTCATGTGGAGGCCGAAGAAAACGGTATTGTGGTGCGATATCGTATAGATGGAATTTTACATGATGTGGCTACCTTACCCAAAGAACAATGGAAAAAATTTATTTCACGCATAAAATTATTGGCGGCCTTAAAAATAAATATTACCGACCGTCCGCAAGACGGCCGCGTTACCTTAAAATTATCCGCCAGCAGTCTGGACGTCCGTGTTTCCACGATGCCGACAATTTATGGCGAGAGCGTGGTAATGAGAATATTGCACAGTAGCAATAAGGGAGTTACCTTTGACGATCTGGGTCTGCGCGGTGATACTTATACCAGATTGAAAAAAGAAATTGAACGGCCAAACGGCATGGTAATTACCACCGGTCCTACCGGAAGCGGGAAAACCACCACTATGTATGCGGTTTTGCGCACCCTAAACAAACCGGGAGTAAAAATTATTACATTGGAAGATCCGGTAGAAATTAAAATGGAGGGCATAAATCAAAGTCAGGTAGACGCAACGCGCGATTATACTTTTGCTAAAGGTTTGCGCAGTATTCTGCGTCAGGACCCGGACATCTGTATGGTGGGGGAAATCCGCGATTTGGAAACAGCCGAGATTGCCATTCAGGCCGCCCTTACCGGACACTTAATTTTATCTACTATCCACACTAACAGCGCTTCCGGCACTATTCCACGTTTTCTCTCTATGGGCGTAAAGCCATTTTTATTGGCGCCGGCCTTAAATTCCGTAATCGGCCAAAGATTAGTTCGGAAAATTTGTCAGCATTGCCAAGAGGAAGACAAACTTTCCGCCGAGCAGATGGAACGGGTGAAAAAAAATATGGAGACATTACCAGAAGTGGAAAAGAAAGATGTGGATTTAAAGAAATTAAAGTTTTACAAAGGAAAAGGTTGTGAACAGTGCAGTGGTTTGGGTTATAAAGGCAGAATCGGCATTTACGAAATTTTTACAATGAACAAAGAAATTGAACAAGCCATTTTAAGCGCTCAAGTTTCCGAATATGTAATTCAGGAATTGGCTGTAAAAAGCGGCATGGTTACCATGGTGCAAGACGGGTTGCTAAAAGCTTTGGATAAAATTACTTCGGTTGAAGAAGTCTTCAGAGTTATTGAATAGAATGGACCTAACCACGCCAATATCAGAGTTAAACAGGGTGGGCAAAACCAGCGCCAAACGACTGGAATATTTAGGTGTAAAAAATGTTGAAGATTTATTGTATTATTTTCCTTTTCGTTATGAAGATTATCGTAAAATAGTTCCCATTACCCAGTTGCGGGCCGGAGAATTGGTTACCGTTTGTGGCCAGGTGGAATTAATAGCCAATAAAAGAAGTTTCCGCAGCCGTCAGACAATTACCGAAGCGCTGGTTTCGGACAAAAGCGGTTCGGTACGAGTAGTGTGGTTTAATCAGCCGTATATAGTTAAAAATATTCATCCAGGGGATGTTGTTTATTTATCCGGAAAAGTTAAGACCGATATGTTGGGTCCGCAATTGGCCGGGCCTATTTATGAGAAATTTAGTAAAGAGAAAACCACCCATACGGCGCGGCTGGTGCCTATCTACCCAACCACATACGGTTTAACTCAAAAACAAATTCGTTTTTTAATAAGCCAGGTTATAGAATTGGCCGATAAAACAAAAGAATGGTTGCCGGCGGATATTTTAGAGCAGGCGGACCTGGCGCCGTTCGCCGGCGCGTTGCGCGGTATTCATTTTCCCGCGGATGATAATGATTTAAAATTAAGTACCGATAGATTAAAATTTGATGAATTATTTTTGACACAGCTTAAAGCGGAATTGGCCAGGCAGGAAAAAGCGACACTACAGGCTCCGGCTATATTATTTAAGGAGGATAAAATAAAAGAGTTTGTCGCTTCTTTGCCGTTTACTTTAACCAAACCGCAAAAAGTTTCCGCTTGGGAAATTTTACAGGATATTGCCAAAACTCAACCAATGAACCGCCTTGTTTCCGGGGATGTCGGTTCCGGAAAAACAGTGGTGGCGGCCATGGTTATTTATGATGTTTTTTTAAACGGCTTTCAGGCGGTGGTAATGGCGCCAACGGAAATACTGGCGCAACAGCATTATGATTCGTTGGTTAAGTTGTTTAAAGGGTTAAATGTGACCGTTGGGTTGTTGACGGGGAGCCGGGTACAATGTTGTGGTTGTCATTGCGAGCAAAGCGAAGCAATCCCAAAGTACCGTGGGAATGACAATGGGATTGCCACGGCCGCTTCAGGCGGCCTCGCAATGACAAAAAAAACAGTTATTGGCCAAATTAACAATGGAAAAATTAATGTTATTGTCGGTACGCATGCTTTGCTCTCGGAAAATGTTTCTTTCCATAAATTAGGGCTGGTAGTAGTGGACGAACAGCATCGGTTTGGCGTGGAGCAGAGAAAATTAATAAAACAAAAAACCATAATGGGGTGTCCCGATTTTGACCGCAGTCAAAATACGAGGATGCTCGATTTTGCTTCGGCAAAATCGGCACATTTCTTAAGTATGACAGCCACGCCAATTCCCCGGTCGCTGGCGTTGATGATTTATGGCGATTTGGATGTTTCGGTTATTAACGAAATGCCTTTGGGACGAAAAAAAATTGTCACAAAAATTGTTGAGTCAGCAAAAAGAGATAGGGCTTATCAGTTTATCCGCGAACAAGTTAAACTTGGCAGACAGGTGTTTGTGATTTGTCCGTTGATTGAAGCGGAAAACGAAGATGTATCAAGTATTAAGTATCAAGTATTAAGCGGCGAAAAAAAATCCGTAATGGCCGAGTACGAAAAATTATCCAAGCACATTTTTTCCGATTTGCGGGTTGGGTATTTGCATGGGAAATTAAAATCGGCCGATAAAGAAGTAACAATGTCTAATTTTAAAAGCGGCAAAATAGATTTGCTCGTTACCACTTCGGTAATTGAAGTTGGGGTGGACATACCAAATGCCAGCGTCATGATGATTGAAGGGGCGGAAAGTTTTGGTTTGGCGCAACTACATCAGTTCCGCGGGCGGGTAGGCAGGTCTGTTCATCAGTCATATTGTCTTTTATTCACCAACTCAAACTCAACTAAAGCCAAAGAGAGGCTAAATTATTTTGAACAAACAAATGACGGTTTTAAGCTGGCCGAAAAAGATTTGGGAATGCGCGGTCCGGGAGAGGTGTATGGAACCGAGCAAAGCGGGGAGATGAATTTGCGTTTGGCAAAATTAACCGACCGGGAGCTGATAAAAAAAGCGCGGGAGGCGGCTAAAACCGTTGTCTTAAAACTAGAGCGATATCCGGAGGTTTTGAGCAGGGTGAAGGATTGGGAAAACAGGGTGCATTTGGAGTAGGGTCATTATTTTAAAATTTGTTCAACCAGTTCTTTTACATTTTTTACCGAAGCAATTTTGATACCCGATATTTGAGTTTGATTTTTTGAGTGGGGGATAACCGCAAATTCAAATCCCATTTTTTTAATTTCATTCAGTCTTCTGTCTGTTTGCGAAACCGGCCGGATTTCTCCTCCCAGCCCCACCTCTCCAAAAGAGGCGATATTTTTGGAAATAGTTTTATTTTTTAAGGCCGAAGCCAAAGCCAGAACCACGGCCAAGTCCGCGGCCGGTTCACCCGCTTCCAGCCCGCCCACCACGTTAAGAAAAATATCATAGGCCTCCAAAGGCAAATCCGCTCGTTTGGATAAGACACCGATAAGCAGTTGCAAACGGTTTAAATCAAATCCCGAAACCCGCCTTTGCGGATAGCCAAAATTTGTTTTGGTAACCAGCGCCTGGATTTCTACCAGCACAGGCCGACTCCCTTCCATTAAGCAGGTGACGGTAGAGCCCGGTACCGGCTCGCCTCGCCCGGCCAGAAAAGCTTCCGAAGGATTTTTTACTTCTTGCAAGCCATGGCTTTCCATGGAAAACACGCCAATTTCATCGGTAGAACCAAAACGATTTTTGGCCGCCCGCAAAATTCGGAAGACATGATATTTATCGCCTTCCAAATATAAAACCGCATCCACCAAATGTTCCAAAGTTTTTGGTCCGGCCACCGTGCCTTCTTTGGTTACTTGGCCGATAAGCACGATAGCTTTACCGGTTGATTTTGCTAATTCTAAAAGTTTTACCGTACAGGCTCGTACCTGGTTTATGTTTCCGGCTTCGCCTTCTACCTCTACGGCGTAGATTGTTTGTATAGAATCTACAATCACCAAGTTACATTCTTTATTTTGTCTAATAGTTTCTATTATACTTTCTATGGCTGTGGCATTTCCCAGTTTTAAAGTGCCGCTAGAAATTTTTAAACGTTCGGCCCGAAGCTTAATCTGGTCGGTGGATTCTTCCCCGGAGATATAAAGAGAATGGGGGATAAGCGCGGCGAGCTGTAATGCCAAAGTGGATTTGCCGATGCCAGGTTCACCTCCCAATAAAATAAGAGAGCCTGGAACTAGGCCCCCTCCTAAAACCCGGTCTAATTCTTCGATGTTTGTTTTTAGCCGTTGGAATTTTTTGTTATCTATGTTTTTTAGTTCAGTCAGTTCAATCGGCGCGTAGTTTTTGTCATTTGGATTTGATTTGACATTGGAAATTTGAAATTTGGATTTTTCAATCGTTCCCCACTTACCACATTCTAAACAGCGCCCAGTCCATTTCTGGAATTGAGCGCCACAGTTGGAACAGGAGAAAATTGTTTTGGCAGTAGTCACAAAAATATTTTAAAAAGGCAGATACCAAGAACAGGGAGTTTTTCTGCTGGAAATTAATTCTTTTTTGTCTTGATTGTTTAATCCAATTTTTCCCCAATCAAACGCTCTTGGGTCTCCATGTGTGGCGCCTAAAGCTTCGCAATGTCCAATTATGCTGGTTTGGTTTAATTGTAAACTAGTTCGTTTGGTAATATCGTTTAGTAGAGAATTCAGAGCGCTATACTGAGCATCAGTAGGGGAGCATGCTTGTATAACTGCCGCAGCTGTTGTTCCAGAACCCAAGGAGTTGCATGATTTACCGTTAAAACTTGAGATGTTAAGTTCGACTCCTATAGAGTCGTTGTTTGCAGCATTAGCATGATAAGCAACGGCTTCTTCTCCAATCATTTGGTAGATTATTCCATCTCTATTAATTGTATAATGCGTTCCAGTTTTTTTGCCTGTTTTTTTAAACAAGCCGAGCCAGGTATCAACATTCATTTGGGCGGTATAGCCACCATTATGGACTACAAAACGTTTTATATCTTGTAATTTCCTAGTTCTATTTATTGTGTAATCAACTTGACCAAAGTATGTATAATCAATAGGAGCTGTACGGTCTTTTTTTGCTAACTCTAAATCCGAAGTAAATGTGCCTTTTGGAATTGTGTTTCCCGAAACGTTGGCTTGATAACCACACTCACTTGGATCATCACAACCATGCGTTTCTTCCAATTCCATCCTATCCACCGTCTTCACCTTCAGCGCATTAAATTGCACCAGAGCCGGGTTTATATTATATAAAATAGCAAAGGATCCCCAAGCGATGGCCAAACCAACCACAGACTGCATAATTCTTTTGTAGGCCGCGGCTTTGCCTTCGCCACCGGCTGAAGTGACGATGCGCATTCCTTGGATAATAATGACTACCACCGCCACAATACTTACTATAGCAATACCAAATTTATATAAAGCGGAAATAAGTTCCGGTATCCAGGCGATATAAAAATAGGTACCGGTGTCATCGGTGGAGGAGGCCACGTTGCTAAAGTTTAAGCCGGGGATGTTTATTTGCAGGATTGGTTTGCGGGCATTTAGATCATTTGATAAGTTTTCTAAAGAATTTTTAGCGCTAGACATATCACTGCGAACACAGCCGATAGTTGGATCGCAAACTCGGCAGCCGTTAAAATCGCAGATAGATTCAGAAGGTGATCCGATTTTTCCGGTACAATCGCTTATGGTATCGCATGTTTGAAATTGCTGTGCATGACCCGTATTTTCTCCGGTTTGGCAGTTCCCGTCTCGTGTGTTCCAGCACTTGTCAAGCACGCCGCCACTTATGTATGCTTGGCAACAGCCAATTGGCGGCGCATAAGGAGGTGGCACGTTATTATTTTTTACTCTGTCTACTAGGGGAATCTCGCCGCAGTCGGTTACCGCACTGCAGAAAGGTGGGTATTTGCTCGCGGAGTATTCCAGACTTACAGTGGGATCTGCTGATAAATCCCTTTCCCAAGAAGCGCAGTGCTCAGTATCACCAGCGTAGCATTGTTCTTCTAGGTCGGTAAAGGCAGGAGAAATAGGAGTTTCACGAAATTTAACAAAATAACTACACGCGCAAAAGGCAGCCTTAGCCGGCGCCGGTTTGAAAATTAAATTAACAGATAAGGCAATAATAAAAATTAAAATTACCCTCGTCAATAATTTATATTTTTTTTGCATATTCATACTTATGTTTCAGCCAGCAACCAAGCGTCGTCGTGGTCCCCCTCCCCTTTTAGGGGAGGGGCAAGGGGTGGGGTATTTGTTCGTATGTTGTTGTACGCCGTATACCCATCTCTCTGTCTCTTCCCTAAAATGGTAGAGAGCGACTATACAGAGAGGCTTCCTATTTTCCAATAAAATTCCCCAGCATTTCTTCCATATTTACATCTTTTGCGGTGTTTATGAGTTTGTTGTTTACAAAAATGGCTGGCAGGGATTTTATGCCTAACTGGTCGGCGAGCAGGACAGAATCGGCAACGGCCTGTTTTGTTTCGGCGCTGTTAGAGCACTGCCACCACGGTTCTATATTCAAATTTAAATCTGTGGCAATTTTTTTAAGTCCCGGTTCCAGTAAATTATTTTTATTGGCAATGGCCATATCCATAAACTCCCAGAATTTGTTCTGCTTACCGGCGCAAAATGCGGCTTGATGAGCAAGGGTATAATTTGAGAAAATTCCCGGTTTCAC
This sequence comes from uncultured Gammaproteobacteria bacterium, assembly GCA_964641245.1. Lineage (GTDB taxonomy): Bacteria > Patescibacteriota > Patescibacteriia > Magasanikbacterales > GWA2-37-8 > XYD2-FULL-39-9. The sequence continues at coordinate 80,315 of CAZXML010000002.1, read as the reverse complement.
ATCGTCTTTCCAAACCACCCTCATTGCCTGCGGATGTTTGGTTACAAAGTCTTTTATAGTGGCGTGTAGAGTTAGACAGCGGGCACAACTTAAATCCATGAATTCTACAATAGTGGTGGTAGCGCCGGGGTTGCCAAGCATTTGTTCTGATTCGGTAGCGGGTAAGTTTATGGCGATGGCGGAAATTAACGGGACTTCGGTGCGTTGGACGGTTATTTGGTTGGCGCGCATTATTTGCAGGTAGAAAAAGAATCCGGCCAAGGCTACCATCATTGAGAGTAGAATATAGAATTTTTTCATATTATTTTTATTTGGTGGTTTTTTGTCATCCTGAACGTAGTGAAGGATCTCTGTCTTAATTGCCGAACGGACAGAGATTCTTCGCTTTGCTTAGAATGACAATTGGTGTGGCTCGCAATGACAGTTATAAGTTGGACGAAAACACACCGCTTTTATTTTTGTCGGTAAAAATTATTTTATTGGTCGCCGCGTCATAGGAAATGTTGGTGACGTTGTAGTTTCCATCCAGAGGAATGAGGGTTTTTAGTCCGGTGGCTAAATCTATTTTGTATAAAGCATCATAATTATAGTCGGCAATACCGGGAGACATACCCGCGCCGGTGGGCAAGTTTTTGGGGACGGCGCAGAAAGCGGTGTTGTCGTTGCTAAAGGTGCATTTATCGGCCCAAGTATTAATTTTTAGGGATTGTCTGTTGTTGCCAATGCTGTCGCCGTATGAATCCACTAGCCATAATTCCGGTTTGAAATCGCTTTTGGAACTGTAAACGCTGTATAATAATTTTTTTCCGGTTGTAGACCACTGCGGTTGGAATCCGGAACCTTCCACCACCGTTGATTTAAAATTTTCTCCGTTTAAACCGATAAAAAGAACCTCGCGTCTTTCTCCGCCTTGCGGTTCGCCGGTTTGGGAAAAGGCCACCACCTGTTGGTTGGGGGACCAGTCCACGGTCACTTTATCCGCATTTTCTCCCATTGGTTCTATAAGTTTGGCGCCGGTGCCGTCGTTATTTACTGTTACCAGCCAGCGGTTGGCCGGGTCTAGGCCCATACTTTTGGCGGCGATTTGAGAACCATCGGCCGAGAAAGAAAAATCTTGCCAATGTTTGGGCAGAGTTACTTGTTTGTTGGTGTCAAAATTATAAATTATTTTTGAGCCGTCCGGATATTCTACAACCGCCTCGTTTTTATTTTTTGCCCAGGTAACTTTTTGGGCGTTATAAAAAATTTGGTCTGACAAGCTTTGAATTTGCCCATTTGGCATGACCCTGTAAAATTTTCCGTCGTTGGCATTATAATAACGAAAATCTCCGCCGTTATTTAAAGAAGGATAAGTGGCGGTTTCCGACACAATTTGATTAACTGCGGTGGGTTTATAGTAGGAAGGAGTGGTGGATTGAATAATCCCGGAAATAGGCAAAAGTTCGCCGCCGGGGCCGCGCGTGACGCCGGTGGTGGTGGCGGGAGCGGTGCCGGAGATAGGCAATTGACCGGGAGGGAGAACTTCGCCGGTGGGCGGAGTCGGTTCGCCTATTTTGGTGGTGCCGATAAACATAAAATACAGGCCGTAGGCCACTAGGCCGGAAACTACAAGAAGACCGACTATAAGCCCAATTCTTTTAAGGAGAGACATACGATTGAAATTTTAATATCCAATGTATTATACCACAATTTCTAAGGCTGAATCAAACAAGAAAACCTGTTTTCTTGTTTGTGAGGCCTGACGAAATTGCAAAGCTTCGCTTCTGAAAATCGGTAATTTGATTATTTCCACCTCTTAACTTCTTTTTCAAATTTACCCAGATTTTTGATTTGTTTTCGTAGGGTTACTTTTTTCTTTATTACCTCAAGCTCCGCTTGCCAAGCAGTTCTTTGTTTTTTTAAATCTTCAATCAAATCCGCGTCTATTTTTGTTAATGTGCCCTTCATCAGCGGAATAGCTCCGAGCATAAATATCAATGCCATAAACATTATATAGAAAGGCGCTATTATTATAAAAAAAATACAGCCAATGCAGGTTACTGTGCTTGGAATAAATTTGGTTAGCCAGGAAAAAGTGGCGTCTAAAACAGCGGCGACCATTTTTAAAGCCGTGAGAAGGCCGATAAGACTTCCGGCAGCAATAATCAAGCCCTGATAATAGCCAATTTTCTGAATATCTGATAAGTTTCTTGCTCCCTTTTTCATTTCCTCAAGAATAGTGTCTATAAGAAGTTTTATTCTTGGTTGAAAAATTGAGAAGAAACCGGTTGATTTTGAATTTCTAAACTTAGTAAGGTTTTTTTCTAGTTCGCCCAACTGGCTTTCTGCTTTCTGCCTTTCTTTTGCTATTTGGAGGAGTTGGCGTTGTTTGCTACCGGCGAGTGAAGTGGCCGCCTCGGCTTGCTGTTGGGCGTCCAGTTGTGATTGTTGTTCGGTGTTTATATCCGGTGTTTTTTCAGCAGAACTAATGTCCGGTTCCTGTTCCGGCTCCGATGTGCTGGCTTCCTCTTCGGGATTTCCACCGCCAGGTTCAAAATTATCACCAGCTCCAGCTTCTTTATCAGCCGAAAAATCGCCCGTTTCCGCGGGTTCCCCCATTAAATTTTTTTGTTCGTCTGGTCCCTCCGGCATAAAAATTAAGTCAAAAGCCTGTCATGCTGAACTTGTTTCAGCATCTTGCGCGATAGATCCTGAAATATAGTTAAAACATATTTGCTTCGCTCGCTCGGAATAGTAAATTAATTTACTATTACCTCACTCGACTTGCAAATAAATTCAGGATGACAAACACTAACGAACGCTTAATTTGTTTTTTTCTAAAACAAGTTTATGTTGGGTTTTTATTTTGTCCTGCATAATCAATTCGGCCATAATTTTTTCTACCTGATTTCTGATTTGGCGGCGGACTTCGCGGGCATTATTTTTTTCCGGAAGCTGATTTACAAACCAATCAAATATTTTTTCATCCGCGTTCAGAGTGGTGTGGTAAGGAATCAATTGCTTGTTAAGTTCTATAATTTCCAGAGCGGCGATTTTGGACAGGTTTTCTTTGGTTAGATTATTGAAAAGACAAATTTGGTCTAGCCGGTTTATCAGTTCCGGAGAAAAATGGTCTTTGAGTTTGTCTACGACACGTTTTTTACTGTCATTGCGAGGATGCTGATTCGCATCGGCTGACGTGGCAATCCCATTGTTGATGCCACTGTATTTTGGGATTGCTTCGCTGTGGCTCGCAATGACAGGCGATCCGCCAAACCCAATATTGGATTTTTTTAGTTCGTCGGCTCCCAACGAAGTGGTTAAAATAATAACGGCATGCTTTAGAGATATTTTTTTGCCGGTGGAGTCGGTTATTTCTCCGTTTTCCAAAATTTGCAATAAAAGTTTGGTGACATCTTTGTGGGCCTTGTCTATTTCGTCCAGTAAAATTACGCAATAGGGATTCATTTTTATGCGGTCGGTAAATTGATTATTTTCTTTGTAACCAACATAGCCGGCCGGGGAGCCGAGCAATTTGGAAACGCCAAAACTTTCGTTGAATTCGCTCATGTTCAGCTGAATAAAAGAACTTTGGCTTGGGTACAAAGCGCGCGCCACGGATTTGGCCAATTCGGTTTTGCCGACACCGCTTTCGCCTACGAACAAAAATGAGGCGAGCGGACGATTGGGATTGGAAAGTTCCAGTTGCGCCTGTTGGATAATTTGCGCCACTTCACTTAAAACTTCGTCCTGGCCGATAATATTTTTTTGCAGTTCGGATTCCAAATCATCTAAAGAGTCTTTTTCATTTACAAACAAATCGCGCACGGGCGCTTCAATAATTTTAGCTAATTGGTTAATAATATCTTTTTCGGTGATTGTGTCCGGCGCCGTGTCTGTTTTTTCGGAAGTAATTTTTTCTTTCCAGTATCTTATTTCCTGTTCCAGAATTCTTTCTTTTTCTTTTAATTTTACCGCTTCGTCAAATTTATCACGACCGGCGGCTGACTCCTTGGCCGCGGTTGTTTTTTCCAGATCCTGTTTAAGACGCCATAATTTTGATTCCAGCGCCGACGGTTTTATTTTTAATCGTTTGGCCGCGGCTGTTTCGTCCAGCAGGTCTATGGCTTTGTCCGGCAAAAGTTTATTGGTAATGTAGCGGTCGGCCAAATGCGCCGCTTTGGCAATGGCTTTGTCGGTAATCCGCAGATTATGGAAAGTTTCGTAATTGCCTTTGATGCCGGATAAAATTTTAATGGTGTCGGCCACGGATGATTCCTTAACATGAATTGGTTGGAAACGTCTTTCTAGGGCGGCGTCTGTTTCTATGTGTTTTTTAAATTCGGCCGGAGTAGTGGCGCCAATACAGCGGATGGTTCCGCGCGCCAATACCGGTTTTAAAATATTGGCCGCGTCCATAGTGCCCTGGTTGGAACCGGCGCCGACAATGTTGTGCAGTTCATCTATAAATAAAATTATATTCGGATCGCCGCTTACTTCTTCTATAACTTGTCTTAATCGTCCTTCAAATTCTCCGCGATAAGCGGTGCCGGCAATAAGCAAGCCCATATCTAAGGCGTATATTTTTTTGTTGAGCAAAATATCCGGCACTTCACCGGCGGCAATTCGTTTGGCCAGACCTTCCACGATGGCAGTTTTACCCACGCCCGGTTCTCCCAAAAGAATGGGATTATTTTTGGTGCGACGGCACAGAATTTGCATCATCCGTTCAATTTCATTTTCTCGGCCGATTACAGGGTCTATTCCGGACTGAATATCCGGGTGCGTTAAATTCGCCGCAAAAAAATCCAGAGCGAATTCTTTTTTCTTACTTTTTTTATCCGCCGGAATTAATGTTTGGAGTAGCGCGTCGTCGGATAATCCTTCCTGCATACGATCAATCGCTTCCGGCACCTCGGTTATTTTTGGGAACTGGGAGGCGGTGGCCAAAACAATTTCCAGCTGGTCGTTCATCTCGTTTTTTTTGAGACGGCTCTTTTTGAATAATTGTTCCAGTTCTATATCGTTAAGATTGATTAAAGCCGAAAGCAAATGTTCGGTGCCTAAATAGTTGTGCCCGTTTTTTTGAGCAACCATAAGAGCTTTTTCCAAGGCGGTTCGGGAGTTTAAGGAGAAAGGGGACGGGTTGGACTTCGGACTTCGGTCTTCGGACTTCGGCTTTCGATTGGTTGGTGCTGAAGTCTGAAGTCTGAAGTCCGTCATTGTCTGTAGTCCGCGTTCAATGCTTTTCGTATTCAAACGGTAGCGGTTTAAAACTTCACTTGCCACAGATCCTTTTTGCATAGACAAAGCCAACAAAAGATGCGTCGGTTCTACCGAAGAATTTTTGAGGTCTGTGGCGATACGGATGCTCCCCACCAAAACTTCGCGCAGATGGGTGGAAAAACGATCGATAATATTCATAGTGTGTTCTTTATCGTTCCTCCCCCATTTAGGGGGAGGGCAGGGTGGGGGTATTTGTTCGGGTATGTTTGTTCGCACCGAATACCCCTCTCTTTGTCTCTCCCCTAAAAGGGGAGAGAACGGTTGGCTGGAATTTATGGACTTTTGACTCAATATACGTTGTATTATATACTTAATTAAGCCATTTAGTCAATGAATGTTTTGCTATGCAAATCGCTCAAAATATCTTTAAAGCTTACGATATCAGAGGGCTGGCGGACACGGAATTATCCGAGGAATTGGCCTATAGTTTGGGCAGGGTTTTTGTGGTTTTTTTACGCAATCATGATTTGTTAAAACCGGGTCAGGCTGTGGTGGTAGGCAGGGATATGCGCGGTACCAGCCCCGCTTTGCAACAAGCTCTAATGCAAGGGGTAAAGGATGAAAATGTGGCGGTGGTGGATATTGGGTTGGTTTCCACTCCTTTATTTAATTTTGCCTGCGCCAATTACGCCCAGCATGCCGGTGGTGTTATGATTACTGCCAGTCACAATCCGGCCCAGTATAATGGTTTTAAAATAACTTTGGGCGATGGTTTGCCGGTAGGCGAGGCAACCGGGATGGGCGAGATAAAAGAGTTGGTTATAAATTCCAATTTTGATTACAAAGATTCAGCGGATGATTTTCCTAAAAAAGATGTGCTGGCCGATTATTTAAAAAAAGTTTTTTCCGTTGTTTCGTCGGATTCCATTCGCCCAATGAAAATTGTAATTGACGCCGGCAATGGCATGGCCAAAGTTACTATTCCGGAAGTTTTAAAAAATTTGCCGGTAACCGTGGAATATTTATATTTGGAGCCGGACGGAAACTTTCCTAATCATGAAGCCAATCCGCTGAAAGTGGAAACCTTAATTGATTTACAAAAAAAAGTAGTGGACATTGGCGCTGATTTTGGTTTTGCTTTAGATGGAGACGCCGACAGGATTGGTTTGGTGGATGAAAATGGAGTTGTGGTTGATGCTTCTTTTGTGGGCGCGTTGGTTGGTTTGGAAGTTTTACGCAATCATCCGAAAGCAAAAATGTTGTATGATGTGCGTTCCAGCATGATTGTTCCCGAAGTTTGGCAAGCGCATGGCGCGACTGTAGAAATGTGCAAAGTTGGGCACGCCAATATTAAAAAAATGCTTAAAGAAGTGGGGGGCGCATATGCGAGCGAGCTTTCATTGCATCTTTATTATAATGACATGTTTGACGTAGAAAGCACGGACTTGTCTTTGCTTTATGTTTTACAAATGCTGTCGCGGGAGAATAAACCATTGAGTAAATTGGTATCTCCGCTCCAAAAATATTTTCATTCCGGAGAGATAAATTTTCATATCGAGGATAAAGCGGAGGTGGTTAGTCGGATTGAAGAAAAATATAAAGACGAAGCGGAAAGTATTTCTCATTTGGATGGTTTGTGGATGAAGTTTGCCTGGGGTTGGGCGAGTGTTAGGCTAAGTAATACCGAGCCGGTGGTGCGGTTAAATTTGGAGGCGGTGAGCGAAAGTGTTATGATGGAGAAGGTAAAAGAGTTTAGTAATCTAATTCAGGAATAAAATATTTTTTATGTCAAAAAAATCCGCCACACCAGTTAATGTTGATTCTCGTTGGTTGGGTAAACGAGAAAGTATTGGACGACAAAATCAAGAAGACGAAAAAGATGTTGCCTACAATAAACGCCTGCAGATTTCTGATCGTATAAAACAAACAGAATTAAAACCGAAGATGGTTTTTAAGGCAAAATTGGGTGATGACTTGCGCGCCTTTGCATACGTCGTGCAAAAAATCGGCAAAGAATCTGGTGAGGTCTTTCTTAAAAATGAAAAAAACACCGTGCGCAAGCTTTCGGTGTTTGATAAATTATTCGGGCCAGACGCAAAGACGCGGAATCGGTAGTTAGGCATCAAAATAATTTCTTTTGTGGCTATTGATTTTTGTAGTCGTATTATTTTTTTTGTTACTTTAAAATGCAAATTGCAACACATGTTTCAGCACTTTTCAAGATGTAACAAGGTATTTATGGGTGATACTGGGGATAAGTTTCTTGCTAATAGGTGTTGGGGGGGGGTAAAATTAAAAGTGTTAATAAATTTTCCTCCAATTTTATGGAAAATCTTTGTAAAATATGTGGTGGGAAACATATAACTGGCGCCTGCCAAGAATTTAGTAAATCACGCGAAGAAGCTTTATCTGACGCTATAAAAAATGCGCCAGGATTGTTCAAAAAAACACGAGAGAAGAATGCTATGGGTGTTCTGCATGAAAAGGCAAAATTTGAAAATAAATTAAGAGATGAGGCGGTGCGTTTAACAAAAGTTTACGGACGTCCTTTTAGATTTAATCCAGCAAGACTATCGGGAATAGAAGAGGTGCTAGCGGAAGAGCCGACCAAACAGTCGTCCTCAGAATTTGAAGTTAAGAAAGAATTACCAGGTAATTTTAATCAACAATTAGAAATTTTTAAGAAACAGAAAATCTCAAATCCACAGGAATACCCGACGACCGTGGAGGAGTTGGCAGAAATGGCTTGGGGAGGTACTGCCACCGGGTTAAGAGGCGACGAAATGTATGAAAAATGGAAAGACGAGGATTTTTTGGAATTGTTAAGGCAGATAGGGGAAAATGAGGCTGTTAAGAAAGTTGAAGACGCAAAAAAGATAGGAATGTTTAAAAAGACGAGGTATTAAGATATGTAAATGTGCTTATGGATAAATTAAAAAATCCAGAAGGTATCGCCAGCGAACTCGATTCTTTCTTTAAAAAATTAGTCGGACAGGCAAAAAAATACGATGGTATGGTAGGTGAAGGTTTGTTGCTCATGACGGGCCCGAAAAATCAACCAACACCGGTGGGTGAGGAAGCCAAACAAAGACGGGATGAAACTTATCAATTTATCGTAGAAGAACAAAAGAAGTATGATAATGAAAAAGAAATGTTTCTAGCTCTTTGCAACCAGGCGCTTGCAGAACTGCGCCAAGGTAAACCCCGCAAATTGGTTGATATGTTAAGTCTTGCCGAAAAAGTACAGTCTTTGAATAAAAGTTTTGAAGATGCCGATGAAGCTGGCAATACTGGCGCTATGGATAAAGTGACGGAAGAGTTACAAGGCATCGGGAATATATACGGCTGGTTAGGAGAAAAAGAAATCAGTAAATGGCGAAAAAAAATGGAAGATTTGGGTCTTATTAACAAGCTGTCTTAATAAAAAATAATAAAATTAATTTATTTAATACAAATATTTTATGAGCAACCCGGAACGAGGCGCTGGAGCTCCAGACCAAGAAAACAAGCCATATGTTTTGTTAAGGCGCAATGCAATTACAGTTATGTCAGATGGGTCAGTAATTGAGGGAAAAGAAAATAATGAAAAAATAAATAACGAATCATGGGATGCGTATCTGGCTACCTTGCCCGCTGAAGAAGCGGAGTATTTGAGAGAACATAAACAAGATTTGGATAAGCGTCTTGCGGAGTTTAGAAAAAAATATCCCGTTGGCAGTCAAATTGATATGGGTTCATATTTAGAGAAAACATTCGGTTCGCTTGAAGAAGTGGGGAAGTTAAAAGAATTATATGATAAACGCGCGGCCTTACGGCGCGAAATGCAAGAGCTAGCAAGACAAAAACAGCAGGGTAAAGATGTTGAGACAGCAATGGAGCAACACTTTCTGGTACGTTTAGAAAATGAGCGAAAGATAGAACAGCTTTTGGAAACACAAAAAATTTATGGAGGAAGCTTAAGTATTGAAAGTGATGCTTTAAAAATATTACAAACCCATCCGGATGGGAAAATTCTTTATTCCTTTGACGGAGAAGACTTGCGCCCAAACGATTCTTTCAAAATTGAATTTCTTACCAAGCATGGAAATGATGTGCTGCATTATGAAGCAGTTTGCCACGAGTTTGGCATGGGAATTTATTACTCGGTAAATTCAGCGCGTGATTATGTTCGTCATTTTGAACAAGAAGAGAAAGAAAGTATTGCTGAAAAAGCCGACATGGAGGCGTTAAAGAAACTTGAAAAATAAATTACATTTTTGATAATTTTTTTATATGTCCACAGACAATGACGATAGCGGAGAAAAGGGAAAGGATTTTAAATTTTCTACAGCAGAGACAAAAGAGGCAACGGCTTCAGCTGATGAATTGTTGCAGTTTGCTCAATTTGAAATTGATAGGGTAACGGACTTGCATAATGTGGCTATAAAGGAAAATTCGCCGGCTGGAATGAAAACATGGAAAAAAATGTTAGATCAAGCGCGAACAAGGATTGATTTGTTAAAAACAGAAGTTCAACTTTCGAAGGGTGATTTGGAAACATTAAGAAAAAATGTTAGTGATGTTTATCATAATGTAAACCTAGCGGACTACTCCGCAGAAGATTTTGACGTTGTTCAAGCAGAGATCAAGGCATTCGAAGAATTGGAAAATTTTTTACAACAAAATGAGGAAGGAAAGTTCAGAAAGCGAAAAGATTTTGAAAAATGGAAACAGGAGCGGGCGGCGCAAGCGAAAGAGGTGGTTGTCTCTCATCACGCCGAAGCGGATAAAGCCAAGGAGACCGAGGCGCGTGAAAAAATATTGATGGCTGCCATAGCACAACAAGGTGGAACTGGAGTAAGTACAAGTTTTCCTTATGGTTTTGCACCGGATGGGAATGCTGGATTTAATGATATAATCCAGCAAAAACGCGGTATCCGCAGATATGGACGCAACGATCATCCAAGAAATTTTGCCATGGATTCACTTGCGGGCGCTTTTAGACAGCCAAGAGATACAGCTAGAAGCGACCAAAGTTATTACATGAAGCAGGCGGACGTTAACGAAGCTGTAATTTTGGCCCCCCATGTTATTGTTGAATATCATACGGAAGTTGTAAAGAAACATCTTTTTAAACCGGATGAAGCAAAAACCACAGTTACAAAAAGAACCGCGGCTCAAAAGGAAGTGGTAGCAAACGGAAGTGATGAAATGGCCTATAGGTTTGTTTATCTGGCGCAAGACTCGGGAAATGAACGGGAATATGCATATAAAGATTATTCTAATCGGGGAGGACAATATTTGGCTGTTGATACCATAATACCGGAATCAACAGCAAAACAAGTGGCAGAAAAATTAAAAGAGGACCCAACTTTTGCGCGCCGTTTGGCAGAATATTTATTCAAACAAAGTCGCCGCAGTGATAAAACTGCCGACGAATGGGACGCCTTATGGGTCAAAGGCGAACGAAAAGATATGGACGGGAAAGATGTACAGAAAAAGATCCCGCTTAGGCCGCCCTACGAAGAATGGGCAAATGTGAGAGGCGGTGAATCAAAAATGTTCGTGCGATGCGACGTGCCCGGTGTGTACGAGCCGCCGAAAGATCCAAAGAATAGTGTAGTGCGTATACCGTTAAAAAAGAAAATAAACTAATTTTTAATTTCAATAGCGTATTAATAAGCCAACCACAACTAAGACTTTAGAAAGCATTGAAGCAAATTTTATATTATTTAAGCTCCCATCTCTCTAAGTTTATTTATTCTATCTTCTATTGGCGGATGAGTACAAAAAATCGGCAAAGAATCCGGAGAAGTTTTTCTAAAAAATGAGCATAGCACAGTGCGCAAGCTTTCGGTGTTTGATAAATTGTTTGGTCCGGAAGCAAAGACGCGAACTCGCTAGTTAAGACTGGATGACGATTAGCCGGCGAATGAAGATATCTTGTTTTTTATTTAATTTTTCTCCTTCAAAATCAAACCAAACTCTTTGGAAAGTAATCAAATCTATTTTGTTTATTTTTCCCAACTCCGGATCTTGCAGGTGGATAAATTTTGTATCCATACCGGCCACCACCGAATAATGTCCGTCATCATGAGAAAACCAGTCCACAATGACTGGTATTTTCTTATCCAAATATTTTTTTATTTCTTTTAACGAAGAAAAATCTTTGTAGTTGGCTTTGAAGCCAAGTTTTTTGGCCGCCTTTACCAAATTTTGCGCAGTCGTTCCATTATGTGGATGAGCATTAGATAATTTCGCCAATTCTTTTTCTGATTTTTTTACACCAAAATATTCCAGCACCATTTTCAGGCTGGCCGGTCCGCATAGTCCGGCGGATTGTCTGAAAGGTTTGACCGACAACATAAATTAAGCCATTTCTCTAAGTTTCTTAATTCTATCTTGTACAGGAGGGTGGGTAGAGAAGAGTGAAGATATTTTTTTGCCGGCAAAAGGGTTGGCGATAAATAGGTGGGCTGTGGCTTGGCTGGCATTGGCCATTGGTTGGTTTTCGGCCGCGATTTTTCCGAGCGCGTTAGCGAGGCCCGCTGGATAGCGGGTCAATAATGCCCCGGAAGCATCGGCCAAGTATTCGCGTCGGCGGGAGATAGCTAGTTTAATAAGTTCGGCAATGATGGGGGATAGGATGGCTAATACTACGCCGATAAGCATAAAGATGGCGCCGGCATTTCCACCCTCTCTGTTGCTACGGCGGGGAAGTAGGTGGCTACGTAAGAATATATGAGAAAGTATAGAAATAGAGCCCACCAGCACGGCTACGAGGGTCATAAAGCGGATATCGTAATTTTTTATGTGCGATAATTCGTGGGCCAGCACGCCCTCTAATTCTTCGTTGGTTAGTTTTTCTATTGCCCCACGGGTAACGGCAATAGAGGCCATTTCCGGTTTTCGGCCGGTGGCAAAAGCATTTATGGCGGAGTCTTCTATGATATAAATTTTCGGTGTGGGTGCGCCGCTAGTGATGCAAAGATTTTCCACCATGCGGTATAGATACGCATTTTCTTCTTTCACAATCGGTTTGGCGCCCGTGTTCCACAAAGCAATTTTGTCGCCCTGAAAATACGAAATAGCCGTCATCCCAAAAGACAAAAGCACCGCGAATATCACAAAACTAAAATCGCCAGCTCCCCAAACTTTATCAAAAACATACCCAAGACCAATAATAACGGCGATAAAAATCATCATCAATACAACTGATTGGCGTTTGTTGGAGTCGATTTGAGAATACATATAACATCGAAATTACGAAATACCGCGAAAACCGCGAAAAACAAGTGTTACTTTGGGTTTGGTGTTGCAACAATTCTTTTATAGAATACTCCGTGTAGTGTAAAGTTTGCAATAATTGCTAATTGTAAGTTTAAAGCAGTCAGGTATCCTTTGACTTGGTCAAAAGTTTCTTTGGGTATGAATTCTCCCTTTTTAAGTTCAAGAACCAACTTGTCTTCAATAAGAAAGTCTAAAAAGTATCGGCCAATATTTGTGCCGTGAAATGTGAGAGGCACATGTTTTTGTTCCTCAAAGTTTAACCCAGCTCTTGCCAGACCAAGAGAAACAGCATTTTGGTAGTACTTTTCTTGATGGCCAGGTCCAAGTTGTTTGTATACATCGATTAAAACACCAACAACCCTAAAACTTAAGTCTGGATAAATTAAATCTTTTCGCCTCAATAAATGATTAATTGTTGTCATTTTGGTATTTCGTAGTTTTCGTGGTATTTCGTTATTTCGATGTTACTTAAAATTTTACTTTCACATTTTCTTTTTCCCCGGCCTCGGCTTGGAAGAATTCGTATTTTTTAAATCCAAGAGAATTAGCTACGATGTTGGCGGGGAAAACTTCAATTTTAATGTTGAAATCGCGGACATTGCCGTTGTAGAAGCGGCGGGCGGCCTGGATTTTATTTTCCGTGTCGCTGATTTCATCCTGCAATTGCAAAAAGTTTTGGCTGGCTTTTAGGTCCGGATAATTTTCGGTAACGGCAAACAGGGTTTTTAAAGTTCCGGAAAGCATATTTTCCGCTTCTTCTTTTTGGGCAATGGTGGCGTCTTTTTTGTCGTGCATGGCCATGGCCGCGGTTCTGGCTTCGGTTAATTTGGTCAAGGTTCCTTGTTCGTGGGTCATGTAGCCTTTTACCGTTTCCACCAAGTTGGGGATAAGGTCGTAACGGCGTTTTAACTGGACATCTATGTCGCTAAAAGCTTCATCTACCCGGTTTTTGGAGCGGATTAGACCGTTATATACGGCAATTAGCCACAATGCTAATACTGCCATGGCCGCGAGGAAAACGTAGAGTGCTTGCATATTTCTTATATGTTATTGTCATGCTGAACTTGTTTCAGCATCTGCAATTGTCATTCCCATGACAATGGGAATCCAGACAATCGCCGACTGGATTCCCGCTTTTGCGGGAATGACAGGCGGTAGATCCTGAAACAAGTTCAGGATGACGTTGTGAGTTAAATTTGTCTATTTGCTTTTTAACGTGGGTAGTATATAATAAACGCACTAAAATATCAAGAATTATGTTAACCTTCTTAATCTTTATCGCCGTCCTGGCCGTGCTGGTTTTATCCCATGAATTTGGGCATTTTATTGTGGCGCGTAAAAGCGGGATGAAAGTTTTTGAGTTTGGTTTTGGTTTTCCTCCGCGTTTAATCGGGTTTCAGTGGATTAAAAATGCTAATGGTAAAAGAAAATTAAAGTTAATCGGCAGAAAAAGAATTGTAGAAGAGGAGCAAATGGGCGGGGACACAATCTATTCATTAAATCTAATTCCATTGGGCGGCTTCGTTCATATAAAAGGAGAAAACGGAGACGAACCCGGTCCGGATAGTTTTGGCGCGCAAAAGGCCTGGAAACGGGCGCTTACTTTATCCGCCGGCGTGGGTATGAATATAATTTTGGCTTTCGTTTTGATTTCTATTGGGTTGATGATGGGTATGCCGCAGGCGGTAGATAATCTGCCGCGCGGAGCCAGTGTCAAAGACAGTCATTTACAAATTATGGAAGCGATGGCCGATAAACCGGCGGCTGTGGCCGGGTTGCAGGCCGGAGATATAATTGTTGGGCTGGATAATTTAACCAATCCAAGCGTCAAAGCCATGCAGGAATATGTAGATAGTCACAAAGATTTGGATATTTTGGTGACTGTAAAAAGAGACGGCGCCACTTTGGAAAAAAAGATTCATCCGTTTATTTACGCGGATACCGGCAAGGGCGGGTTGGGAGTTAGTTTGGTAGAGGTTGGTTTGGTAAGCTATCCGTGGTACAAAGCGTTATATTACGGATTTCTCATGACCGGATTTTATTTGAAGGAAATACTTTTTTCATTTTATTTTTTAATCGCCGGTTTATTTGCCGGTAATCCAGCCGGAGAAGCATTGTCCGGTCCGGTGGGGATTGCCGTTATGACCGGGCAGGTAGCCAGATTGGGTTTCAGTTATTTGTTAAATTTTACCGCTTTGCTTTCTTTAAATTTGGCGATAATAAATATTTTGCCGATTCCGGCTTTAGATGGAGGCCGGTTGCTGTTCTTGCTGATCGGCGCCATTAAACGCAAAGCGGTAGAGCAAAAATACGAACAGATGGCGCATAGTCTTGGGTTTGTGGCCTTAATGTTATTGGTGGTTATTATTACCGTAAAAGATTTGGGGCATTTTTCCGGAGCAATTATAAATTGGTGGTATACTATAACTAACAATTAGCAATTAACAATTAACAAGTTGGTTGTCGATTGCTGTTTGTTTATTGTTAGTTGTTAATTATTCATATGCAATCAAAATTTGAACAATTAAAAACCGAAGCGCTTTTGGCTCTTAAATCCGTCAAAGACAAAATGCAGTTGGAAGAACTGGAGATTAAATTATTGGGCCGCAAGGGTGGCGAACTTACCAATTTGTTGAAGGGGATTAAAGATTTGGGCGATGACGCTAAAAAACAAATCGGTCAGCTG
This sequence comes from uncultured Gammaproteobacteria bacterium, assembly GCA_964641245.1. Lineage (GTDB taxonomy): Bacteria > Patescibacteriota > Patescibacteriia > Magasanikbacterales > GWA2-37-8 > XYD2-FULL-39-9. The sequence continues at coordinate 65,155 of CAZXML010000002.1, read as the reverse complement.
GCCAATGATGTAAAAAAAGAGATTGAAGACGCCTTAGCAGATAAGAAAAAAGAATTAACCGCCAAAGAGATGGGCGGGTTGTTGGAAAAAGAAAGCGTGGATATCAGCCAACCTTCCTTGCCAATTAAAACCAGCGGGCATTTTCATCCCAACACTTTAATTCAGAATGATTTGGAAGACTTTTTTACGTCCATGGGCTTTATGGTTTTGGACGGTCCGGAACTGGAAAGCGATTATTATAATTTTACGGCCGTAAATATTCCCAAAGATCATCCAGCGCGCGACATACAGGATACTTTTTATATCAAAGGCCACCCCGACTTCGTGATGCGTACGCACACTTCGTCCGTACAAGTTCGAGCGATGCAAAAATACGGCGCGCCTTTGCGCATGATTGCTTCGGGAAAATGTTTTAGAAATGAAGCCACCGACGTTCGTCATGATCACACGTTTTATCAATTGGAAGGAGTGGTGGTGGATAAAGGTATTAATTTTGCGCACATGAAAGGCGTTTTGGAAGCGGTTTTTAAACATGTTTTTGGTCCGGAAACAAAATTGCGTTTGCGCCCCAAGTTTTATCCATTCGTAGAGCCGGGCGTAAATGGCGAGGTGACTTGTTATCTTTGCAATGGTCAAGGTTGCCGGTTATGCAAGCAGACCGGCTGGCTGGAAGTTTTTGGCGCCGGCATGATTCATCCTAATGTTTTAAAAGAAGGCGGAATAGATCCGAAGGTTAATCAGGGCTTTGCTTTTGGGTTCGGCTTAACCAGATTGGCCATGCTTAAGTACGGCATAGAAGATATTCGGTTGCTGGAAAGCGGAAATATGAAATTCCTTGAACAATTTTAAATATGTTAATATCCTATTCCTGGTTAAAAAAATACGTTAATTTGCCCGACTCAATTTCGGCTACCGAAGTGGCGGCCAGATTAAAGGCCAGCACTGTGGAAGTGGAAGGCGTGGAAGTTCAGGGGAAAGACCTGGAAAATATTGTTGTCGGAAAAATAATCAGCGCCGAAAAGCATCCTAACGCGGACAAATTAAAAGTTTGTTCGGTAGATGTCGGCGGTGAGCAATTACAAATTGTTTGCGGAGGCAGTAATGTGGCCGCCGGCATGTTGGTGGCATTGGCCAAAGTAGGAGCGAAAGTAAAATGGCACGGAGAAGGCGAGTTGGTGGAATTAAAACCGGTGGCTATCCGCGGCGTGGAATCCGCCGGCATGATTTGCGCTTCAACCGAAATCGGTTTGAGCGAAATGTTCCCGCTTAAAGAAGAAAAAGAAATTGTTGATTTAAGTTATTTAAAAGTTAAGCCGGGTACGCCCTTGGCCAAAGCATTGGGGTTAGACGACGCAGTGCTAGAAATAGACAACAAGTCTTTAAGCAACCGGCCGGATTTGTGGGGGCATTACGGTATCGCCCGTGAAGTGGCTGTCTTGTTTGATAAAAAACTGAAAGAATATCCCGCCCACGGCGGGACCCCGCCTCATGGCGGTGGTAAAATTAGTAAAATTAAACCAGGCAAAGAAATAAATATAAAAGTTGAAGTTGAGGACGCAAAATTATGCCCGCGATATATGGCGGTGGTAATTAGCGGAGTAAGTGTCGGTCCGTCTCCGCAATGGTTGCAGAAAAGTTTGCTGGCTGTGGGATTGAGGCCGATAAATAATATTGTGGACATTACCAATTATGTAATGATGGATTTGGGTCAGCCGATGCACGCGTTTGATGCGAACAAATTAACAATTAACAATAAACAATTAACAATAAACATAAGAACAGCCAAAGACGGAGAAGAATTTACTACACTGGATGGTCAGAAGAGAAAATTGGATTCAGCAATGTTAATGATTGCTGATAGTGAAAAAGCGCTGGCCATTGCCGGCGTGATGGGTGGATTGGATTCCGGAATATCAAATGATACAACCACAATAATTTTTGAGTCGGCTAATTTTGAGGCCGGTTCTATCCGCCAGACTTCCACTAAATTGGGATTGCGCAGTGATTCTTCCGCTCGTTTTGAAAAAAGTTTGGATCCAAATATGACGGCGCTGGCTTTGGAAATGGCGGTGAAATTAGTTTTGGAATGCTGTCCCAAATCTTATGTGGCGAGCAAAGTTGTGGACGAATCCAAGTTCAGTTTGCAACAAGGGCCGATTACTATTTCCTTAGAATTTTTAAAGAACAGAATAGGCGTCAATTTGCCCAAAAAAGAAGTGATAAGAATTCTGGAAAACCTGGGTTTTAAAGTAAAAAGCAAAACCGATGAGTTATCCGTAATCATTCCCAGTTGGCGAGCCACAAAAGATGTTTCTACACCGGAAGATTTGGTGGAGGAAATAATCCGTATTTACGGTTATGATAAAATTGAGGCGAGTTTGCCGGAATTTTCCATAACTCCTCCGGAAATTAATAAGTTAAAAAAACTGGAAAGACGCTGTAAAGATATTTTAGTTAACTCGTTGGCCTACACCGAAGTTTATAATTATTCTTTTGTCAGTCCGCAGAGCATAGCCAAGCTGGGGCAAGACGTCTCTAAATATTTGGAGTTGGAAAATCCGCTATCGCAAGAACGGCCATTTTTACGCCGTCATTTAATGAATAATTTGTTAGAAAATGTAAAAAAGAACATAGATGATTATCCGGAACTGCGCTTGTTGGAAGTGGGCAAGAAATTTTTAGCGGGAAAGCCCGGAGTAAGAGCGACAGCCAACAGCAGTGAACTTTTGCCCAGGCAAGACACCTGGTTGCATGCGGTTTTTGCATCCAAGAAAAATAAAAATACCTTTTGGGAAGCGCGCCGGGCGGCAGAGGCGGTTTTTCAGGAACTGGGCAGAGAATTTAAATTGGAAAAAATTAAAGACCTACGGCCGTGGCAGCATCCGGCGCGTTCCGGCCAGGTGATAGTTGGCGATAGTTATATGGGCGCGGTATTTGAATTTCACCCGACGGTTGTAATCAATTTTGGTTTGGAATGTTCGGTGGCAATGATGTCTCTTAATCTGGATGAGTTGGCAGGTTTTCCTGAAACCGAAAAGAAATATAAGACTCTTTCAGAATTTCCCACCATGGAACGCGACTTGGCAATTTTGGTAAAAAAAACGGTGGCGCACGAGGATATACTATCCGCGCTATCGGCTGTCAGCCCGCTTTTACAGTCCGTGGAATTATTCGATGTTTATGAAGGAAAAGGCGTAAGCGCCGAACATAAAAGCATGGCTTATCATTTTACTTATCAAAGCTCCGAACGCACATTGGTTGCCGACGAAGTAGAGAAAGCGCACACATCAGTTATAAAAATATTAAAAGAAAAATTTGGCGCAGAGGTGAGATAAATTTTGAATATCATTAAAAGTGTGGTATAGTATTACGAGCTAAGATTTAGTATAAATAGTCTAATTTTTTTATGGAAAAAGAGATAACAATGAATGAATTGATGGAATTTTTGCAAGAGAACATGGCCACCAAGGCTGATATTAAGGATTTGCGAGATGAAATTGATGATTTGCGAGTGGAGATGACCGCGGGGTTTAGAATGGTGAGAGAAGAGCTCGACGAAATTAAAGCGCGTTTAACTAAACTTGAAAAAAGAACTATTGAGGATGCTGATGCGGCAGCTAAAGATGTTTTGGAACTTCGTCGGCGTGTGGAAGCGTTAGAAAAACAGGTGCGAACATTGCAAACGGCACATTCTTAATTAAATTTTATTAAATTAACAAGGAGGGGAATATGATAGAAACTTCAAAGGATATTTTATATCTGGTCATTGCTTTTTGTGTTTTGTGGATAACGGTGTTTCTGTGTTGGATGTTTTATTACGTCACCAGAATTTTAAAAAACGCCAATGAAATCGCTGAAGAATTCCGTTCCCGTTTGCAGGTTTTAACCGAGGCCATACACTATGTTCGCAGTAAGGTAGAAAATATCCATAGTTTGCTAAGCGTGGCCGGAGGCGGTATGGCGGGGATGGTAAAAGATATGGTGGGCAAAAAAGCCAAGGATTGGATTAATAAAGGTTCGGGAAAAATGAATTCGGCTGCCAAAGACGCGGTAGATAAAGCAGTAGAAGCGACGGCCAAGAAGATGAAAAAGGTTGTGAAGAAGATGAAGAAGTAATTCTAAAAATTAAAAAAACTCTCCAAATTAAGGAGAGTTTTTAGTTTGATTAAGTTTGTGTTTTCAGGTACGATAGGCGAGTTAAGTTGCTCACAAACTGTCATTCTGAGCAAAGCGAAGAATCTCTGTCCGGTCAGTAATTGAGACAGAGATCCTTCACTGCGTTCAGGATGACAGCGAAAAATACTACTATGTCCGACTTCGTTCACTTACACGTTCACTCGCATTATTCGCTTTTGGATGGTCTGCCTAAAATTCCGGAGCTGGTAAAAAAAGCTAAAAGCATGGGCTACAAAGCTCTGGCTCTTACCGATCATGGAAACATGTACGGCGCTATTGAGTTTTACGAATGCTGTCTAAAAGAGGGAATAAAACCCATTATCGGTATGGAGGCGTATTTGGCGCCGGGCAGCCGTTTTGATAAAGATAAAGACGACCGGTATTATCACCTGATTCTGTTGGCGGAAAATTATGCCGGTTATAAAAATTTAATGAAACTATCTTCGCTGGCGAACCTGGAAGGGTTTTATTACAAGCCCAGAATGGATAAAGAACTGTTAAAAAAGTATCATGAAGGCCTGATTGCGTCATCCGCCTGTTTGAGTGGGGAGATTCCCTGGATTTTACACAAGGAAGATAATTTTGAGAAAGCCAAAAAGGTGGCGTTGGAGTATCAAGATATTTTCGGCGCGGGAAATTTTTATTTGGAGATGATGGATTTGCCGGCCATGGAAGGGCAAATGGAGTTGAATACCAAACTTGTTCAACTGTCTAAAGAAACCGGCATACCGTTAATTGTCACCCGCGATTCGCATTATTTGGAATCAAGCGATGCCGAAGCGCAAGATATTTTAACCTGCATCAGAGACGGCCGAACATTGGACGAAGAAAACCGGTTGTCCATGAGCGCGATTGATCTTTCTTTGGCTCCGCCTCAAGAAATTATCGGCCGTTTTAAACATGTTCCCGAAGCGCTGGAAAACACGGTAAAAATTGCCGAACGTGTGAACTTGGTTTTGGAACTTAACAAGTGGCATTTTCCGGCTATAGATATTCCGGAAGGAAAAACCGCCAACCAGTATTTGCGTGAACAGGTTTATGAAAAATTACCAAAGTTAATAGAAATGACCGATGAAGTAAAAAAACGCGTGGATTATGAATTGGATATTATTGCCACTAAAGGCTATTCGCCGTATTTTTTAACCGTAGCTGATTATATGGGTTACGCCCGCACTCACGATATTATGGTTACCACCAGAGGTTCGGCCGCCGGTTCGGTAGTTTCTTTTGCCATGGGAATTGTAATGGACAATCCGTTATTTTTTAAATTGCCGTTTGAAAGATTTTTAAATCCTTTCCGCCCCAGCCCGCCGGATATTGACGGCGATTTTGCCGATGACAAGCGCGACGAAATGATTGCCTATGTTACTAAAAAATACGGCGCCGATAAAGTGGCGCAGATTATTACTTTTGGTACCATGGCGGCGCGCGGAGCGGTACGCGATGTGGGCCGGGCGCTGGGTTTTCCTTATTCTTTTTGCGACCAAATTTCCAAACTGATTCCATTCGGCGCGCAAGGTTTTCAAATGACAATTGCTAAAGCCCTAAACCTGGAACCGGAACTAAAAAAATTATACGAAAAAAATGCGGACGCCCACCGTTTGCTGGATTTGGCGCAAAAAGTGGAAGGCTGCGCCCGCCACACCTCTATCCACGCGGCCGGAGTGGTTATTTCTCCCACCCCGCTTACGGATTTTACTCCCGTTCAGCTGGAAACTGGCGGCGAACGCGTTATTACTCAATACGAAATGCATTCGGTAGAAACAGCCGGAGTTTTAAAAATGGATTTTCTTGGTATCCGCAACCTGGCTATTTTGGGGCATGCGGTAGAAATTATAGAAAAAACCACCGGACAGAAAATAAATGTGTACGGTTTGTATCCGTGGAATGATAAAAAAACCTATGAGATGTTGGCGCGCGGAGAAACCGTGGGCGTGTTTCAGCTTTCCAGTTCAGGCATGACCAGATATTTAAAAGAGTTAGTACCATCGACAATTTTTGATATTATGGTGATGATTGCGCTTTTTCGTCCCGGGCCAATGGATAACATTGACGAGTACATTGCGCGCAAGCATGGTCGGAAGCCGGCTGTTTACATGCACCCAAAGATGAAGAATTTTTTAGATACAACTTTCGGAGTACTTGTATATCAGGATGATCTTTTAATGACCGCTATTGAAGTTGCCGGTTACAACTGGGAAGAGGTTGATAAATTCAGAAAAGCCGTGGGTAAAAAAATTCCGGAAGAAATGGCTAAACAGCACATTATTTTCGTTAGTGGATGCCAAAAGCACGGTGGCCTGACCAAAGAAAAAGCGGAGGAAATATGGCAGTTATTTGAGCCGTTTCAGGGTTACGGTTTCAACAAAGCCCACGCGTCCAGTTACGCGGTGGTGGCTTATCAAACCGCTTATTTAAAAGCGAATTTTCCCGTGCAATATATGACGGCTATTTTAATTGCCGAGAGCGGGGATATAGATAAGGTTCCGGAAGTTATTTACGAAGCGGAAAGAATGGGTGTACGGGTTTTACCGCCGGATATAAACGAAAGCTTCAAAAATTTTGCAATGATTTCTCCATTAGATGATGAAGCGCAATTGTCATCCCGAGCGAGCCGTAGCGACGAGGGATCTCTGTCTCGTACCGTCGACAACCAGACAGAGATTCTTCGCTCTGCTCAGAATGACAGTAAAGTCGCCCCACACATCCGCTTCGGCCTTAACGGCATAAAAAATCTTGGCGAACACATTGCCGAGGCAATTTATCGCGAACGAAAAGCCAACGGGAAATTTAAAGACCTGCAGGATTTATTAACCAGAGTGACGGATAAAGATTTGAATAAAAAATCATTGGACAGTTTAATAAAATGCGGGGCGCTGGATTCTTTTGGCCTGGATCGCGGTTATCTGGCCGGCAATATAGAAAATATTCTGGCGTATGTTAAACAAATTCACGAAAAAAAATCATTAAATCAAAATTCTTTGTTTGCCGGCACCAACATAGACATGTCCACCAAAATTCAATTGGCCCCCGCGCCCAATGCCGGTGAAGAAGAAAAACTTTTGTGGGAAAAAGAGTTGCTTGGCCTTTATGTTACTTCGCATCCCTTTACCTATTATCAGAATATAATGAAAGATGTCTTAACCCCGCTTAAAGATTTGTCCGCGCAAACCAGAAATCAGTGGGTGGTGGTGGGTGGTATGATAGACTCCACCAAGAAAAAAATAACCCGCGGCGGCAAAGCCATGATGTTCGCAAAATTATTGGATACCACCAGCAGTTTGGAGTTGTTAATTTTTCCTAAAACTTATGAAACCACCGCCGATGTTTGGGTGGAAGGAAAACCGGTTTGTGTAATCGGACGGACTTCCGAAGAAGAAGGGGATGATAAATTGTTTGTAGAAAAAGCTTATTTGCTGACAAAAGAAAATGCTCCTGCATTGGCAAAACAAATGGCTTTTAGCCAGAGTCGTTCCGTTGCTAAACCGGTTCAAGAAGCGGACGAAAATTTTGAAATTGTTGTCAGCGCGGATCAGGTAAAAACCAAAGCCGATGCCATAAAAAGTATTTTAAAAAAATACCCCGGAGATAAACCGGTGGTGTTAAATGTGGGAGGAAAAATTATAAAAACTTCGTATACGGTAAATATTTCAGATGAGTTGAAAAAGGATTTGTCAACTGTCATCCTGAACTAGTTTCAGGATCTAATCGGTGGACAGAGATGCTGAAATAAATTCAGCATGACAATCCTATTCAGCAAGTTCCCAGTTCGGGTCGGCTTGGATTTTTTTCCAGGAAGTAAAATCTTTTTTTAAGGCGTGATAATATCCGGCCATGGCAATCATGGCGGCGTTGTCCATGGAATACTTTGTCTGCGGGGCCATAAAATTCACTTCGGGAAATTTAGCGCCTATGACTTCGCCTAATGTTTGGCGAAGTTTTTTGTTGGCGCTAACCCCGCCGGCTAAAATAATAGTTTTTGGTTTGTATTGAATGGAGGCTTTAATAGTTTTGGCCACCAAAACATCTACAATTGCCTGTTCAAAACTGGCGCAAAAGTCGTTAATATTTTTCAATTTATTGTCGCGCAACCAATACAAAGCGGAAGTTTTTAATCCGGCGAAACTAAATAAATAATTTTCATCGGCCATCATCGGCCGGGGGAATTTTATCGCGGCCGGGTTTCCGGTTTCGGACAGTTTAGAAATTTGCGGTCCGCCCGGATAGGGAAGCCCCAGTAATTTTGCCGCCTTATCAAAACATTCTCCCGCCGCGTCGTCTTTGGTCGCGCCCAGTAATTTATACTTTCCGTGGTTTTTCATCAAAATTAATTCCGTATGCCCGCCGCTGACGATTAGGCATAAGGCCGGGAACTGTATGTCATTGCGAGGAGCTTTAAGCGACGCGGCAATCCCATTGTCAGAACTATCAGTATTTGGGATTGCTTCGCTGTGGCTCGCAATGACAACAGAATAGACGTGTCCTTCTATGTGGTTTGTTCTTATTAGTGGAATATCCCATGCATACGATAAAGCGCGCGCCGCTTCTACCCCTACTAAAAGCCCGGTAATTAATCCCGGTCCGGCGGTTACGGCAATCACATCTGGTTTAATTTCTTTATTTCCTAATTTCTTAATCATTCTTCCATTTAGCGCCGCGTCTATAAGCGGCACAATTTTTTCCGCGTGCATCCGGCCGGCAATTTCCGGCACCACACCGCCGTATTTTTTATGGATTTCAATTTGCGAAGCGGTTTTTTCAAATAAAATAGCCGCGCCTTTTTCGGAAATATCTAGTAAGGCCACAGAAGTATCGTCGCAGGAAGATTCAATGCCGAGAATTAACATAAAGCAGAATAAAGTTTATAAGGCAGATTAGAGCAGATTAAAGCAACATTGTGTGAACCCTACCTTGCCTTACTCTGCATTACTTTGCTTTATTCTGCCTTACTCTGCTTTCGTTTGTGTCAGGGGAGAGAATCGAACTCTCGACCTCGGGGTTATGAATCCCGTGCTCTAACCATCTGAGCTACCCTGACCCGTCTTCGCTAAGGCTTCGCCGCGCAAGCCACGTCTCCCGCAGTTTTTATCTACAATTAGTGATAATCATACTAAAATAATCGCTCAAAGTCAAGGTTAAAAAAATGCCGTCCCGAATTGCGGAACGGCCTGAAAATATCTAGTTAGCCTGTCTTTTTTGGCGACTCAGGCGCTTGATTGATTTTGTCCAAACGCTCAATAGTCTTGGTAATGGCGGTGGTAGACGCGTTGTTTAGAAAAAAACAAGTAGCGAAGAAAGAAATAAACGAGTCTACAAGCCAAACGTTGCATGGCAGTTTTAGTCCCGGCAAAACCACAAACATGATAATGGGAATGTAGATGATGAGCGTAATAATGAACGGTTTGATCAGCTTGCCGCTTTGAAACTCCGGCGTATTCACCCACTTTAGAAAACGATCGCCTATGCTATAGCCCACAGCCATAACAATCCCGGCAATAGAAGCCCAGTCGTACTGGAACTTTTTAAATGCCAAAAGTTGCCAGCTAAACATGCAGAAGTAAGAAATAGCGACCGCCAGAAAAAGAGCCAGTTTTTTCCCAATTTGCCTATTCACGGAAAACCTCCGTTTGAGCCTGTTATTTATATGATACTCCTAAAACACCCGTTTGTGTCAACAAAGGGTTGACTTTTTAGCGAAAATATAGTAGAATATCAATCATTAGAAATTAGTAATTAGAAATTAGAAATTATCAAAATGGGGTCTCATCGTCTAATGGTTAGGACATTGCCCTTTCAAGGCGAAAATACGGGTTCAATTCCCGTTGGGACTACACTGCTGTACAGGTTCAAGTGACCGAGAGGGGTTGGACTTGGCAGATCACGCAAAAGACATCCGAAAGGGTGTTTTTTGGTGTTTGGTTTGGGCGGTGCTTTGCTTGTTTTGACTTTGTATTAGTCAAATGATAAGCTTTAAGTTTAATAAATGCATTAAATTTATGCCAAAATTGCCTGTGCCTATAGAAAGAAAATTGGCTTTAGAGCTTGTAGCTGAAGGTCGTCAACGCTTACAAAAACTAAGTATCAAAAATTTTCGTTGTATAGGTGCTAACCCCGTTGAGATTGAGCTAGATGATATTGTTGTTTTGGTAGGACCAAATAATGTAGGGAAAAGTTCCATTCTTCGTGCGTATGAAATAGTTATGTCGCAGGGATCGGCAGACGGTAAATTGATGATTCAGGATTTTCCTAATGGTAGGATCGATGAAAATAATTTGCCTGAAATCGTCTTACATACAATAGTATATAATAATTTTCCTGGACAAGAATGGATACACGAAATTGGCAAAGAAAAAATTGTTATTGAGCGATGGTGTTGGGCACAGCCAGGAGACCCTAAACGTCAGGGGCTTAATGTAAATGGTGGTTGGGATGAGAAAGTTCCGTGGGGTGCGCCCGGTGTGGCGAATTCCCGCAGACCTCAACCGCATAGGATTGGGGCATTTGATTTACCCGAAGATCAGGCAGAAGAAATAACAAAACTTTTATCCTCAGTGCTTACTAATAGAATAAAGGATTTGAAAAAGGAAGAGGAAGGATCAGATTATGGGATTCTGTTGAGCCAAGTTAAAAGTCTCCAAAAAAAAATTGTACTAGAGTCACAAACTGAAATAGATAAAGTTCAAGATGAGCTTACAAATTTGATCGGAAAAGTTTTCCCAAATTATCAAGTCCGGTTTAATGCTAAACCAGAAGACGATCCAGATAAAGCCATATCACTTTTTAAAAACAGCCCACAACTTTTGATGGGTCCAACTGGTGGGTATCTTGGAACAATTGAGGCGCAAGGTAGCGGGGCTCGTAGGACATTATTATGGACGGCATTGCAAATTATCTCTGAATCAAAAACAAAGAAAGACAAGGATGGAGAGGTAACCAGATCGCATGTTCTTTTGCTCGATGAGCCTGAAATTTGTTTGCACCCCGATGCAATACGCCATGCATGTAATTTATTATATGGACTGCCAAGCTCAAACTGGCAGGTCATGATTACAACTCACTCGCCTAATTTTATTGATGTTTCAAGAGACAATACCACCATTATTAGGGTCGAAAAAAATTCTTCTGGTGACATAAAAGGAACAACGATTTTTAGGCCAGAAAAAGTTGGATTGGAACAAGATGATAAGAAATTATTAAAATTAATGAATATCTGGGATCCTTATGTGGCAGAATTCTTTTTTGGCGGGAAAGTTGTAGTTGTTGAGGGTGATACTGAGTACACCGTTTTTAAATATATAATTGCAAAAAATCCAGAAAAGTATAGCAATATTCATATTATCAGGGCTCGCGGTAAAGCCACTATAGTTTCGGTTGCAAAAATTCTTAATCATTTCGGCGCGCCTTACTCTATTTTACATGATAGTGATAGGCCGAAAGTCGAAAAAAAAGACAGGTCATTTATAGCTAACCCGGCCTGGTCAAAAAATAAAGACATATTAGATATAACGCTCGCGCATAAGTTTCCTGCAAATGTTCGTTTGCTAGCTTCAGTTCCAAATTTTGAAGAAGCCTATTTTGGAGAAGCATTTAAAAAAGAGAAGCCTTACACCGCGCTGGTTACAATTATGGAAGACGAGGAAAAGTTTTTGGTTATTGAGAGTTTGCTTGATTCGTTGCTTGATTTTAACGTAGATCCTCCAAGTAACTGTTATCAATGGAAAGATATTGTTGAATTGGAAAAACTTATTGACAAACTAGATTAATTTATTTGCGCATATGCCCAATTATGGTTTTGAAACATTAAATGATAAGGAATTCGAAAATCTTAGCAGGGACTTGCTTCAAGCTGAGCATAAAATAACCCTTGAAAGTTTCAAGCGTGGCCGAGATCAAGGCATTGATTTGAGGTACATATCTCCTGTTCAATCGAAAGATAAAATTATTATCCAAGCAAAACATTGGCGGAAGAGTGGTCTGAAACAGCTTATTAATAAATTGAGAAAGGAAGAGTTGCCCAAAGTAATAAAATTAAGTCCTAGCCGTTATATTCTAACGACTAGTGTAGAATTGAGCCCAAGTGATAAAGATACTATTTTAAATATTTTTAAACCATTCATCCGTTTTCCAGCAGATATTTACGGTAAAGATGATCTAAATAATTTATTGGGGAAATTTCCAAAAATTGAGAAGTCCTGGCATAAACTTTGGCTTTCTAGCGTCAATATTTTACAAAAGATAGTCAATAATGGTATTGAAGGAAGGTCTGAATTTGTCGTTGAGAGTATAAGAAAAAATATATCGCTCTACGTTCAGAATGAAAAATTTAATCAGGCATTGAGAATTTTAAATAAGAAACGCTTTTTAGTTATTATTGGGGAGCCAGGTATCGGTAAAACTGTTCTTGCAAGAATGCTTACCTACAACCTCTTGGCCAGCGGATATCAATTGATTAGTGTGGATGAGAAAATTAGTGAGGCCGAAAAATTATGGGAACCGGGTAAAAAGCAGGTGTTTTATTTCGATGATTTTTTAGGTTCAAATTATTTTGAAATTTTACAACCAAAAAATAGCGACTCTGCGCTTATTAATTTTATAGAAAGAGTTAAAGAAGATCCGATGAAAAGGCTGATTCTCACTAGTAGAACAACCATCCTTAACCAAGCAACACAGAATCTCTCTAAGTTGCAAAATCCTAAAATCGAATTGTCCAAACACGAGGTTAATATAAATGACTACAGCGAATGGAATAGGGCGCTTATTCTTTATAACCATTTATATTTTTCTAAACTTAGTGAGCGGTACCTTAAAAAAATAATTGAAAAAAAGAATTACTGGAAAATAATAAAACATAAAAATTTTAATCCGCGCTTAATTGAGTTTATTACTGAGCCACTCCGACTCTTAGGGGTTAAGGATTCAGAGTATCTGACCTTTATAATGAAGAACCTTGATGATCCCTCGCTAATTTGGGAAAATCCATACGAGAAGCAAATTGATGATTACGCACGTTTTTTAATCAGCACTTTGTTTAGCCTCGATACTGTTGAAGAAAAATATTTACAGGACGCTTTTGAGTCTAGGCTTAGTTATGAAATTAAAAATGGCTTTCAAAGAAAAAGCAGTATTTTTCATATAAAAATAAAGGAGCTATCCAGGGGTTTTATAATCCATAAAAATAATGGACAAATTATCACTTATGATTTTTTTAATCCATCAATTATAGATTTTTTTATAAATTACTTATTAAAAAACCCTGGGGAGAAATGGAGAATTTTAGAATCTTCAATTTATACCGAACAATTAACTACACGGTTCGGCATATCATTTGGCAAACGCATTGTATTTGATGATAACGAGCTTGATCGCTTGCACCAATTAATACAAGCAAAGCGGAGTGCTCTTAAAATTATTAAAGGAGGATCAAAGGAAGTTGAGATAATATATTTTTATTATCTGCTTTTTGATATTTCAAAAATCGAAAAAGATGTTGTTGAAATATTCAGAGAAATAAAATTAAATGAAGTAAATTCATCACAAGCCCATAGCCTGCTTAATTTACTCGAAGAATTTGCTGGTTTTAGTATTTTGAAAGATGCAATTCTAGAGAATTGGCGTAATATTATTGACACGTTGTTCCAAAACGCTTATGAAGAGGAAGAATTATTAAGAGTCCTAGAGCTTTTTGAAACCTATTCCCAGGATTACGAACAATATATTTCTAACGAGATCAGCCAAGAAGTTGTTGAGGAAAGCCTTGATTATTACTGGCAAATTAGAATTGATGCAATTACCTCTAAAGGGAGCGAAGTAAGGTCTCTTTTTAAACCTTCACAAATTAAAGACCATGTATATAATATTCATAATGATGCGGAAAAATTTAACGAAGAATTTGGTGTCTATGATTTAAAAGTGCTTGAAAAACTTTTTGAAATAAATGCAGAAGAAATTGCTGATGATAATTCACAAAATGCTAGAGCGGAGGATGCGATAGCTGATATACAACAAGAAGAATATAAATTTAGAGAGAGTAATGAGGTCTCGCGTATTGATGAACTTTTTGTTTCTTGAATTTAGTTATCTGCGTTACTAGTTTTTTTTACGGTATGGATTAATAACTTAAGTTCTTCGACCAAAGTGTTCCAAGTATCATTGTTGTAGGCTATATTGCTGTACAGGTTCAAGTGACCGAGAGGGCTTAGACTTAATAGGCCGCGAAAAAAACACCCGAAAGGGTGTTTTTTGATGGTTGGTTTGGGGGTTTACTTTTTGGCTTGTAAAAATGGTGTGGAGGGGGTAAAATTAAGATAGTTTTTAGAGCGTTTAGAATAAAGAATCATGATTTAAAATTGATTTGATTAATAAAGACTATGCCACTCTCTTGGAATGAAATTAAAACCAGAGCTATTGAATTTTCTAAAGAATGGGAAAACGAGAAATCCGAAGATGCCGAAGCAAAAACTTTTTGGGATGGTTTTTTTAATATCTTTGGGTTAACAAGAAGGCGGCTTGCGAGTTTTGAACATGAAGTTGAAAAGAGGAGTGGAAACAGGGGGTATATAGATTTGTTTTGGCCAGGTGTGCTTATTGTTGAGCATAAATCCCTTGGGAAGGATTTGAACAAAGCATACAATCAGGCGATGGATTATTTTCCCGGTCTAACCGAAAAAGAATTACCAAAATATATCCTTGTTTCTGATTTTGGCCGCATCAAACTTTATGATCTCGAAGAAGGGGAAGAGGTGGAATTTGAGCTTAAAGACCTAGTAAAAAAAGTGCACCTTTTTGGTTTTATTGCCGGGTATAAAAAGCAAGAATACAAGGAAGAGGATGAAGTGAATATAAAGGCCGCCGAGTTAATGGGGAAACTTTATGACGCAACAGCTTCCGCTGGTTATTTTGGACACGAATTAAATGTGCTTCTTGTTAGAATACTTTTTTGTCTGTTTGCGGAGGATGCGCGTATTTTTTCACCAAATCAATTTCGGCGCTATATTGAAACACGAACAAATGTTGATGGAAATGATTTAGGCATGCATCTTGGGATGTTATTTCAAGTTCTAAATACGCCAAAGGAAAAACGACAGAATACTTTGGATGAAGAGTTGTCCCAATTTGAGTATGTAAACGGCGGACTCTTTTCAGAAAATATCTCTGTTCCTGCTTTTACCTCGAAAATGCGCCAAAGCCTTCTGGATACTTGCGCCTTTAATTGGACAGCGATATCGCCGGCAATTTTTGGGTCGTTGTTTCAGTCGGTAATGGATAAAGATGCCAGGCGACACTTGGGCGCGCATTATACTTCTGAAAAAAATATTTTAAAACTTATCAAGCCACTTTTTCTTGATGAGTTGGCGTTTGAATTAGATGCTTGTGGAAAAAATTTACAAAAGCTCAAAAATTTACATGAAAAAATAGCAAAATTAAAATTTCTTGACCCTGCTTGTGGTTGTGGAAATTTTTTAATTATTGCATTTCGAGAACTCCGTTTATTAGAATTGGAAATTCTTAAAAGACAGCAAGGTACGGCTGTAATGCTTCCGCTTGAAGTTAAAGAATGGATAAAAATAAAACCGGAACAATTTTATGGCATTGAAATAGAGGAATTTCCCGCGCGCATTGCCGAAACAGCTATGTGGCTTATGGATCATCAAATGAATGAATTGGCCGGACGGACTTTTGGAAAAAATATTATTGATTTGCCGCTTTCTCACGGCGCGACTGTTTTTATAGGTAACGCTTTACAGAAGAATTGGGAAGAAATTCTGCCAAAAAGCGAGTTATCGTATATTCTTGGTAATCCGCCATTTATCGGTTCTAAGTTGATGGCTGAGGAGCAACGTAAGGATATTATTTCCGTTTTCGGAAATCTCAAAGGTGTGGGGGTTTTAGATTATGTTTCTGGTTGGTATGGGAAAGCCGCGCAATACATTCAAAATACGCTAATTAAATGCGCTTTTGTTTCTACTAATTCTATTACTCAAGGTGAGCAGGTTGGTATTATTTGGAACGAACTTCTAAATAAATACGGCATTAAAATTCATTTTGCACACCAGACCTTCAGGTGGAGCAATGAGGCAAGAGGAAAAGCGGCGGTCTATTGCGTAATTATTGGTTTTGCTAATTATGATGCCGAAAAAAAGTTATTATACGAATATGAAAGCATAAAGGGTGAGCCGCACGAAATTGTGGTTAAAAATATCAACCCGTATTTGCTACCGGCAGAGGATATTGTTATTGAAGCGAGACAGAATACGATCTGTGATGTTCCAAGAATGAATTTTGGCAATATGCCGCTGGATGGCGGAAATTTGTTGTTGTCTGATAAAGAAAAAATAGAATTACTACAAATAGAACCAAAATCAGAAAAATTTATAAGGCCACTTATTAGTGCAAAAGAATTTTTAAATGGCGGAAAGCGGTGGTGTTTGTGGCTAACTGATGCTAGTCCAGATGATTTACAGAAAATGCCAGCGGTAATGGAAAGGATCGAAAAAGTCAGACAATTTCGCATAGCAAGCAAGGCTGCTTCGACACAGAAATTTGCAAGCACACCTTCGCTGTTTCGTGACCGAAATAATCCCGAATCAGCTATTGTTGTTCCGCGTGTTTCTTCGGAAAATCGCAAATATATTCCCATGGGTTTTTTTGGTAATGAATTTATCATAAGTGATACGTGTATGGCAATTCCCAACGCCACACCATATCACTTCGGCGTGCTGGAAAGCGAAATGCATATGACTTGGGTGCGACATGTATGTGGGCGGTTGAAATCAGATTTTCGGTATTCCAAAGATATTGTTTATAACAATTTTCCATGGCCGGACAAGCCAAGTGTTGAAAAAATGAAAACGGTCGAAGAAGCGGCGCAAACGGTGTTGGATGTGCGAACAAAATACCCAAACAGCACGTTGGCTGATTTGTATGATCCGCTGACAATGCCAGCCGATCTTGTAAAAGCACATCAGGCTTTGGACAGGTCGGTGGACTCTGCTTATGGGAAAAAAGTGTTAAAATCGGACGCGGAGAGAATGGTTTTTTTGTTTGAGTTGTATAGAAAATATACAAGTCCGTTAATTTAAAAAAATAATCACCGTAATGGTGATTATTTTTGAACGAGGCGTGCCTTTCTAGCTCTGTTGGTGAATAGCAAAATTCCTATCATTCCTCTTTCTCCGCGAGATCTCTATAAACCAGCAACTTTTGTTCAAGTTAACCTTGTTTAGTTTTGTCTACAACAACAGCGTTCTTTACAACTTTTTTTAAAGCAGCGGCAGCTTTTTTTGCGCCTTGTTTGCTTTTGTAGGTTTCGGTCATGGCAATTGTTTCATTGTTCTTGCCCTTGACGACGACGTATGGCTGTTTGTTTTTTGCCATTTTAATGATTATCTTGTTGGTCTTCATAAGAATTGTTTAGGGGGGGGCGGGTAAGTAGCTCACGGTTCGACTAGGCCGATCCATGGTACTTTATCATAGGTATTTATGGTGTCAAGTTTATCCACACCCAGTGGTTGATTTTTAGACATAATTGGTGTATAATACCTTTATAATTGTAGTGAAGTGAGAGAAAAGGTCGCTCGCGAACTTTTCCGAGCGAGGTGCAATTATATTTCATAATATATGAGTAAAAACTACTATAGCGCAATAAAACAATTGCGTATACAAAAAGGAATATCACAATCGGAAGTTGCGCAAAAGATGAGTATGCCCCGTACCTCATATGTGTCGTTTGAGCACGGTAAGCGCGACATTAGTTTGTCCGAAGCGGCTATTTTAGCCGACATATTTGGCATTTCCTTGGAAGAGCTCAAGAATGGCGTGGCGCCGAACAATGAAAAATACAAGCAAATGATCTTGGCTTTTTTGCGTTTGGATGGCAAGATCACAAAAACAAAACTTGCTAAATTATTGTATTTTGCCGACTTTGGGTGGTTTTATTACCACCTTAAAAGTATGAGTGGTATGTCCTATCGCAAATTGGCATATGGGCCGGTTTCGGATGCGTATTTTAGAATTATTGATGATTTGTTTGACAATGGCGAAATAGATATCACTCAAACCAAAGACGGAGCCATGCTCATTGCGGAGACGCGTAGTGGCGCAAAAATTGGTTTGTCCGCGCTCAATACCGAAGAAACCAAGTTGATTCATGATATCGACAAAAAATGGAAAGGTAAAAAAACTTCTGAAATTGTAGATTTTACCCACAAGCAATTTCCGTATCTATTCGCTCGTGATAACGATATCGTGTCATACGATGTTTTTACCCAAGAAAATCCGGATGAAGTATTTTAGATTATGAAGAAGTATGATGTTATTTTCGAGCCATTTACTGAAAGACACTTTATAAAATACTTTTTTAAAAAATACCGCAGAAACTATTATTGATTCTGCGTTGGTAAAAATTTGTAAAACAGAATTCAAGATTGCCGGTACCCAGCAGTCTCGTCACGGTTCGGGCAATAGATGTATTGTCGCTTTACATAAAGATACTTGCATTGTTCATGTTTTGCTTGTATATCATAAAAATGATATCGGTGGTGGTAATGAGACGACGACATGGAAGAATATTGTTCGGGAAAACTTTTCCGAGTATAAAGAAATTTTGTAAATTTATAATAACGTGTATAGGCTTTCAGCATATATACTCACTCATTTCGTATATGAACAAGAAAATACTGAAAAATAACATCGTCGTTTACCAAGCAAAAAGCAATGTGCAAAAAATGCACATTGCACATTGCAAATTCAGATAAATCTGCCTCGTTTTATTTTTTGGATGTCACAAAAAAAGACCAGCGTAAATACCGGTCTTTTTTGTATTATATTTTGTTTAATTTTTTTCTATGCGCATCAGTTCATCTTGCATGTCGTTGATATTTGTTTTTTTCTTCATTCCTCTTAATTCCGCATCATCTTTTGTGGGAAGGCCCAAATGATCGTGAATTTCATCCAGCATATTTACTATTCTGGTAATTTCACTCTCGGCTTTAATATTAATTTCCAAATCCAGGTCATCCCGCAGTTCGTCTATTTCATTGGCACGGTTTTGGCTGATGAGAACAATAACACTAAGAAATATGGCTTCCAAGGAAACTGCCATAGTCAAAAATCCATATGGGTATGGGTCAAAAATTGGAGAATTTGGAATCCAGCCAGAATTAAGGATTAGCCACAGGGCAAAAATGAGGGCATTTAAAACTAGAAACCAAACTGTGCCAAAAGAATTTCTTAAAAAATCGGCGCAACGGTTAATATAACTTTTTTTACTTTGTAATTTTGTTCTAAACATACCGGTAGCATTGTTAACCGCTATTATTATAACAAAAGCAGGCTAATTGAGCAAACAGAGGTTTTTTTAGGGCTTACTCCCACGTTATATCTTGTCCTTTTTCATTTTCTATCCGGATAACCCCGGTCGGGCAGTCGCGGGCGGCCAGCTTGTTGGCTTCCAGTTCCGGTTCGGAAATTTCGGTTATGAAGACCTCGTCTTTTTCCAGGGAGCGTTTAAGGGTGGCTTTGCCGTCAACCGGGTTTATTTCCCAATTGCCGGGGGCGTGTTCGGTGCAGGAATTACAGCCAATGCAGTTTTCGCGGAAGTGAATAATTTTCTTTTTTTTTGTGTTCATATTAACTTACACGGAAGTGTCGCCAAATGTCATCCTGAATGAAATGAAGGATCTCTGTCAGTCGTTATTTGGCCAACCGGACAGAGATTCGTCGCTACGCTCAGAATGACAATTAAACGTTTTGACTATTTGGCGACAGACCCTACACGGTTGCGGATGACAAACAATTTGTCGTTGTAGCGGATTTGGTCCGGGACTTTAAAAGTAATGGTGTCGCCTTGTTTGGCGCTGTCCGCCGCTTTATCATTTAAAATAATTTCTTCCACTTTGCATTTGACTACACCGGTAGTGTCGCCGGTAATTAAAATTTCCTCGCCCGCTTTAATGACTCCGGCTTCAATCAAAAATTCTCCCACATTTATTTTGCGGAAAAAATTGGTGACATGCCCGACGTAATCATTTTGGGTGGTGGTGTGCGAACCGTATTCTCCGCTCCATTCGCCCAGCTGTTTGCCCAGGTAATAACCGCCGTGCCACAAGCCCCGGTTGTAAACGGTTTCCAGCTGTTTGGTCCAGTCGGCGATTTTTTCCGGAGTGTAGGTGTTGTTTTCCACGGCATCGGCGGCCTCGCGGTAGCATTTGGTGACCACGTGAACATATTCCGGCGAACGGCCCCGGCCTTCCAGTTTAAGCACACTAACCCCGGCTTTTAAAATCTGATCCAAAAAACCGATGGTGCATAAATCTTTGGGCGACATTATGTATTTGTTATCCAGCACCAGCTCTTCGCCGTTTTCTTCATCTATAACGCGGTAAGTGCGGCGGCAATTTTGCGTGCAGGCCCCGCGGTTGGCGGAAGCATTTTGGGTGGCCAGACTCATGTAGCATTTTCCGGATATGGCTACGCACAAAGCGCCGTGGGCGAAAATTTCTATTTTAATCAGTTCGCCGCGGGGGCCGGTAATTTTTTCGTCTTTAATTTGTTTAATTATTTTTTTAATTTGATTCAAAGTAAGTTCGCGCGCCAGCACAATCACATCGGCAAACTTGGCAAAAAATCGTACCGCTTCTATATTGCTTACATTTTGCTGGGTAGAAATATGAATTTCCAGCCCGATGGAATTGGCGTATTGAAACGCGGCGACATCGGAAGCGATAATCGCCGTTACCCCGTTGGCTTTGGCCGCATCGCAAATCTTTTTTAAAAGCGTTAAATCATGGTCGTAAAGAATGGTGTTTACAGTAAGATATGTTTTAACATTTTTGGCTTTGCAGATGCGGACGATTTCCGGCAGGTCGGATGTTTTAAAATTATTAGCGGCCCGGGCGCGCATATTCAGCTGTTCAATGCCAAAATACACGGAATTTGCTCCGGCTTTAATAGCGGTGTTTAGCGAGGCAAACGACCCCGCCGGTGACATGATTTCTATTGTAGACATAGCGGTCATAGGATAACGGTATTTTAGGCAAATGTCAATAATTTTGATATAATATCTGCGCTACAATCTCATTGTGAGTTCCCTCAATTGTCATTCTGATCCGCCATAGGACGGAGAAGAATCTCTGTCCAATTCACGAACAAACGACGGATAGAGATCCTTCACTGCGTTCAGGATGACAGCCAAAAATAGCGGTCAATTTTTAGCGACGTTAAACCAGCGGCGGAAATAACCCAGTATCAGTTCTATGAAGTATTTGATTATTATATTTATAATTTTGGGCGCGGGCCTGTATCTTAACCGGGCTTATGCTTATGTTTATAAAACGCTCGGCGCAAGCAACCTGGCCAATCCAACCACTCACCAAATTATAACCGCGCCTTTTTCCGCCAACGCTTTTACCAAAAAAATAGTTTACGTGGCCTTGGGAGACAGTTTAACGGCCGGAATTGGCGCTACCGCGGAAGATAAAACCTATCCGTACCGCCTGGCTAAACTTTTAACGGAAAAACAAAACGCGCAGGTTACTGTAATTAATTTGGGTTGGCCGGGCGCAACAGCCGAAGATGTTTTAAAAATTCAGGTGCCGCAGGCGGCGCAGTTTCGTCCGGATATAATTACCGTCGCTGTTGGAGTTAACGATATGCACAATCAGGTGCCAACGGGCTTATTTCAACACACAATTTCCAATATTATTGATAAATTATCCGGTACCACAAAACATTTAAATATTATCAACGCCCCCTTTTTGGGAGATAAATCGGTTTTTATTCCGCCGTATCGGTTATATTTTGATTGGCAAACCAAACGTTATAACACTTTTATAAATAACGCTACCGCCGGCCGGCAGGTTAACCTTGTTGATATGTATACTTTGACGCGCGCCAAAGCATTCGCCGATCCTTTATATTATTCCACGGATAATTTTCACCCTTCAGATGAAGGTTACGATTTCTGGAGTAAAATTATATATGACAATCTTGATTACTAACGCGTTTCGGGAAACTATTATTGTGGGGGCGGTTCTATTGCTGGCGCTCGTAATTTCCGCGCGCCGGGCAAAAGACAATTCCTTTTTTCCATTACAAACTACCGCCGAACTAAAAGGCTTGGCAATTTTAATGGTGGTATTTTCGCACATCGGTTATTTTTTGGTCAGCGACCGGAGTTTTTTGGTTCCGTTATCCAATTACGCGGGCGTGGGCGTGGACTTATTTTTAATTTTATCCGGTTACGGCCTGGCGGCTTCCGCCTCAAAGCGTCCATTAGCGGCCGGCAAATTTTATTTAAAACGCATACGGAGAATTTGTCTGCCCGTAGCGGCTACTGTTTTATTTTTTTTACTGCTTAATTTTCTTTTTGCGCGCCAAACTTATCCTTTAAAAACCATTATAGAAAATATTTTAGGATTTTTTCCGAGCGCGGATATATACGCGGATCTAAATTCTCCGCTGTGGTATATTACGCCTCTGCTTTTCTATAGTTTTTTATTTCCGCTTATTTTCCGGCGCCGATTTCCGGTATTGTCGGCTTTGGCAATGGCCGGCATCGGCTGGCTGGCTATTCATTATATTTTGCAACTAAATATTTTTTCCGAAGCGGTGTTAAAACTGTACAAGCTTCATTTTTTGGCACTTCCGCTGGGAATGGCAATGGGCGCGTTAATCAATCAGCCGCCGGCATTTATTGCCAAGTTTGGCCAGCAGCTGGGTTCTATATTTAAAAAATACCATCTGGAAAATATTTTGCGCCGGGCTTTGATTGTATTGGCGGGAGGAGTTTTTATTTATACTTATTATCATTCAAGCGTTGGAGAGAGCTGGAAAAAAGAGGCTATCTTTAGCTTGCTTGCCGCCACGGCAGTACTGGCGGTATTTCTTTTTAAAAAA
Organism: uncultured Gammaproteobacteria bacterium; assembly: GCA_964641245.1. Classification (GTDB taxonomy): domain Bacteria; phylum Patescibacteriota; class Patescibacteriia; order Magasanikbacterales; family GWA2-37-8; genus XYD2-FULL-39-9. The sequence goes on along the minus strand of CAZXML010000002.1, from coordinate 42,085 downwards.
ATTAATTTTAAAATTCTGACTTTGTTCGGTTTGTATTCCTTTGAAATATATTTATTGCACTGGCCATTGCTTTACCGTTATAATTTTTTATACGGAAGAATTTCCGCCGGCGCGGCCACAATTATTTATTTGGGATTATTTTTGGGAATCGGTTATTTGTTTCACAAAGCGGTTGATAAAATCTTTCCGCCGGCAAAAGTTTGTACCGCGCTTCAGGATTAGTTTTTTATTTTCCTTCCGCCACCCCCACCACGCAATTGCGTGGTGGGGGTGGTGGCGACTAGAAAAAATAAACCCCGATTGCGAGTATGACACGCAGTCGGGGCGAAATCTATTTTTTTTATTTTCTTATTCCGAGTTTTTGTCCTATTTTCTTAACAACCTGCTCTTCAATTTGCCGGATACGCTCGCAGCTTACGCCGTAGCTTTTGCCAATTTCTGCAAGAGTGATTTCTTCCAGGAAGCGCGAGCGAATAATCACGCGCTCTCTTGGTTCCAGCTTGTCTATTTCCGCCTCAATTTTTTTTAGGTCGTACCGGCTTTCCACTATTTGATCCACATCAACTTTGGTGTCTGCAACAACATCGCTTAGGAAGCGTTCTTTTCCTTCCTCTCCATTTATTGGCAGAGGAGGAGAGTCTAAAGAGCAGTATCTTTCGACAAGGAGACGCCGGCAAAGTTTTATTTCGCGTAAAGTCATGTGTTTGAGATCGCGCGTTTCATCTTTGGTGCCGTCCACCGCATGGATCCGTTCATACACTTCTTGGTCGTTTGGCCAGCGATCGTATTGATCAGAGAAATCCTTTATAATCCTGGCCACCAATCCTACTCGCTGATAGATTTTTGACGGCAAGCGGTAGGGCCGTTTCATACTGATGCCAGATATTAGTTGGAGCATTGCTGACCAAATCCACCAGCTAGCATGCGTGCCTAAACTGGCTCGTGTTTCGTCCCAGTCTTCCAACGCCCTCATGAGGCCCAAGAAACCTTCCTGAACTAGATCAGGAAGTGGAACACCACAGCCGCGAAATTTTAAAGCGATGGCAATAATGAGTCTGGTATTACTATAGACCAGTTGGTCATATGCCTGACGATCCCCGTGTTTTTTCCACCGCTTAAACAGTCCGGCAACTTTTTTTGGGTCTCGAATCACCGGATAGCGAGAAAGATACTGCGCGTATTGTTGTAATTCGTTCCAGCCATCATTTTTTGGCATCGCCGCACCTCTTTTTTCAATGAGTAATTGTTGGCAGGTTTTAGAAGCATAGCATATCGGACAGTATTTGCCAATAAGCGAGGCCAAAAACAAAAACACCCCCGATATAAAGGCGGAGGGGTCTTTGTTAATATATGGGCTTTAGCCCTTATTTTAGAGCGTCTTTTAAGGCTTTTCCTGCCTTGAATTTAGGAACGGTTACAGCCGGGATGTTGATTTTTTGAGAAGGGTTCTGTGGGTTTACACCTACGCGCGCAGCGCGCAATTTTGCGCTGAAAGCGCCAAAACCAGTGAAAACAGCTTCTTCGCCTTTCTTTAATTGTTCTACAACTGTATCAAGAATGGCGTTAAGAGTGTCCTCAACCTGGCGTTTTGGTAAAGAAAGCTTTTCGGCTACGTGTTGCGCTAAATCTGCTTTGTTCATAGTTTCACCCCCTTTCTATAAATTGGCTTGTTCATATTTTCCATCTGTCATCCTGAACGCACGTGAAGGATCCCTGTCTGTTTGTTGTCCAATTTGGACAGAGATTCTTCGTTTCACTCAGAATGACAATATAAATTTCTCTAAGGTTAGCCTGTATTGTACCACAATTACTTCGCGTACTCAACCACGCGAGTCTCGCGGATAATGGTAACGCGGATTTCACCTGGATATTGCAATTCCTGTTCAATTTTGCGGGAGATGTCTTTGGCTAATTGGAAGGCGGAATAATCATCAACTTCGTTTGGTTTAACAAAGATGCGTATTTCGCGGCCGGCTTGAATAGCGTAAACCTTATCAATGCCCGGGAAGCTGGCGGCGGTCTTTTCCAAATCCTGCAAACGCGCCACAAATTGTTCATAGCTGTCTTTGCGGGCGCCGATTCTGGCTCCGGAAATTGCGTCCGCGGCTTTGGCAATGGTGGCATAGATGTTAAAAGCTTTATCCTGATGATGGGTGAGAGCTGTTTGGCAAACGTCTTCATCCATGTTGAATTTCTTTAGAATCATGTGGCCGATTTCCGGATGAGAACCTTGGGTTTCCTGATCAACCGCTTTACCGATGTCGTGGAAGAAACCACACTTTTTGGCTTTGGCGGCATCTAGTCCCAATTCACTGGCAATGATGGCGGACAAATATCCTACCTCCATGGAATGAATTAAAATGTTCTGGCCGTAACTGGTGCGATATTTTAGACGGCCCACAATTCCAACCAGTTTAGGATCAACACCGGTGATGCTCATTTTGTATAGAGCTTCTTCGCCGGCTTTTTTAATATCTAAAGCTAAATCTTGTTTGGCTTTTTCCACAAACTCTTCAATGCGCGCCGGTTGAATACGGCCGTCGGCCATTAATTTTTCTAAAGCCAATTTTGCAATTTGCCGGCGGATAGGGGAGAAGCCCGATACCATAATAGTATCCGGAGAGTCGTCTATCACCAGTTCACAACCGGTTAATTTTTCTATGGCTTTAATGTTGCGTCCTTCTTTGCCGATAATGCGGCCCTTCATATCTTCGCTGGGCAAGTGCACGGTAGTGGAAGTGACTTCCGCGGCATGAGAAGAGGCGACGCGTTGAATGGCGTCGGTGATAAGTTCTCTAGCTTTGGCGTCGTAGACTTCAATGGATTCTTTATCCAATTTTAAAACGCGGGCCATCAAATCACTCTTGCTTTGTTCTTCTACGCGAGTTAGCAATTCGGCCTTGGCGGCATCTTTGCTTAAGTTGGAAATTTCCTGCAAACGTTCAATTTCCTGGTCGCGCATTTTTTCTATATCCAATTTTACCTGTTGAATTTTTACGGCCTGTTCCTGTAATTTTTGCTGATTGCCCTGCAGTTCCAAAAGTTTTTGGTCAAACATTGTTTCGCGTCTTTCCAATCTTTCCTGCAAAGTATGCAATTCCTGGCGGACGGTCTTTTCCTCGCGTTTGGCCTCGTCTACAATTTGCGTGGCTTTTTCCTTGCCCTGCAGGATAATTTCCTGCTGATGGGTTTTTGCTTCCGTAAGCATTTTGTCCGCCCTAGCTTCCATGGAGTTGGCTTGGGCTTGAGCAATTTTTTTACGCAAAAAATACCCGACACCGGCTCCGGCGCCTGTTCCGATTAGGGCTAATAAGGCCCAGATGTAATTAGACATATAGGTAATACATATAATCTCGTTCGCTCGGAAATATATCAGCAAGCTGAATATTTCGCTCACTCACTTCGATTATACCAAAAATATACATGACTTTTGGTCATTACCTTGTAAATTCAAGAAGAAATCCTGCTAATTAGAAATTATGTTTATGCCGATTTTGCTTTGGCGCAAAATCGAGCATCCTCGATTTTGACCTAAGTCAAAATCGGGACAAAAAAACTACTCCTCGGTTTGGGAAAGTGTGTCGATGCGGAGGTCGTTTTGCTGTTTAATTAGCATAATTTTAGTGTAGGACTTGCTGTTCAACGAATCGCAATCTTTTCGGATTCTTCTTAAAAGGTAAGTACTCAAAAATCAATTAATTAGTTAGGCTAATTAAATAGTATCATTTTTGGATGACTTTGTCAAATTAGAGCAAATCTATTTTTTCTACGCCTCCCGGACTATCTTTTCTCTTTCGTTCTTCCTCTTCTTCCCATCTTCTTCTTTCTTCGGGGTCATGGTAGGGCATATCGTTTTCCGGCAGGTCAATTTGCGGTTGTTTTTCTCTTTCTCTCTCTTCTTTCTCCTGCTTCTTCCTTTTTATTTCTTCAATAATCCACGGATCGAGTGTAGCTTCTTGTTTTGGTTTTGGCATACTTTTAGATTAAATTATTAATATTAAGCGCTTTATCTAGTGTGTATTCTCCAATTTTAGTGCGCACCAACTGGTCGCAATAAGCTCCAGTTTCCAGCTTCCTCCCTATATCATCGGCCAGAGAACGGATGTAGGTACCTGCTGAACATTGTACTTCAATTTTCAAAAAAGGCCAAGTGTCCCGATTTTGTCCCGATTTTCCTTCGCGGAAAATCGAGGATCCACGATTCCGCACCAAAGCGGAATCGGGACAAAATCGAGGATCCGCGATTTCGGTCGCACCGAAATCGGGATAGTCTAATATTTTAATGTCATAAATTTCTATTTCATTTGGTTGCCTTTCCACAGTAATTCCTTTTCTGGCCAAATCATACAAACGCTGGCCGTTTATTTTTTTAGCCGAAAACATCGGCGGGATTTGTTTTTGCTTGCCGGTGAATGATTTTATGACTTCTTTTATTTGTTTTAGTTCCGGTATTTGTTTATTGTCATGCTGAACTTGTTTCAGCATCTTGTCGACAGATCCTGAAATATAGTTTAATACATATTTACGTCGCTCGCTCGGAAGAGTAAATAAATTTACTCTTCTCTCGCTCGACTTGTAAATAAATTCAGGATGACAAATTGTGATGTGTCCGGTGCGATCAAACGTATCCGAAACTTCGCCCAGCTTAATCGTAGCCACATAAGTTTTGGGCATCATTTTAAATTCATCCAGTTTTTTTGTGGCCTCGCGCCCAACACCGACAATTAAAAGTCCCGTAGCAAAAGGATCCAGAGTGCCGGCGTGGCCGACTTTAATTCGCTTTTGTTTTTCAATTCGTTTCGTTAACTCCCCGCTTGGGTCGTACGTCGCCAAAGGCTTTGACGACGACGCGCGGGGTAGGGGTGAATTGGCCTGTTCGTTCATCAATTTTTTCCGCACAAAACCAACCACGTCAAAACTGGTCCAGCCCTCCGGTTTATTTATGAGTAAAAAATTTTCCATGATTTAACGAAATCATGCCGCGTAACGTCCATTGAAATGCGACACTGTATCATTGTGCGTTAATTTCGTATAAATAACAAGACCCCGACTAGGTCGGGGTTCTTTGACTGTTGGCCGATGATATGATGATATAAAGAGCAGCTTAAGAATTCGGCTGGCCGGCTATTTTGGCCAGAAGTTTTGGCACGGAACTGGGCGGTAAATATTGGCACAGATCTTCAACCCGAAGATGTAGGGCGCGGCAGACAATGGTAATTTGGACAAGTCCATCGTTTTTATCTAAAACTGATTCTACAAAAATACCAACATCAAACACGGCTTCAATGGTGGGTGAGTTGTCTTTGAAGTAGAAGCCGGGGACAGGGGTGCACCGGTGAGTTTGTAGCCGCTTAATTATGTGATGGAAAAAATCTTCTCGTTCTTGATACCGAGTTTCATTCATCAGCACAATCGCAATTTTTTTGACGAGTTTTTTCATTTTCCACCCCCTCAAGGTTGTTTGATGAACCAGATTGTATTATAAAAAGAATGTTTTGTAAAGATTTAGAGGGTGTGGATAAGTAATAAGAACCGCCGGGCGGCAGTTCTTTGGCTGGGTGTAGGAAGGAGCTAGTGAACGATTTCGTCCTTGAGCACGATGCGGATGAAAACCCACCAGAGCTCCTCTCCGGCTGAACCATCGATGAACTGGTTGACATTCAACCTGGTTCGCACTGGACCTTCGTAGGTGTCGGTGACCCCCGGAATGGGGTGGCCGAACTTTTTCTGGAACTGCCGGCGCATTTTGGTAAAGATGTGCCAGCTGGAGTACAGAGATCCTCCGTGGTAGACGACTTCCACCAGTCGGTCTTGGCAGGCGGGTAGCTGGTCTTTGCGGCACAACATGATCTGGGTGACGATCTCCGGCTGGTGGTGCGTTCCGCGCTTCGTGGTGCCGTTTGACCTCGCCATCTTTTCCATTTTCCCGACTCTCCATTTCTAGAGGACAATCCTCTAACTAGAGAGGATTATAGGGTATTTTTTGTATTTTGTCAAGGTTTCTAATTGACTTATGGATTTTAATGCAGTATAATATTGAATACTTAAACATATGAACGTCTCCGAACTAGCCCGACAACTCAAAATCCACCCTCAAAAACTTTTGCAAATTTTGCCGGAGTTTGGTTTTGATGTGGGCGCGAAGTCTATAAAAGTAGACGACCGGGTGGCGCAACAGATAATCCGGCAGTGGAAACGGATTAAATCTCAAATAGAAGAAAAAGAACAAAGAGAAAAAGAAAAACAAAAAGAACTGGAAAAAGAAGCGCGCCAAAGTAGCGGTGTTAGCGTCTCGCTTCCAAACAAAATTACCGTCCGCGAACTGGCGGATTTATTGCAGGTGCCGGTTACAAGACTAATAATGGAATTCATGAAGAACGGAATTCTAGCTACTCAAAATGAAAATATAGATCATGATACAGCGGTGCTGGTGGCGCAGGATTTAGGGTTTTCCATCGCGGAAACACAAACAGAAGCAAAAGAGGAATCCACCGAACATGTAGATAATTTAGAAAATATTTTAACCGATGATGCCGTGGTGGCGCGTCCTCCTATTATAGTAGTGATGGGGCACGTAGACCACGGAAAAACAAAATTGCTGGATTCTATCCGAAGTGCAAATGTGATGGGCCAGGAAGCCGGCGGTATTACCCAGCACATTGGCGCGTACCAAGTGGTTTGGACAAATCCAAAAACAAAAGAAAAATCTCCCATTACTTTTATAGACACTCCGGGCCACGAAGCCTTTACGGTTATGCGTGGGCGTGGCGCTAAAGTGGCCGATATTGCCGTGTTGGTGGTGGCCGCGGATGATAGTGTGAAACCGCAAACCATAGAAGCAATAAATATTATTAAAGCGGTTAAATTGCCGGTGGTAGTGGCGATAAATAAAATAGATAAAGAAGGCGCCGATGCCAAAAAAGTGCGCGCGGATTTATCTCAACACGGAATTCAAGCCGAAGAGTGGGGCGGGGAAGTGCCGATGGTAGAAATTTCCGCCAAACAAAATTTAAATATAGATAAACTTTTAGATGTTTTATTATTGGTGGCCGATGTGCACGCGGAAGAAATAAAAGCCAATCCGGACAGAGCGGCCGCGGGTACGGTCATCGAAGCGCACGTAGACAAAGGCGAAGGGCCGGTCGCCACAGTGTTGGTGCAAACCGGAACTTTAAAATTAAATGATCCGCTAGTTGTGAACGGCGAAATTTACGGCAAAGTGCGCGCCATGAAAAATTATAAGGGAGAAAATTTAAAAGAAGCGGGGCCAAGTTGTCCGGTCCGAATTTTAGGTTTTAAAGTTGCCCCGCAAGTCGGAGATATTTTGGATGTGGGCAGCGCGGCCACAGCCACCGGCATTAATTTAAAAGAAAAAAGAAATAAACAATCCGGCGCCGAGAAAAAAGTTATTTCCGCTTCCGCCGATGTGGAAGAAGAAGAAAAAAAGAAAGTTTTAAATCTGGTGATTAAAACCGATACTTTGGGTTCGCTGGAAGCGATAATCGGTTCTTTAGAAAAAATAAAAAATGATGAAGTGGGAGTGCGGATAATCGGCAAGGGTTTAGGAAATATTACCGCCGATGATGTGGCTAAAGCGGAAACCGCTCACGCCATAATTTTCGGCTTCAATGTAACTCCCGCCACCACCGCGCAAAACATGATTCAGGATAAAAATATACAATTTTTGCAATTTAGTGTAATCTATAACCTACTGGATTTTGTAAAAGCGGAACTAAAGAAACTGCTTAATCCGGAAAAAATTATTATTGAACTCGGCAAAATGCGCGTCTCCAATATTTTCCGCACCACCAAAAATAGCATGATTGTGGGCGGCCGGGTGGAAGACGGTAAATTAAAAAAAGACGCCCAGGCGCGCGTGCGCCGTAACGGAGAAGTGGTTGGTATGGGAAAAATTCCTCAACTGCAATCCGGAAAGCAAACAGTTAACGAATTGCCGGAAGGAAACGAAGGCGGTTTGCAATTTGACGGAAAATTAAAATTGGAAGTCGGCGATGTGCTGGAAGCTTTCGTGGAAGAAGAAAAGGAGAAGAAGTTGATCCTAGAATAAGAAATTGAGAAATTAGGAAATTAAGAAACTGTTTCGTTAAATTTCCTTATTTCCTTATTTCTTAATTTTATATTTTGTTTATGGAACAAACTTTTACCGACGCAAATTTTAACGAAGAAGTTTTAAAATCAGGCGCGCCCGTGTTTGTGGATTTTTGGGCGGCTTGGTGCGGTCCTTGCCAAATGATGGGCCCGATTGTAGATGACTTGGCCAAAAAATACGAAGGCAAAAATATTAAAATCGGCAAACTTAATGTGGATGAAAACGGAGATATCGCGGCCAGATATAATGTAATGAGTATTCCTTCTTTTATGGTGTTTAAAAATGGCGAAGTGGTAGATCAGATGGTGGGCGGAGTGCCAAAAGAAAAACTGCAGGCGATGATGGAGAAACAGTTGAGTCCATAAAGTCCGTAAAGTCTATAAAGTTCATAAAGCACGAGACAGGTGAAGAGCCTGTCTTTTGATTTTTAATTGTTAGTAGTGTATGATAAAAATTAAGGAGGCCTAGTCATGACGAATCGTAAAGACGAAGAGGCAGATCAAGCGGCCATTAATCTAGGGCATTTTATCGTTAGAAAAAAGCGTGAGAAAGCCGAGAAGTTGGCCGCGAAATATTTCGACCCAGGCAAACTCACCGAAATGGACAAGTACAGGCAGCTTGTAAATGATTTCCTTGTGCTAATAGATAATCTTGACTGAGCGCTCATTAATAGGCAATTAGACGGATTTAATGAGGAGCGAGTGATCAAACCTTTCTCTATCATTGAATCCGTTATTTTTTTATCTTGATTATTTATTGAATACTAATTATACTAATAAGACTAATTCCTTCTTTATTTTCCTCCCCCTATAAGGGGGAGGACGGTGGAGGGGGTTTTGTTAAACCAAACCTCACCCTCTATTCCTCCCCTTGTAGGGGAGGGAGGCCACGGCACCGAGCGAATTTTATGAAAAAGTATAATCCTAAGTTAATAGAAAAGAAATGGCAAAAGTATTGGGAGAGCCATAAGACTTTTGAAGTTACAGAAGATAAAGACAAGGAAAAGTTTTATTCGCTGATAGAATTTCCTTACCCTAGTGGCGAGGGTTTGCACGTGGGCCATCCGCGGCCTTTTACGGCCATGGATGTAATTTCCCGAAAAAAAAGAATGGACGGCAAAAATGTTTTGTTTCCGATTGGTTTTGATTCTTTTGGTTTGCCTACGGAAAATTACGCTATTAAAACCGGCAAGCAACCGGCGGAAGTCACCAAGAAAAATATTGCCAATTTTACGCGCCAGTTAAAAATGTTGGGTTATAGTTTTGATTGGTCCAGGACTGTAGATACTTCTAATCCCAAATATTATAAATGGACGCAGTGGCTTTTTTTACAATTTTTTAAACATGGCCTGGCATACAAAAAAAATCAGCCTATAAATTGGTGTCCCAAAGATAAAATTGGTTTGGCCAACGAAGAGGTGGTTAACGGCTGCTGCGAACGCTGTGGTACACCGGTAGAAAAAAGAAATAAAGAACAATGGATGCTGGCCATTACCAAATACGCCGATAAACTTTTGGCCGGACTCAAAAATGTAGACTATATAGAACGCGCGCGGGTACAGCAGGAAAATTGGATTGGACGTTCGGAAGGCGCGCTTATTCATTTTGTCATTGCGAGCAAAGCGAAGCAATCCCAAAGTACTGGTGGTACTAACAATGGGATTGCCGCGTCGCCTTTGGCTCCTCGCAATGACATCGAAGTCTTTACCACCCGTCCCGACACAATTTTTGGCGCGACCTTTGTCGCTATTTCGGCCGAGTTGGCAAAAAAATGGCTGGATGGCGGTTGGGAAGCAAGTGAAGAAGTTAAAAAATATATTGAAGAAACAATTGCCGAGCGCGCGGCCGCCACCACCAGAGAAGAAATGGCCAAAACCGGAGTGGACGCCGGAGTTAAAGCGGTAAATCCGGCCACAAAAAAAGAAGTTCCGGTTTGGATAACAAATTATGTTTTGGGCGAAGTGGGCACGGGCGCCATTATGGGCGTGCCGGCGCACGATGAGCGTGATTATGAGTTTGCCAAAAAATTTGGTTTGCCGATTGTGGAAGTAGTGCGTTCCAAAGAACAAAAACCTAAGTATTTAATTTTTGATTTTGATGGAGTGCTTGGAGATACGTACGAGGCTTCAATTGTGACCAGACTAAAAATGGGCGATGTAAAAAACAGAGAAGAAGCGGTTGAGTCAATTAACCAGTATTTTAGCAGGAAGCCTAATCATACGAGAGGGCATAATTTATCCGAAGAAGAAGTGAAAAAAAATCTGGAATGGACACAAAAATTTGGCGAGCATATGGCAAAAATTAATTTTCCGCTGTTTGATGAATTTGTCGGCCTGGTAAAAAATATACCAAATACAAAAATTGCGGTGATTTCCGCCGGGTCCGGACTTTATATGCGGGAGAGAAGTCAGCAGACCGGTCTAAATCCGACGCATGTTCTTTCTTTTGAAGACCATCATTCCAAAGAAGAAAAAATAGAAATGGTTTGCAAAGACTGGGGAATTAAAGTGAGCGATGTCTATTATTTTACGGACTCCAAGGCCGATGTCTATGAGTTGGAAAATTTTATGGACCGTAAAAAGTTAATTGGTTGCGCTTGGGGTTATTGCGGGTATGACGCGCTACGGGAATTGTTGCCGGAAGATCAGGTTCTAAAAGAATCGACAGATATTAATAAGATTTTCGGAACGCAAGTATTTACCGAATCCGGCGAGTTAGTTAATTCCGGACAGTTTAGCGGAATGGATTCCAAAAAAGCAAAATCGGAGATTATTGAATTTGTCGGCGGTAAACCGCAAGTGCAATTCAAATTACGCGACTGGGTATTTTCCCGCCAACGCTACTGGGGCGAACCGATTCCTTTAGTAAATTGTCCGGATTGCGGTTGGGTTCCATTGCCGGAAAGTGAATTGCCTTTAGAATTGCCAAAGGTAAAAAAGTATCAGCCTACCGATACGGGCGAATCGCCGCTGGCCGCAATGGAAAAATGGGTTAATACCAAATGCCCAAAGTGTGGCGGTCCGGCCAAGCGAGAAACCGACACCATGCCGAACTGGGCCGGGTCCAGCTGGTATTACCTTGCATACGCGCTCGGAGGTCAAAAATCAAAAATCAAAAATCAAAATTATTGGAATCAAGAATTATTAAAATACTGGATGCCGGTGGATTGGTATAACGGGGGAATGGAACATGTGGTTTTGCATTTATTGTATTCCCGTTTTTGGAATATCTTTTTGCACGACATTGGTTTGGTGCCGCACTCCGAACCATACGCCAAACGCACGGCGCACGGAATGATTCTGTCCAAAGGCGGAGAAAAAATGTCCAAGTCCAAAGGCAACGTTGTCAATCCGGACGAAATGGTAGAAAAATTCGGCGCGGATGCTTTGCGTACATATATAATGTTTATGGGTCCGTTTGATCAGGCGGTGGAGTGGGATACGAATGGAGTAGTTGGGGTTAAAAGATTTTTGGATAGAGTGTGGCTGTTGCAAGATAAACTGTCGGACAGCAACGTTGTCATCCTGAACAAAGTGAAGGATCCCTCTCTGTCGGACAAAAGGGATTCTTCGGTTACACCTCAGAATGACAAGTTGACTACACTGCTCCATCAAACAATTCAAAAAGTTGGAGATGATATCGAAGCCATGCGATTTAATACCGCCATTGCTAAAATGATGGAATTGGTAAACGAAATGTCCAAGCAGGAATCAATACTCCTTACTCACTACTCCTCACTCCTCAAAATCCTTTCTCCCTTTGCCCCACACATGTGCGAAGAACTGTGGAATACTTTGGGTAATAATAAAACACTGGTATACGAACCATGGCCGGAATATAATTTGGAACTGACCAAAGAAAGCACCATGACTTTGGCCGTGCAAATTAACGGCAAGGTCCGTGATGAAATTAAAGTGGCGGCGGAAATGGGGGAAGAGGAAATTAAAAAATTAGCGCTGGCCGGTGAGAAAGTCCAAAAATGGCTGGACGGCAAAGAACCGAAGAAAATAATTTACGTAAAAGGAAAATTGGTGAGTATTGTTGTATAGAATTATGCCGGAGGCGCTAGCCAAAATAATAAATTCAAAAAGCAAAACGTTTATCGCGTTTTGTTTTTGTTTTATTGCCGGCGTTAGCGCGTTTTCTTTTGTCGCGAACGGCAAATTGGCGTTATCTGTTTATCTCCTGTCATTTATCTTTTTATTTTTAATAATCATTTTTTGGGACAATAAGTTATATAAATTTTTTTTGTTATGTTTGTTATTTTTTATTTTCGGCGGATTGAGATTTTTTATTAGTATTCCCAATCACAATTCATCAAGAATAGAATTTTATAACGGACAAAAAGTAACTTTGCAAGGCTGGGTTTCAGCGGAGCCGGATATTGGCGTAAGTGACGCGCGGTATATTGTGAGTGTGACCGGTTTAGAAGAAGGCAAACAAATTGCCGGTAAAGTAATTATAAAAACCAGAATTTATCCGGAATATGCTTACGGAGAAAAATTGGCAATAACCTGTTCTTTGCTGGAGCCGGAAAATTTCGCCGATTCCAATTTTAATTATAAAAAATACTTGGCCAAACAGGGAGTATGGTCGGTCTGCGGCAATCCAACCATAAATTCATTGGGGGAAAATGATGGTAATATTTTTATAAAAATCATGTTGCAATTAAAAAATAATATAAAATCGCGGATGGCCCGTTTGTGGCCGGAACCGTACAGCAGTTTAATGGCCGGCTTGCTCTATGGCAGCCGCAGCGGTTTGCCGCAGGAGTTGGTGGATAATTTTAGCCGTACCGGAATCAGCCATATTATGGCGGTGTCCGGGTACAATGTCAGTATTTTGGCGGTGGCGTTAAATATTATTTTAATTTATCTGGGATTTTTTCGCCGCCAGTCCTTTTGGTTTTTAATATTTTTAATTTTGTCCTTTGTATTTTTTACCGGCGCCACGGCCTCGGTGGTGCGGGCGGGGGTAATGGCTGTAATTATTCTGATTTCCCAGCACACAGGTAGGTTATCCGCAATAGGCAGGGTGTTGATATATGCGGCGGTAATTATGCTTTTGCTTAATCCTTATTTACTGGTTTGGGATGCCGGATTCCAGCTTTCATTTTTGTCCACATTGGGATTGGTTTATCTTTCGCCGGTTATTCAGAGCCTTGTTGATAAAAAATTAAAACCGGAAAGTCCAATTTTAGTGGCCACGATTCAGGTTTTTATCACCACAATTTCGGCCATCATTGCCACCATGCCGCTTGTAATATATCAATTTGAAAGGTTTTCCGTTGTGGCTCCGTTGGTTAATATTTTAATTTTATGGCTGGTGCCGTGGCTAATGCTGTTTGGTTTTATATCCTTAATTTTTAGTTTTATATTTTTTCCTTTGGGGCAGGCAATTGCCTGGGTGGCGGGTTTGGGTTTAAACTATGTTATAATTATCGTGGATTGGTTTGGAAATAAAAATTGGAGCGCGGTTAATCTGCAGATACCATTTTGGGCGATGTTGGGAATGTATCTGTTATTGGTTTTTGTCATTGCGAGGAGCAGGCATAAGGAACACTGTCATGCTGAACTTGTTTCAGCATCTATAACAAATAACAAGCAGATCCTGAAATAAATTCAGGATGACAATATTAAAAGTATGAAAAAGATTAAAGTTTTTTCATCTGAAGCCGGCTATAATTTAGCCGTTGATGTGTATGATGAAAATGAAAATTATTTAAACAGTTTTGAACAAGGCGAGCTTATTCCTTTGCTTGGCGCTCTGGCTGATAAAAAAGTTTTGGATGTTGGGGCCGGCACCGGCCGTCTGTCTTTGCCTTTGGCAAATAGAGGCGCGCATGTTATCGCTTTGGATGTTTCGCCCAAAATGTTGGAGCTATTAAAAAAGAAGAATTCAAAAATTATTACCGTAGTGGGAGATGCCGAAAGTCTGCCGTTTGAAAAGGAAACATTTGATATTGTGACGGCCGCGTTTTTGATTGTGCATCTTAAAGACCCAACCAGATTTTTTGATGAAGCGTATAGAGTGTTAAAAGACGGAGGCATTTTAGCGGTAACCAATATAAATCAAAAAGATCCGCCGCAAGTAAAAACAAAAACGGGAAAAATAATCATAGAATCTTTTTATCACCGGCCGGAAAAAATTAAAGAGATTTTGGAGTCGTTGGCGTTTACGGTAGAGGAGGTTTTTATAAAAGAAGGGGATGTATGGGTGAATCAGATTTTGGTGGCGAGAAAATAGTTTTATGCGTAAAAAGCACATTATTATAATTTTAGTTTTAATAGCCGTAATCGGCGGTCTTTTTTTATACACCAAATTAAATAATTCCCAAAATCATTTTCAGGTAACGTTTTTTAACGTCGGCCAAGGCGACGCGGCTCTAATCCAATTTAATGACGGCAAAAAAATGCTGGTGGATTGCGGCGTGGATAAAAAAATTCTGTCCAAGCTAGGGCGGACCCTGCCCTTTTATGACCGTACCATAGATTATTTGTTGGCCACGCATCCGGACTTAGATCATTATGGCGGCTGTGTGGACGTATTAAAAAACTACAACGTTAAAGAAATTATTATCAATGGCCGCAAAAAACAAAATGATCCCTACTGGCGCGTTTGGGACGAAGCGGTAAAAGATGAAGGCGCGATTGTAAAGATTGTGGATAGTCCGCAAGTTTGGATAATTGCTAGTTCCACCTTGGAATTTTTATCTCCCGACGACACCTTGGCTTTAGATGTTGGAGCGGATGATAGTAATAATTATTCTATAGTTTTTAAACTAATAAACGATCGAACAAGTTTTTTGTTCACCGCTGATATTGAAGAGCCGTTGGAAAAAGCGCTTGTACAAAAATATTGTTCAACCACTTCTACCGGCTGTCCGGCATTGCAATCAAACATTTTTAAAGTCGGCCATCATGGTAGCGATACTTCCTCGGGCGAAGATTTTTTAAATTTTGTTAATCCCAAAACAGCGATTATATCGGTCGGCAAAAATAAATACGGCCATCCATCGTTACGCGTATTAAAGAAACTGGAAAGAGTTGGGGCGGAGATTTTGATAACCGAAGAGAAAGGTGATATAATACTGCCTGTTGACAATTATGGGGGTTTATGATATTCTATTGATGTAAAGCGCTTCAATAATGAAGCTGCTTTTTTTTAACTAATTTTTTTAACTGTCATTCTGAGCAAAGCGAAGAATCTCTGTCCGTTCGGCGATTAAGACAGATATCCTTCACTACGTTCAGGATGACAAAAAACATATGTCCGAAATTACAAAAGCAATACAATTTCTGTGCGACGAAAAAAATCTTCCCTACGAATCCGTAATGGAAGCGATTGAATTTGCTTTGGCTGCCGCTTACCGCAAGGATTTTGGCAACAAACAGCAAAATATTAAGGTAAAGTTTTCTCCGGAAACCGGCGATATGAAAGCCTGGGATATTAAAACCGTGGTGAAAGATATTGCCGAGGAAGATCTGGAAGCGGCCCAGGAAGAGATGACCAAGAGACGTGAAAAAGCCAAGGAAGAAGGACGTGAATTAACCGAAGAAGAAACGGCTGATTTGCCTCATTTTAATCCAAAATTGGAATTGATGATCAGTTCCGCCAAAGAGATTGATAAGAAAGTTAAAGCGGGCGAGGTAATGGAAATTCCTTTGGACATCCCCAGCGAATTTGGCCGCATGGCCGCGCAAACCGCCAAGCAGGTTATTATTCAAAAAATCCGCGAAGCCGAACGAGGTATTGTTTTCAACGACTTCAAAGGACAAGAAGGACAATTAATGATGGGCACTATTCAGCGCGCGGAAGCCCGCAAAGTGTTGGTGGACTTTGGAAAAGTCACCGGCATATTATTGGCCGATCAGCAAAACAGCCGCGACCATTATCGCCCCGGCGCCCGCATGAAGTTTTTATTGCTAGCTGTGCAAATGTCTCCGCGCGGTCCGGAAATACTTTTATCACGCAGTGATGTAGGTATGGTCCGTGAAGTTTTCAAGCAGGAAATTCCGGAAATTAACGACGGCTTAATTGAAATAAAAGGCATTGCCCGCGAACCTGGTTTCCGTTCCAAAGTGGCGGTATTTACCGCCGATGAAGCCATAGATCCGATTGGTTCCTGCATTGGCCAAAAAGGCAGCCGTATAAATACTATCATAGAAGAATTAGGCGGAGAAAAAATTGATATTATTCAGTTTAGTGAAGACGCCAGAGAATATATTTCTCACGCTTTATCACCAGCCAAAGTTTTGGGTGTCAAATTAGATGAAGCAAACAAAGTGGCCGAAGTCAGCGTTGGTCCGGATCAATTTTCTTTAGCCATCGGCCGCAACGGACAGAACGTGCGTTTGGCAGCCCAGCTTACCGGCTGGAAAATAAACGTGGTAGAACAAGGTGGAAAACAAGTTTTATCTAGCGACGAGGTAAAACCTGAAACTGAAACGATAGTTGAAGAAGAGGAAAAAAAAGAGGAGTAATCATCTGTCATCCTGAACTTGTTTCAGGATCTTCGTTCAATTAAATACACACCAACAGAGATGCTGAAATAAATTCAGCATGACAGGTTAAAAATTAAAAATTTCACGTTTATGTTTGCTCTCTTCCATACTATTTTGTATCTGCCGATATTTAACATTTTTGTCTTCTTGTATAATTTTATTCCGGGCCATGATGTGGGGCTGGTAATTTTGGCTATTACCATTTTGGTGCGCCTGGTGTTATATCCGCTCACCGGCTCATCCATAAAAGCACAGCGCTCCATGCAAGAGTTACAGCCAAAAATGGAAGCTATAAAAAAAGAATTTGCGGCGGACAAACAAAAACAGACCCAGGCTATAATGGAATTATACAAAACAAATAAAGTAAACCCGATTACCTCCTGTTTGCCGATGCTTGTCCAATTGCCTATTTTAATCGCGTTGTATATGGTTTTGCAGGATGGCCTGGCTTCAAAGGATCTGGCGACTTCTCTATATACATTCGTCAGTAATCCGGGCGCCATCAACCAAATTTCTTTGTCCGTCTTTAATATGGCCAAACCAAATTATGTGCTGGCCGTTTTAGCCGGCGCCGCTCAATATTTTCAAGCCAAAACTCTAAGCCGGAAAAATCCGCCCAAGGAAGCGGGCGCGGGAGGCAAAGATGAAGCCATGATGTCCATGATGAACAAACAAATGCTTTATTTTATGCCGGTAATGACAGTTGTGATTGGTTTTAGTCTTCCGGCAGGCCTTACCTTATATTGGTTCTTCAGTACTCTGCTTATGGTTCTGCAACAGATGTGGCAGTTCAAAAAACCCAAGATTAATGGTAATATAGTATAGGTAAACCATATATTCTCGTTCGCTCGGAATTAAATTAAAAACATTTAATTTAATCCTCTCACTCATTTCGAATATTGAAGGCGAAGTCATTAAGTAGGGAAGTATGCTCATCAATCTGCAACAGCTATTACGCCTGCCGGTTTATACAGAATCGGAAATAAAACTGGGGCGTGTTTTTGATTTGGAACTGGATGTATCTTCACAAACCGTAATGCGTTATTTGGTCAGGCCAAATATTTTTAGCGCAAAAACTTTTTTAATTGCGAACGCGCAGGTTAAGGAAATTAAAAGCGACCGTCTGGTCGTGTATGACAGCGCGCTTAAAATGGAGGCGATAGGCGAGGCGGCTTCAGAATAAAGCTATGCAATTACTTCGCGATTCAATAATCAAAACCCTGGCGTATTTTGATTTGGCGGATTATCCTTTAATCAAAGAGGAATTATTTTCATGGCTCTGGTTACCCCCTGCAATCGGTTATTCGGAATTTTTAAACACTCTTCCGGCTTTAAATTTAAATTCTAAATACGGTTATTATTTTTTGCCCGGACGCGAGGCAATTGTGGAGGAACGCCGGCGTAAACTTTTAATCTCGGAACAAAAATTAAAGATCGCCCGCCGGGCGGCCAAAATTATTAAGTCAGTCCCGTTTTTGCGGGCTGTTTTTGTATGCAACTCCACCGGCGCGGAACAGGCCAACGAAGACAGCGATATTGATTTTTTTATTGTCACGGAAAAAAACAGAATTTGGATTACCCGTTTGCTGGTTACTTTTTTATTGGAATTATTCCGGTTAAGGCGCTCCGGGAAACATATTAAAAACAAAGTTTGTTTAAGTTTTTATGTGACTGTTTATAATCTGGATCTGGCAAATTTCCGGGTAGCGGATGATGATGTGCATTTTGCCTATTGGCTAAATCAGATGCTGCCGATTTTTGATCCGGAGGATTATTATCTTAAATTTTTACACGTCAATCTGTGGACTAAAACATATTTGCCTAACGCGGAACCAAAACAAACATCATCATACTTATTAAAAATTCCCGAATCGCGGTTTGGCAAATTGTGGAAAAAAATTTGGGAAAAAATGTGGGAGGGGAGTTATGGCGACTTAATCAACTCACAGGCGAAAAAAATACAATTGGCCAAAATGTCCCGATCTCGATCCGCATCGAGATCGAGGATGCTCGATTTTGCCGAAGCAAAATCGGCAAAATCTTCCGGTAATATGATTCATCAGGGTGAAGACAAGGGCGTGGTAATATCCGATGGTGTTTTAAAATTTCATGAAAAAGATGCCAGAATTGACTATCTGGAGAAGTGGAAAAAACTTTGCGATGCGGTCTGTCATGCTGAACTTGTTTCAGCATCTCAAGAAAATAAAATAGATCCTGAAACAAGTTCAGGATGACACAAGAGTATGATGAAAAAAATATATAATTTGTTATTGTTGCTATTCCTGTTTCTGTTGCCATGGCAAACCAGATATATTTGGCAATACGGCGAATTAAATAAAGGATTTTGGGAGTACGGAACCTCCAGTCTTTATGGTACGGAAATTTTGCTGTGGATGATTATACTTTTGTTTTTTTTCCACCATTTTGTTAATAAATCTTTTTGGACAAGACTAAAAGAAAAAAGGAACCAAACAATTTTAATTTTAATGCTGTTTTTAATGTCGGTATTTTTTTCCACGATGTTAAGTAAAAATTTTTGGGTTTCGTATAATTATATTTTTAAATTACTGGAGGCAATGGCCTTAATGGTCGTTCTGGCTTGGCAGGATGAAAAGACAAAATATCAAATTGCTCTTTGGGCGGGTGGAATTTTGCAGGGTGTGCTGGCTATTTGGCAGTTTTTAAATCAGAATGTTTGGGCCAGCAAATGGTTGGGTATGGCCGGGCAGGAGGCTTACAATTTGGGTCCGAGCGTAATAGAGTTTGCCGACCAAAGATGGTTGCGGGCGTATGGCAGTTTTGGCTCGCCAAATTCGTTGGGAATTTATTTGGCGGTTTTATTTGTGCTGGGTTTGGTTTTATATCTTAAAGCCGAATCGGGACGGAGCAAAATAATAATCAGCGCGGGCCAGCTATTTATTTTATCAGGATTGCTTCTTTCTTTTTCTCGCGGGGCGTGGGTGGCGGCGACAGTTGGCGTGGCGTCTCTGTTTGCTATTATATTTTTTAAACATCACCATCATCAATCGCTCTCTCCCCTTTTAGGGGAGAGACAGAGAGAGGGGTATTCGGCGTACAATGATAACCGAACGGATACCCCACCCCTCGCCCCTCCCCTAAAAGGGGAGGGAGGCCGCGATGCCACGACAGCCTTGAAAGAATTTACCAAACAAATCCTATTTGCTCTGGCGGTAATTATTTTCTGGCTAATAATTTTTTATCCCGTATTTACAGCCAGGTTTAATCTAAACAACCGCCTGGAAGCAAAATCTATTTCCGAAAGAAAGGATCAGTACGCCGAGGCGCTGTCTTTTATTCAAACCAATCCAATTTTTGGCATCGGCCCCGGCGCGTATACTTACGCATCATTTAAAAAATATCCCACGTTGGCATCTTGGCAGTATCAGCCGATTCATAATATTTATTTGTTAGCGATAGTAGAGTTTGGTATTCTGTCGGCATTTTTATTTTTATTATTTATCATTTATCTATTTATAAAAATCTATAAAACCAATCTCTTATTTCTTCCCATAATAACCGCTTTATTGGTAGCCGGACTTTTTGATCATTGGCTGGCCAGTATGTCCACAGGAATAATTTTTTTGTGGGTTATTATTGGGCTTGGGTTTATTGACCAAAACAGGCAAAGTTGAGTAGTATAACTCCATGTTAAAAAACCAGTTGCTCGTTAATGCCGGCAGGCCGGGGATTTATAAAATGGCCAAAGATGGTGAAGAATTCTTTTTTGACAGCACTGATCTGCCAGAACATGAGCAAGAGTTTGAAGAAATGGGCAGAAACGGCTGGGTTTTGGTGGAACTGGTAGAAACATTACCCGCGTATTTGCCCGCCCGTATGCGGGCTTTGAAGAATGCCGGATTGGTGTTGTTTGGCTGGGGTTATAAGAAGAAGTAGGATGAAGCCGGACGGTATATATGTCCGCCAGCACAACTGTGTTGGCGGTTTTTTTATAGTAAATTGATCTGTTCTGAACGCTTGACATTTTAGCTGTGTTTATAGTAAAATGGCTTCATAAATAACTAGCAACTAACAATTAGCAATTAACAATTGCCCGCTGTTCCGTGTTAGTTTGTTCATTGTTAGTTGTTAATTGTTAATTAAATTTTGTATGCATATTAGACCATTAGGAGACAACGTTTTGGTAAAACAGACAAAGGCCGATGAGGTAACTTCGTTTGGTTTGGTTTTGCCGGGTAAAGATGAAAAAAAGCCCGAGGGTGATGTGGTGGCGGTTGGTCCGGGAAAAATGTTAAAATCCGGCGAGCGCGCGACTATGGAAGTAAAAGTAGGCGATCATGTGGTTTTAAAAAACTGGGGAGGAGAAAAAATAGAATTGGATAAAGAAGAATATAAAATTGTTTCACAGGAGGATATTTTGGCGGTGGTGGAGTAGTTCAACCTTGTCATTGCGAACGAAGTGAAGCAATCCCACAGTACTGGTTGTGCCGACAATGGGATTGCCGCGTCGCTACGGCTCCTCGCAATGACAATTGAAATCATAAATCTAAAATCTTAAATCTTAAATTATCGTATGGCAAAACAAATTATCTACAGTGAAGACGCCAGACAGGCATTACTCCGCGGGGTAAACGCTTTGGCCAATGTGGTAAAAGTAACTTTGGGTCCGAAGGGGCGCAATGTGGTTTTGGATAAAGGTTATGGCGCCCCGATTATTACCAAAGACGGTGTGACTGTGGCTAAAGAAGTGGAATTGGAAGACAAATTTGAAAACGCCGGTGTGGAACTGGTAAAAGAAGTGGCCAGCAAAACCAACGAAGATGTTGGCGACGGCACCACCACGGCCACGGTTTTGGCGCAGGCCATTATAAAAGAAGGCATGAAAAATGTTACGGCCGGCACCAATCCGGTCGCTTTAAAAAGAGGTTTGGATAAATGTTTGGCCGCGATTGTTAAAGAATTAAAAGAAATTATTTCCAAACCGGTTGAAGAAAATGAAATTGCCGACGTTGCTTCTATTTCTGCTAATGACAAAGAAGTGGGTGGAAAAATTGCCGAGGCCATGAAAGAAGTGGGTAAAGACGGCGTAATTACCGTAGAAGAATCACAATCTTTTGGTTTAAGCATAGAAACTGTAAAAGGCATGCGTTTTGACAAGGGTTACGTTTCTCCATATATGGTTACCAACACCGAACGCATGGAAGCGGAATACAACGACCCGTATATTTTACTGACAGATAAAAAAATCGGTTCCATTCAGGATGTTCTGCCTCTTCTGCAAAAAATTGCGGAAAGCGGGAAAAAAGAATTGGTAATTATCGCCGAAGATGTGGACGGCGAAGCTTTAACTACTTTTGTTTTAAATAAATTACGCGGCACATTTAATGTGTTGGCGGTAAAAGCGCCGGGCTTTGGCGACAGACGCAAAGAAATGTTGCAAGACATTGCCACCTTAACCGGCGCGAAAGTTATTACCGAAGAAGTGGGCTTAAAATTGGAAAATGCCGGCTTGGAAGATTTGGGTTCGGCCCGCAAAGTAATTTCCACAAAAGATAACACTACTATAGTAGACGGCAAAGGCGATGAGAAAAATGTTAAAGACCGCGTGGCTCAAATTAGAAAAATGATAGAAAATACCGACAGCGATTTTGACCGCGAAAAATTGCAGGAACGTTTGGCCAAATTGGCCGGCGGAGTGGCTGTAATAAAAGTGGGAGCCGCCACTGAAACCGAAATGAAAGAAGTAAAACACCGGATTGAAGACGCAGTGGGCGCCACCAAGGCCGCCGTGGAAGAAGGTGTTGTGCCGGGCGGAGGCGTGGCCCTCATCCGCGCCATTAAAGCGTTGGATAATTTAAAATTGGAAGCCGAAGAATCCGTGGCCGTCAGTATTATGCGCCGCGCTTTGGAAGAACCTCTCAGACAAATTGCCATCAACGCCGGCACGGATGGAGCCGTGGTTGCGGAAAATGTTAAAAAAGAAAAAGAAAGTGTCGGCTACAATGCCGCCACGGGAGTTTACGAAGATTTATTTAAAGCCGGCATAATCGACCCGACCAAAGTAACCCGCACCGCTCTTCAGAACGCGGTTTCCATTGCCGGTATGTTCCTCACTACCGAAGCGGTTATTACCGATATTCCAAAAAAAGAAGAACCGATGCCACCGATGGGCGGTGGAGGGATGGGTGGAATGGGTGGCGGAATGTATTAAACTTCAAAGTGTCATGCTGAACTTGTTTCAGCATCTAACGGTACACAAACAGATCCTGAAACAAGTTCAGGATGACAATAAAATGACGCCCCTTACAAAGGGCGTCCTTTGTTGTAAAATACAAAGATTAAGAGTAGAATTAACCACGTATGACCCAATCAATTATCATATTTTTTTCATCATTTCCTCCGGAGTTGGCAACGTTTCTAATGGGCGCCACGCCGATTGGAGAAATTCGTCTGGCTTTGCCGGTGGCGGTGTTGGCGTATAAACTCCCGATTTGGGAAGCGTTTTTGTGGTCAGTGCTGGGCAATATGATTCCGGTCACTATTATTTTGGCTTTTGCTAAACATTTTCACGCTTGGGTACATAAACGCGCCGGCTGGTTTGCTTCAACATGGGTTAAAACTTTGGATCGCACCCAGCACAAATTCGCGGGTGATTATCAAAAATACGGCTTAATCGGTCTGGCTATTTTTGTGGGCATTCCGCTTCCGGGCACCGGAGCCTGGACCGGCGCAGTCGCGGCGTTTATTTTTGCCCTGCCATTTTGGAAATCATGGCTGTCTATTTTTATCGGTGTTATTATTTCCGGGACTTTGACTCTGTTAATTACCCTTGGCGCGGGGAGGATATTTTGATCTTGGATGTGTTTGTTCGGTGAGGCTGTCATCCTGAACTTGTTTCAGGATCTATTCGGCGCCTGTGTCTTATGAGAAAAAATTATTATGTTTATATAGTTACGAACTATACGAATACGACGTTATATATTGGCGTCAGTAATAATCTGGAACGAAGAATGTGGGAGCATATAAATGAACTTAATAGTGGTTTTAGCAAGAAGTATAGAATAAAGAAATTAGTTTATTATGAATCATTTAGTCGTCCTGATGATGCAATTAGACGGGAGAAACAGCTGAAGAATTGGCATAGAGATTGGAAGCTAAATTTAATTAAAGAATTAAATCCAGAACTAAAAGATCTGTACAGCGAGTGGATAGATGCTGAAACAATCGCGACAGATCCTGAATCAAGTTCAGGATGACAATTAAGGGTATGTCTTTAGAAGATTTGAAAGAACTGCAATCCAAAATTTCCGAAACAAAAAAACTTCTTAATATAGATGAATTGCAAAAAAAATCGGAACAGCTGGCTGCAGAAATGAACGCGCCGGATTTTTGGAGTAATCAGGAAAACGCGCAGGCTACCTCCCAGGATTATCAGGATATAAAAAAAGAAGTGGAAAAATTTGCGGATTTGGAAAAAAGAACAAATGATTTAATTGAATTATCCACCGCCACGGCGGGGCAAGCAAGTTCCGGGGATGAATCATTGTCCGGCGAAATAGAACAGCAAACCAAAACAGTTGCCAAAGAATTTTCCGAATACGAATTGTATGTTTTGTTAAACGGTCCGTATGATAAAAATAATGCCATCATTGCTATCCACGCCGGCAGTGGTGGTACCGAAGCGCAAGACTGGGCCGAAATGCTGTTGCGGATGGTAATGCGGTATTGCGATAAAATGGGTTGGAAAACAAAAGTGGTAGACGAATCGCGCGGGGCGGAAGCGGGTTATAAATCCATTATGTTTGAAGTCAAAGGGCGTTTTGCTTTTGGTTATTTAAAATCCGAACACGGCGTGCATCGCCTGGTGCGTATTTCGCCGTTTGATGCGGAAAAAATGCGTCATACTTCTTTTGCTTTAATAGAAGTTTTGCCGGAAATAAATGATGAAATAAAAATTGAAATTGATTCCAAAGATATCCGCATAGACACTTTTATGGCCGGCGGGCACGGCGGGCAAAGTGTGAACACCACTTATTCGGCCGTGCGCATTGTGCATATTCCCACCGGCATTACCGTGCAATGCCAAAACGAACGCTCGCAACAGCAAAATAAAGACATGGCCATGAAAGTTTTGAAAGCGCGCTTGCACCGTTTGGAAGAAGAAAAAAAAGCCGCGGAAAGAAAAGAATTGCGCGGGGAATATAAATCAGCGGAATGGGGCAATCAAATCCGTTCTTATGTTTTGCATCCGTATCATTTGGTAAAAGATCACCGCACCGAATACGAATCCACGGATCCGGAAGGTGTTTTGGAAGGAAATTTGTTGCCGCTCGGTGAGGCGTATTTGCGTTGGATTAAGAAATAAAAAAATTTTGGTTTCTCTAACTGTCATTCTGAGTGAAGCGAAGAATCTCTGTCTGGCTGTCCAAAACGATACGGACAGAGATCCTTCATTGCATTCAGGATGACAATCAAAGTATGAAAATAATAACCACTAAACAATTATCAACTGCCGTTGAATATCTGAAGGAAGGAAAGGTTATCGTTTTTCCCACCGAAACTTCCTATGGTTTGGGTTGTGATGCGACCGATCAAAACGCGGTAAATAAAATTTTTGAAATTAAGGGGCGAAAAAGCGATAAGCCTCTTTTGGTTGTTGTGCCCACGATTGAAATGGCAAAAAAATATTTGTTGTGGAACGATTTGTTGGAAGATTTGGCAAGTAAGTATTGGCCTGGGGCGCTTACAATAGTTGGCGAGTATTTGTCATTGCGAGGAGCTACAAGCGACGAAGCAATCCCATTGGATGGTAGTGCAAACAATGGGATTGCCACGTCAGCCGATGCGAATCGGCTTCCTCGCAATGACAGCCTGGCAGCCGGCGTAGTCGCCGCAAACAATACAATTGCCGTCCGTGTTACCAATCACCCAATAGCAAAATTTTTATCGGAAAAATTAGACAGACCGGTGGTAGCTACTTCAGCCAACTTGGCCGATGCTGGCGATATCTATGACTCCAAGAAAATTAATGTAAAACCTGATATACTAATAGATGGGGGAATATTACCCCAAAATCCGCCCACCACCATTGTGAGCGTGATTGATAATTTAAAAATTTTACGCCAGGGACAACTTCAGATAATTTAAATCCAAACGTTCCGCCGATTAATTTTTGGCGGCAACAACACCACCGCCTGTATTTAATCATAACAATCGGTTTATTTTTGCTTTGTTCGTTTTTAATTTGGTGGGCTTGGACAGAAACTGTTCAGACTATAGAAGCTTCCAGCGTTGATATAACAGGCCAACCCACCTCTATTCCGCTCAAGTCGGGAATAGAAAAATCAACACTCATAAAAGTTAAAGGCTTATACCTCACGGCCTATTCGGCCGGCAGCGCCAAAAAAATAGACACCATCATAGATTTGATAGACAGAACCGAATTGAACGCGGTGGTAATAGACATCAAAGATTACAGCGGAAAAATTTTGTATGACAGCAAATTAAAATTAGTGAATGATTTAAAAACAGACGAAAATCGTTTGGGAGATGTGGCGGCTTTGATAAAAAAACTGCACGCTAAAAATATTTATGTAATCGCGCGCCAAACGGTATTTCAGGATCCGGCGCTGGCCGAAAAAAAACCGGAATGGGCGATAAAAAATAAATCGGGCGGTTTGTGGAGAGATCACAAAGGTTTGGCCTGGGTTGATCCGAGTAAAAAAGAAGTTTGGGCATATAATGTGGCTATCGCCAAAGAAGCGATCGCTTTTGGTTTTGATGAAATCAATTTTGATTATGTTCGTTTTCCTTCGGATGGAAATATGTCTCAGGCGGTTTATGCCGCCGGCAATGAAAAAAAGTATCTGGTAATGAAACAGTTTTATCATTTTTTAAATATTAAATTAAGCGACGAGCCGGTTTGGTTATCGCTGGATATGTTTGGTTTTGTTATGGAAAAAAAAGGCGAGGATGATATGCGCATCGGGCAGAGGATTGCCGACGCGGTGGATGAAACGGATTATATTTCGCCCATGATGTATCCGTCGCATTATCCGCCCGGCCATTTAGGATTAAAAAATCCGGCTCAATTTCCGGCCAAAGTGTTTGCCAACGGTATGCAAATGGGAATGCCAAAATTTGAAGGTAAACGCGCCAAAGTACGCCCGTGGATTCAGGCGTTTAACCTGGGAGCGGTTTATGATGCTGAAAAAATCAGAGCGCAGATAGATGAAACAGAAAAATACACTGATGCCGGTTGGCTGATGTGGAATGCGTCGAATAGATACACTAGTGCGGGGCTGGCTTCAGTCATTCTCTCCCCTTTTAGGGGAGAGACAGAGAGAGGGGTTATCGCGGACACTGGACACCAGACAACCAATACCCCCACCCTGCCCTCCCCCTAAAAGAGGGGAGGAGGCGATTATATTTTTTTATGACTTCTTTATACAACGTTAATTACTTACAGCATCTGTGTCAAAAATTCGGCCTTACTCCTTCCCGAAAGTACGGTCAGAATTTTTTAATTAACGAGGAGCCGATAGAAAAAATGTTGGAGGCGGCGGAAATTAGACCGGACGATGTGATTGTGGAAGTAGGGCCGGGATTTGGAGTTTTAACTTTGGCGTTGGCGGAAAAAGTAAATAAAGTATTGTCTTTTGAAATTGAAAAAAAATTGGAATTATATTGGAATGAAATTATAGAAAATAGGAAATTAAGAAATTTAGAAATTGTGTGGGGGAATGTACTTAAATTTCCTAATTTCCAATTTCCAATTTCCAATTATAAAGTCATCGCCAACCTGCCGTATCAAATAACCTCAAATGTTATCCGAAAATTTTTAGAAGCTGAACACAAACCGGAGTTAATGGTGTTGATGGTGCAAAAAGAAGTGGCCGAAAGAATTTGCGCCAAACCGGGGGATATGTCGGTGCTGGCTATTTCCGTACAATGTTACGCGGATCCGGAAATTGTCATGCACGTCCCCAAATCATATTTTTGGCCGGTGCCGGGCGTGGATTCAGCGATTATAAAATTGCGATTGAAGACGTCCGTTTGTCATTCTGAACGAAGTGAAGAATCTCTGTCTCAATCACCAAACGGACAGAGATCCTTCGTTAACACTCAGGATGACAAATGTGTTGACCAGACTTTTTTCTTCAAAATAGTTAAGGCCGGGTTTGCTAGTCGTCGTAAAATGTTGATTAAGAATTTGGGAGCCTTAACAGACAAGAAAAAATTACCGATCATATTTCACGAACTAGGAATAAATGAAAAAGCCAGAGCGCAAGAGCTTTCAGTAGAACAGTGGATATCTTTAGCGGGAAAACTTTGATAAATTGTGGTATACTAAGGTATATCAACTCACTCGGAAAAAATGCCAAAGCGAGCTTTGTCGCTTTTTCCTCATATCATTGATATAATGTCTTCAACCCTAACTATAGTATTTATGGTAGAGGAACAGGGCGGGAATAGTCTATCAAAAGAACAAAAGATAGGAGTGATTTTACTATCTGTTTTTTCTGTTTTTGCAATCGGCTTAGGTATTTTGCAAATCAGAAATACCATGTACGCGCCATTTGCGCTTAACAAACAAATTCCAAATTTGGTAAAAGACGACATCAACAGCAATGAAGCCCTAATGTACCGCGATATTGACAAAGACGGCTTAAATGATTTTGACGAGCTTTATGTTTATGCCACCAGCCCGTATTTAGCCGATACCGATTCCGATGGCATTCCCGATAAAGCCGAAGTAGATAAAGGCACCAATCCAATCTGTCCGGAAGGGCAGAACTGCGCCGAAGCCGGTTTCAACGGAGAAGCTTTGCCTAACAGTGTTCCTCTTCCCTCCGCCACATCCACTTTAGGTCCCGCTCCTTCAGCGCAGGATTTAGAAAAGCTTTTAAATGATCCGGCCGAAATCCGTAAAATGTTGGTGGCTTCCGGTCTGGATAAAAAAATTATTGACGCAACTTCCGATGCCGATTTAATAAAGATGGTAAAAGAGGTTTTAAATTCCACCAGTACCGCCACCCAACCTTAAAATATGCCTAAATTTCAAAAATTTGGTGTAGGAATAATGTTATCGGTTTTTGTTTTTATAACAATAGGCGGTTTTGTGGTTTCTGCCGAACCTTCTCATGCGCAACTGGCAACAATAGATGTGAGCGCGAACACGGCGCGTATCATAGACAAAATTCAAACTGGTTTAAAAAACGCCGCCATCGGTATCGCCGTGCAGTCTTTTTCTTATTTTTTGCGCCGGGTTTCTTACGATTCGGCTGTTTGGCTGGCTTCCGGGGGCAAGGGGCAAACTCCATTTGCGCATTATAAAGATTTTAACGGTTACATCGCCGACGTGGGCGATCATGTGGCCGGTGTGGCCATAGACGCTTTGGGCGCGCCGTATGGTTTAAATTTATGTAAAATTCCGGATCCAAAAATAGATTTGGCCATGCGTATCGGCCTCACCTATAAGTTCATGGATCTTAATCAGCAACAAGGTGTTCTTCAGCCAAATTGTACCTGGTCCAGTTTTCAAACCGATGTTTTAAGCGCCAGTAATTGGCAAAGCCAGTATGGCAGCGCCGGAGACGTGGCGCGTAAATTTAACGTGGCTTTTTCCGTAGAGCAAAGTGATTTGGGAATTCTCATGAGCGCCACCGAAAAAATAGATAATCTGGTAGCCCGCCAAACCGATGCCGCCAAACTACAAAGACAGGAAGGCAATGGTTATAAAGCAAAAACCACGCCAATTTCCGGAGACATTGTCACCCCGGCCAAAAATATCGCCGAAGAGGCGCAGTCTCAAAATCCAAGCGCGCAACGAAAATCCGCCGAGGCCGGCTTTCTGGCCACTCTTGGCACCGGAGCGGTTGGCAGTATTACCGGCGCGGCTTCGCTTTTTATAAACACATTGGCCTCGCAAATGCTTAGAAATTATCAGACTAAAGGCATGTTCCCTTTTGGTGTGTGTGTTGGCGATAGCGGCGGCGAAGAGTGTCGTAGTAAACTGCAAGACACGCTTAGTAATTTAGAAGGACAGGTAAGCCGGGGCGGAAGGCAAGCGGCCGAAGCCTTGTTTGCGGATTTATTAACCCCGCCCAATATTCAAATAGATCAATACAATGTTTTGGTTAATTTTTCTAATTGTCCGGCCACTTCTCCGGGTCCGGAAAATTGCGTGGCCGACAGCAGTTTAACGCAGGCCGCGCAGGAAGCGAATTCCGGGAAACCGGTCACCATTAAAGAAGCTCTAGCCAAAAACTGGTTGCACGGCGAATGGAAATTAATCTCTCCGGAACGCAGCGCCGATCAAACCGATATGGGTTGTTATCAGCGCGCATATTGTTACGCCAACATTGCCAAATTACGCAAAGCCAGAGTTTTGCCTTTGGGTTTTGAAATCGCGGCCTTAAACAGCAATCCGGATCAGCCGTGGACTTTAAAACAGGTGGTGGACGGCTTTAATGATTGTAATTTTATAAAAGATTTAAACGGTAATGTGGTGGGCGTAGACAACGACCCGGTAAATAAACCTTTTTGTCATTTAATAGACCAGAACTGGGTGCTAAAAGCCCCGCCATCCAAATGTAATTTTGTGGCTTTCGGCTCAACACCATATTTTAGCGGCACGCCAAACCGTGCCACCGAATGCGCGGACTTAAGCACTTGTGTGGCCTACGACAAAGACGGCAATTGCGCCAATCAAGGGTACTGCACCCGCGAACGGAATGTCTGGAAAATAGACGCGGCCAAATGCGACGCGCAATACCGTACCTGCCAATCTTTTCAAGACAGCACCGGCAAAAATGTCAGTTATCTCTATCGCACTTTAGACACCGGTTATTGCACTCAAGACAACGTTGGTTGCGCGCAGTTTAGTTTAAAACAAGATGCTTCCGGAAATTGGGCAGATTATTCTAAAAACGAGCTAAGCATCCTTGGTGAAAATTCCGCCATATTTTTCAATAATAAAATCTCCACCAATTGTTCGGCCAATTCCGACGGTTGTTCTTCATTTCAAACCGCCAGCACATCCGACAAACTTTATTTACGCCAAGCGCCGTATTATTTAGGTTGTTATGACACCAACACCGGCACTTTGGCTATAGACAGGCCACAAACCGCATCGGATTTAAACAAACTTACCGACAATCCAAAGTGTAATAATTACTCCGCGTCTTGTATTGCCGACGAAGTAAATTGTAATTGGTACGCGCCCATCAGTTATTCCGGAGACAGTATCCCGGGCAAGTTTACTCCGGCCACGATTGTGGAAAACCAAGTGGTCTGGAATGATCAGTGTGACAAAAGATGCGTTGGTTATTCCGCGTACCGCGAAATGGCCAGCAATTATTCCGCCGGTCAAGCCTTGGCTTATATTATTCCGTCATCCGGTTCAAAATGTAACGCTGTAGACGAGGGTTGTTCAAGCTTTACTAATTTAAGTGCCGATGTAGGCGGTTTGGAAAAAGTAGAACATTATTCTTATTTGCGTCCTTGTATTTTACCTGACCCGGCTAAGCAAAAGAATTTTTACACTTACGAGGGTTCGGTCGTGGGCGGGTATCAATTAAAAGGGTTTGTATTGCAAAAAAATGCTGATGGTAGTCCTAAATATTTTTATAGTACCATTGCGGATTTAACCACTTACGATTCTGTTTGCAGTGAGTCTTTATATAAATCAGGTTTGGCCAGCCCCGATTGTCGTCAATTTAATGACGACCAAGGAGCCATCTATTATAAATTATTATCCAAAACAATCGCAGTTTCCGGATCTTGTACGCCCTATCGGTTAAACAACACGGAACTAATCGCGCCGGAAACATGTTTCCAAAATGGAGAATACCGCGATGGTCAATGTTTCTATTATGGTTTGCCAAACGGCCTCCAAAATACCGCCGGCGCCAGCAAGGGCTGCGCTCCGGAAGTAAATACTTGCCGCGCTTACAAAGGCAATGCCGGCAATAATGTCCGAAATATTTTCACGGATAATTTTGAAGGTCTGGCCACAAATGCGCTAGCGGATTGGGGTCCGTCAGCCGTTATTACCCAATCTTTGGAATCCACTCATGCGGGCGAGCATTCTTTATCTTACAATGGCCCTACCGCAGTTTACAAAGATTTATCTTTAAGTTTAGGCCGTAGCTACGATTTGACTTTCTGGGCTAAAGGCAGCGCCGGCGCTACAGTAGAAGTCACTTTGAATAACGGCACAGCTTCCACCCTCGGCACGGTAAGTGTCAGCGATGTCTGGCAAAGTTATCATTTAGGTCCGGTAGAATTAAACGGCGCCAGCACCAGCACTCAACTCCGGTTTGTAATCAACGGCCAGTTATTCCTAGATAATGTTCATCTAAAAGAGGTGGCGGATTATATTTATCTGGTTAAAAATACTTTAAAAGTTGATCCTGTTTGCGACAGCAATTTAAACGACAATTTACCTGGCGAAGCCTTGGGTTGTTCCGAATACCGAACTCCGAACAATCGGCCAATTTATCTAACTAAATTCACCGCGCTTTGCCGGGAAAAAGCTATTGGTTGCACATCACTTTATGATACCCGCAACACACCAAACGAACCGGGCCCGCGCGCTTACAATGTCTGGCTGGCCGGCCCCGAAGGCACGCAAGTTACCAAAAATATTGGAGGCAACGATTACACTTGTCAGGTTCCGGTTGGTTTATCCGGATGTTATGTAAATACAATTGGCGCTACTTTAAGCGCCATTACCGCCGGCGGTGGCAATGTTGTCACCTCTACTATATATGTACAGCCGGACACCGTCAGTTCCACCCCTATTTATTTGGTTGCCAACCAACAGGCAAGCTGTAATCCGGTAGATTTGGGTTGTACGCAGGCGGGCAAACTTACGCAAACTCCGGCCGGTCAAACTTATACAGATGTTCTGGTAAAAAAAGACCCCGCTTCTTACGGTTCAACTCTTTGTCAAAGCCAGGCGGTCGGTTGTAATGCTTACTCTAATGTAAACGGTTCATTGTACTTCAAAGATCCGGCCAACATCGGCCAAAAAATTTGCGCATATAAAAAAGACGTAACCATTGGCGGAACAAAATATAACGGTTGGTTCTGGAAAGGCGTGGGCAATTGCTCAACCACTGGCCAATTCTGTTTCGGTGAAAATGACTGCGCCAGTTCCGGTGGTACCTGCAACGGCGTAGATGAACAACCGTGCTATCCGGGTTATCTGCAATCCGGAAATAATTACGGTATCTGGTCTTATGGCGTCAGCGCGTCCTACAATAATTTTGTGGGTGAATGTCCGCAGGCGCAAAGCGGTTGTACCGAATTTGTAGACCACAACGAAAATAATAAAACATATTATTTAATCAATGATGACAGAATGAAGAAAGCGCAGAGCGATTGTAACGGCCAGGTCAGTGAAAAAGCCGGCTGTAGTTTATTTGACAAAACCGACGCGCCAAATAAACTTTGGAACACCGCTTTGTCATACCGGGCCAGCGCCCAGCTTAACAACGAATTAGTGGCGCCGGTAGCCAGCAGTACTGCCAACAATGCCAATATAATTCTAAAAGTAGACCGCGACCGCGAATGTGGTGAATGGTTGCAATGCCGTTCTTCTCACCGCATCTTTGATTCTCAAACCGGAAATTACAAAGAAATCTGTGATGACATTGGCCGGTGCAACAAGAGTCCGGAATCCGCCAGTCAAAGCGATATCACCAACTGCGCCAATTGGGTGGTGTCATCGGAATTAAGCAATCAGATTTTATCCGACGACGCTTATCGCAGTCGTAACACAGACTGGACTGGCCAGGAATTCAGCGGTTACAGTATTTTAAATTATTTCCCTCCTGAAGAATTATCCGAGGTTAATTTTGGCAACTTCACCAATCCACAATGGCGGCTGGCCAAAAAAGTTCCTTGTGGCGGCGCTAGCGGAGTAAATTGCAAAGTCGGTAGCAATACAGGAGACACTGCTTGTAGAACCTCCGGTAATCCTTGCGGTCGTGGCAATGCCGGTATTTGCGTAAATCAAATTTGTGTATCCAACCCGGATGGCTCCACTGCCAATGTGTCCGGCCAGTCCATTGGCCAGTCTTGCCGCGCTTATCCGGAAGAAACTTCGCCATTCCCCAACACCGAAGCGGTTGGCAAATCATCGCTTTACGCTTCCACCAATTTATGCAATGAAACTATTGGGTATACCATAGATAAACTCAAAGCCATGGGTTGTGATTGCGATTATACCAAAGTTACTTATGGCGACGTCTTTACCAAGTATTGGAATTTTGATAAGCCGAACGCCGAAGGTATTCCGGATAAGAATTCAACCAAAACAAAGCCGTCTTTGGCTAAGGGTATTGTCAGCGGCCTTTGTTCCGGCGGCGCCAGCGATGGCCGTGCGTGCGGCGTTGACGAAGATTGTACCGGCGGTAGTTGTCAAAAATTAAAAAAACAATCGCGCTTGGTGGGCTGGCATGGCTATTGCTTGGAGCCGGATATTTCCCGCCCTCTAAACGCCGAACCAAACAATTTTGCCTGCTTAACATGGTTCCCCATAGACACAATTATGGGTGTGCCGGATATAAACAACCAGCATGTAGAAGCCGGCTTCCAAGCCTCCAGCGCGGGTGGTAAATATTATTGTTTGGGAGCGAAGGGGAATCAACAACAGTACAGCGTTTCTCCGGCGAAATATGATTATAACCAACTTTTGGGTACCAGAATAATTGCGCATGATACTATTAAAGTTTGCTCAAATGCTAGTATAGCGACTTATTGTTCCACAAACCAACAATGCGGATGTGCCGCCGGAGAGACAAATGCCAATTGTTTGACAGCAAACAAAGCTTGTATTCTTAGCACTAGTGGCGGTGGAAATAGGGAAAGAAGAAAAATAGACGGTCTTGCCGCGCAGAATATTTATTTAGATGAAATTGATTATATTAAAATTGTAGCAGAAAATGGTGGTAATTGGTTTAAAAACGGCGCATTCTACATAAGAAATGGCTTAATTACAAAATATAACGGTTCAGCATGGAGTGTTGTGGGCAAAGAATTTCCCGCCCCACAACAACTTAAGGACGAAATAATTGGTTTAGGTATTAGCCGCTATGCAATTTCAGACGGCACTAGTCAGAGTCAGGACGCGGAATGGATTATAAGGTATGATGATGGTGAAGGTGATGGAGGCGATAATGCGCAGTTTGGCGATAAAACTGGTATGGATGTTATCTCAGAAATAGGCTTTAGGGATTTATTAATTGGTCCTTCATCTGAAACTGGAGTTGATGCAGCCGATTGTTCTGCGGTGGAAGATATTGATACTGTAGAAAATGTTCACACAACAGGCGGAACAGATAATATGGCGCCTTGTTTTGGTGATCATGATGATCGGGATGATGGTTGCGCTATCAGAGTAAAGTTTAGTGGAGGTAAGTTAGACAGGGTGAACTTAGTTTGTTATACGGACGATAACAATGACACCGAATTCACGAGATTAAAAGTTTATGCCGGTTTGCGCGAGCCGTGCACCTTCATTGCCCAAACAGAAGCTGTGCCATATGGCGCCACGGGTTGGACAGATCGTTTGTGGAGAAATGCCAAGTATGTGGCTAATTCGACTACTGATTACGCGGCCGGCCTTAATTATGTGTACGATTTGTTAAATCAACCATTTGGCAGCTTGGGTATGAATTCTCTAGCTCCGAATAGTTTGGTTAATATTTTCACACATTATAATGAAACTACATTTAATCCGCCACCAGCTATTGTTGGCTCACCTTATAGTTGTGGCGGACCAGATCCCAATGTTCTAAATTGTTTGGACACCCGCATTGACACCACAACCCCGGAAAATGTAAATGGGCCGGCAAGTGGAAGACCGTTAGGAAACGGAAAGCTGAATCTAGGTATAATTTTTGCCAAAATTGATAGTGTTTGGGTATGGAACGCAGGTAATTATGTGCAGAACACGACAACGCAGTTCTACCAGAATGATAAAGGCGTGCCGTATAATAGAACAGAATCTGACAATGGCGTCATCACTAACGCCCCCAAAATCCACCCGCTCGGCACCTGCAAAAACTCCAGCAAATGTTTGGAAACAGACACTCCTGGCTTTACCGTAAACGGAAAATCATCCGGAAATGTAATATTCCCAAACAGCGTCGCCTCGGTAAATATTAAATTCTTTGCTTCGGCCGATAAAAACCAAATGCCGATTAAAAAAATGCAGGTAGATTGGGGCGATGGCACAAATGTTTCGTTAGACGGCTACTTCCGCAATAAACGCGGAGCTGTAAACGGCCTTTGCGGCGGAACCGGATCTGCCAACACTTGTTTTGTCGGAGATATAAACACCAAACAATCCTGCACATCCAACAACGATTGTCGTTATCTTGATAATTGTTTTGCCGAAAATATCGCGCCAAACTTCGGCCAGATAGCCGACAAAACCTGCGACAACGGTTTCCAACGCTTTGACCACGTGTACCAATGTGTGCGCGATGGCGCGGGGTGGAAAGCAGGCACCGCCTGTTCCGACGAACAAACCAGAAACCTAAATGGCGGCTGTTGTGAATTCCAACCAAAAGTTCAGGTGAAGGATAATTGGGGGTGGTGCAATGGGAGTTGCCCGGGCGAGCCGGGTGGGACGGGGTGTTATGAAAAAGATTGGGGGATTCTTGCGGATTGGAGAATAGAGTGTAGCCAAACAAATGATTTAACAAAAAGTCCTTGGACGAAATTTGATAATGGTTTAAGTAATATAATCATAGCGCCACAATAAAATAATTGAACAAAAAATCCACGATCACTCGTGGATTTTTTGTTCTGCTCAATAGAAGAGTTTTCTTCTGCTAAGTTGAGTGCGTCGCAGAATGGCGACGCTCATTGTAGCTGGAGCAATTTAGCGCCAGCATTCTTGCTGGGCATTTGAAAACGTAGTGCAGACGAAGTGTCCTGAAGCCATGTCCATTTGCGATGGCGGCCAACATGCCTCAAGGCAGAAGATGTAGCAGGCACCGTCTTGTACGCCTAGCTGGATCGTACAGTCGGTCGGACTGAATGATCCGGCACAGTTCCATGTTTGGCCCGCGTATTGCGCATACGCCGCGCACGGATCGCCATTCGCATCCGGCGACGTGTCGGCGTCAGGTGCCAGCGTGTCCGCGTCGGCCGTCGTCGGGTTGCCGGCGTCGGGGCAGTTCTCCACGGCCATACAGGTCGTGTCGTCGTCTCCTTCGCTACAGCCACTGAAAGCCATCACGCAAATTGCCAGAGCCAGTGCGATGATTGCGGTGAGAAACATATCAATCGTCGAGTTCTTGATCATGACATCCTCCTGTGTTTCGTGACTTGTTTTAGCCAACTAAGCCGAAAATCGGCCAGCCAGCGAAATGAAATGAACACGAATAGTGTACCACATTTTGGCCGTTTTGTCAATATCCCCATTTGGCTAATTTTAGCCAAAGTGTTTTTTTGGCTGGGGTTAGCGGAGAGATGGGTGCGCTATTTACAAGATAGTAATTTTATTATACGGTACATAAAAGACTTAAAATAAAAATAAGTTCTTTAACGCTATTATTATAATAAATAAGATTACTAAATAGAAAAGATATGCCTAAAATCATGGAGGGTTATAATTTGGGTCAAGAAGAAATAAAAAATGATAAAGAAACGGTGACTTCAGAACATGTAAAACCAACCAAAGAAGAGGTGTTAATGGTCGAAAAAAAAGATTGTATCTTGACCGGCATGAGACCGACAGGGGCTCTACATTTAGGCCATTATGTTGGTGCTTTAGAAAACTGGATTAAATTGCAAGAAAAGTATAATTGTCATTTTTTGATTGCTGATTATCAAGCATTTGGTGATTATGCTGATAATATTTCAAAAATTAGAGACTCCGTTATTCAAGTGGCTATGGATTGGCTTTCGGTCGGACTTGACCCTAAAAAAACAAGCTTTGTTATTCAAAGTTATGTGCCGGAGCATGCAGAATTAGCCATGCTTTTAAGCATGATAATTCCCAAGGGAATGATTGATCGTAATCCAACATTAAAAGCCGAATCGGTACTTCAAAAGGATATATCTTTAGGTTTTTATAATTACCCGGCTAGTCAGGCCGCAGATATTCTCTTGCCAAAAGCCAATTTAATACCAGTAGGAGAAGACCAATTACCGCATATTGAATTGACCCGTGAAATCGCAAGAAAGTTTAATCGGATGTATGGTGATATTTTTCCAGTTCCATCCGCTTTGGTTGGGCGCGTACCACGCCTAGTTGGAATTGATGGAAAGGCCAAAATGAGTAAGAGTCTGGGAAACTGTGTTTATTTATCCGACAGTCGTGAAATTGTTGAGAATAAAGTTAAAAAAATGTTTACCGATCCAACCAGGTTGAAAGCTACTGATCCTGGTCATATTGAAGGTAATGTGGTTTTCACCTATTTAGATTCTTTTCATCCAGATGCTGTCGAGTTAGAAAACCTTAAAAATAAATATGCTGCGGGAAAAATTAGCGACAAAGAAGTTAAGTATATATTAGCAGGATTACTGAATACGTTTTTGGACCCAATTAGGGAAAGAAGGGCTTTCTACCAAGCTCACCCAGAAGCTGTCCGAGAGGCTTTGCTTGAGGGTACCGAGAAAGCCAAAAAAGTGGCTGCCGCCACAATGCTTGAAGTTAGAGAGGCAATGAAAATAACGGGCTATGAAGATATTGAAAATATTAAAAAGATAATTGAAAAATAAAACAATCCTTATTTTGGGTGCCGGACAAATCGGTGAAGCCTGTGCGCTTAAATCAATTAAAAATAATCCCAAAAGGATTATTTTGCATGCTCTCACTAAGGATGAGGCTCTATGCTCATTAAAAAATGTTCAGGAGCATTTAGAAGGTCGTAGTATTGATATTCAAATCTCTTGGGGAAATGCCTTGGTAACTAAGTCGTTAATGTATTTAGACCACAGCGAACTTCATACGCCTGAGAATAGAAAAAAATTGATTAAATATTATTATTCGTATCTAAGTGATAATCTAATCAAAAAGTCTTCCTTGTATTATTTAGTACAAAAATGGAGACCGGACTATATTTTTGATGGTATTAATACAGCGACAGTTATTGGTTATCAAGATGACCCCTATTCTCTTCCTAGAAAAATTTTAAATAAAAAAGATGATCAAGATTGGGGTGATTCAATGGAGAGTCTTCTTGTTTCTAATATTGTGCCTAGCCTAATACGTTTTACACAGGCTCTTAAACAGAGCTTGTTCAATTTTAATGTTAAATGTTATATAAAGATTTCCACCACAGGACTAGGTGGTATGGGTGATAATCTTTTTTATACCCACGGTGATGTAAATGAACCGGGAATGTCTTCTGGAATACTTGGTAAAGTTGCGGCCGCGGGTGTTATCCATCAATTATTTTGGAGTTTGTCCCATACCCCAGGAATAAATATAAAAGTAGTTGTCCCCGCCGCTTTAGTTGGTTGGCAAGGAATTGGTTTCGGTAAGTTTCGTTCCCATGGTAAAAATATACCATTTGTTGATTCTAAAATAAAAACTAAGCTGGTGGGTGGTGAAGTTTTTGCGCCGAGTAAATGTACACAAATTTCCTCTTTTATGGAAATGCCTTATGTGGATTCCGGTGAAAACTGCGCTTACAGTTTGGGGGAGATGACCGCCATAACTGCTTTGGGTCAAATGGAATGTGTTACTCGGGAAGAGGTCGCTCAAGCTTGTATTGAGGCGGCGTTGGGGTCTACTCGACATGATCTTCTCACTGCCATGGATTTAGTGTCACTCGGACCTTCACATGTGGGCGGAATTCATCGGCATATTATTCTTGATAAACTTGCTGAGTTAGAAATTAAAAAATCAACACCTAGTATTGCAACTAATAATCTTGGTCCCACAGTTTCAAAACATCTCTTTGAATTATATTTAATGTTAGCTTGTAGTGAAGGATCCCTTTCAATATTCGTCAAATCATCAATTGAAGTTTTACTTGAGAAAATAGGTAAGTATTTAGAAAAAAATCAGCAAGTACGTGCTCAAATAGTATCTCTTGGGCTACCTATTATTTTTAATGATGATCGGGTTACGGTTGGGGAATACTTCTATGTGCCAAATCCAAAGGAGAAGAATATTGTCAGTTCTAAAAATATTGATCTCTGGGCAAATAGCGGTTGGGTTGATTTGCGTGAAAAGAATATTAAATACTGGCAATCTATCGTAAGGGATATGGTGGTAGAATTAAAGAAAAATCAAGAAGGTGGCTGTGCCACAACAGATAGAAACTGGATTGATATTGAGGGCGCCAATATTGGAGAAATTCTTGGCTATGCGTATTCAATGCTTGGCGGACAAAGAAAAACTGATTTTTCTAATTCTTTACGTTGAAACATATATTAAATCATGTTATAAATACAGTATTAGATATGGAATGTTTATTTTGCAACATTGCTAATGGCAGGGTTCCTTCATTTAAAGTTTGGGAAAATGAAGATTTTTTTGTATTTTTAGATATAGCACCTATCAACCCAGGACACGTTCTTCTTGTTCCAAAGAAACATTTTAATGATGTTTTTATAATGCCGCAACCTCTTTATGCCAAAATGTTTGAAGCTGCAAAATATGTCGCAAAAATACTAAAAAAGGCCACATCTGCAAAACGTATTGGCCTGGCTGTTGAAGGTTTTGGTGTGCTTCACGCCCACCTACATCTTGTCCCAGTCAATAGTGGTAATGAGATTAATCCTGAGAGGGCAAAAGCAGTTTCAGAGAATGAATTAAAAAATATGCAGAGATTGTTAAAAAAGTATTTTAAAGAATCATGAATAAAAATTATTCCAGCATCATCTATGGCAAACTGCTGAATTTATGATTTCTAAACCTATGAAAAATGTAAACATTCACATATTAGCCAACAATCCATTGTTGCGTCCATACGCGCAAATGATTAAAAAAGAGGCTGATAAAGCCGTGCGAATTATTTCCAAATATATCCCTTTAGCAGAAATGGATATTATTATTGCCCATCGTCCGGAGAATATTGGATCTGCTGGATCTGGTAGAATTAGCACGCAAATTAAAAATAAACATCTGGCAAATATTGCTATAAATGTAAAACATAAACATTTTAAGAAATTTTCGCGCGCAGATTTACTCGAAGCGCTTGCCTATGCGTTGTATCGTATGGTACGAGTACAAAAAATAGGTTATTCCAAAAACTTGCTGGAAGATTGCGTTGAGGAAGGTTTGGCTTTTAATTTTCAAACGGAAGTGACCGGCGATAAATCAGAACCGTATTTCATGACTAATAAAAATATTAGTTCGCTTAAGCGTGTCGCTTCAAAAGCTAAAAAAGAATTTTACTTAACTCATTATAGCCATACGGATTGGTTTAATGGTTCAAAAAAAAGAAATATACCACAGTTTGCAGGGTACGTTATTGGGTATGTTATAGTC
This sequence comes from uncultured Gammaproteobacteria bacterium, assembly GCA_964641245.1. Lineage (GTDB taxonomy): Bacteria > Patescibacteriota > Patescibacteriia > Magasanikbacterales > GWA2-37-8 > XYD2-FULL-39-9. The sequence continues at coordinate 1,024 of CAZXML010000002.1, read as the reverse complement.
AAACATTTTTTACATGTTAAACCTAATTTTAAACCATCGCAGTTAGTAGAAAAGAAGGCTAAAAACTTAATCCTCAACAAACTCCACGCGCGGTAAGTGTGTGGTTTTTTTATTTTTTCCTCTAACAAAATTTTTAACCAGAAGATACGCGCGTTTGTTTATAAAATGAGTTATTTTCATTTTTTTCAACTCATTTCTTGAAAATAATTTTATTTCCAGGATTTCTTCTCCCGCTTTACCGTAAACGGAAAATCATCCGGAAATGTAATATTCCCAAACAGTGTCGCCTCGGTAAATATTAAATTCTTTGCTTCGGCCGATAAAAATCAAATGCCGATTAAAAAAATGCAGGTAGATTGGAACGACGGCACCAATGTTTCTTTGGATGGCTATTTCCGCAATCAGCGCGGAGCCGTAAACGGCGTTTGTGACGCCACCACCCACACCTGTTTTGTTTCCACCACGGTCGAAAGAATAAACACCCAACAATCCTGCGCTTCCAACAACGATTGCCGTTATTTAGACAACTGTTTCTCCGAAGCCATAGCCCCGAACTTCGGCCAAATAGCCGACAAAACCTGCGACAACGGTTTCCAACGCTTTGACCATGTCTATCAATGTTTGCGCGATGGCGCTGGGTGGACAACCACTTGTTCGGACCCACAAACACAAAATCTAAACGGCGGCTGTTGTGAATTCCAACCAAAAGTTCAGGTGAAGGATAATTGGGGTTGGTGTAATGGGAGTTGTCCGGGCGGAGTGGGTGGGGATGGGTGCTATGAAAAAGATTGGGGGAGTGCTGTTGGTTGGGTTAAAGAATGTAGTGATGGGAGTATTCCACTAATAAGTCCTTGGACAAAATTTGATAATGGTGTAGGAAAAGTAATTATAGCGCCACAGTAAGTTTTTTAGACTAAAAACCTTCCAACATTCCGTCGGAAGGTTTTTTTTATTAATCCATACAACCCATGAATAAGATGACATACATCGTAGACACTTTTACCCCGCCAAAAGGATGCCGTTA
>CAZXML010000001.1:0-304216 GCA_964641245.1 uncultured Gammaproteobacteria bacterium | reverse complement strand
GCTAGTAAACGCGTATCAGCCACGGCGCGTTGAATACGTTCTCGGGTCTTGTACTCACCGCCCGTCACACCACGGGAGTTGGCAATGCCCAAAGTCTCCTTACGGGGATTAAGGCAGGGTCAATGACTAGGGTGAAGTCGTAACAAGGCATCCGTAGCGGAAGCTGTGGATGGATCACCTCCTTTCTGGAGATACTCAATCGAAAGATTGTGAACTCTGTCGAGCGCACCTTAACCGGTGACGCGCCCGGACCACTTTGGTCAGGGACGAAAGGATAGACCGGTCTTTGTCACATTTATGAAGTCAATGCAGAAATGCCGCTTACTGCGGTTTTTTTGTAGTTATTTTTAACATTGACAAAATCAATACAGTCTTATTCAAGGCTGTTTTTGTTTACACTTCACATCATTTTGCTTGAAAATAAAAGTCGTTCCGTGGGAACGACTTTAGAACGAAATAAAAGTGCAATTACTTTTTTTCCGGCTTGGGCCAGTTGGCTTTTAGGAATTCCTTCACTGTACTGGAAGGAATAACAATGCCGAGTGACCGGCCACCCATCGAAGCGGGGATGAAGCCGCTGACTACGCCAATGGCTTGCCCTAGTTCGTTGAAAACCGCGGAACCGCTGGAACCGGGACTGACATTGATGTCCGTTAGCAACAGCGGCAAACTGGTAGGAAAGTTCTTGCCGCTGTAATAGGGCGGTCCGATACGGCCGATGTAACGGCCAAAGAGCGCCGACGGGGGGCAAGAACTGGAAGACATTTCCCCAGAAATAAATATCATCGCCGGACTTCAGTCCGCTGTCATCTACAAATTCCACTGCTTTGGAAAAGACGCGGTCAACTTGCATCAGCGCCAAGTCATGTTCTTCGTCCGTAGCCAGTACTGCTGCCGGGTTGCAGTCGCGGTCACCGTCCTTCACAGTGCAAATCATGAATTCTTCCACCGGGAGCGACTGAGTTTCTGGTTGGTCCGGCAACACTTCGGGCGAATACGTTGCGACAATGTGGTTGTTTGTCAGTACCAAGCCGTTTTTGTCTACTACGGATCCGGTACCGATAATCATCTGCAATTGAACAACTGGCTTGCCGTCCGCATCCGCGCCCATCTTGCTGAAGATGTGCAGAATTTGGACAGCGGTCTTTTCGTTTTCCCAGAATCCGGCCGGACGCTGGTGAAGTTGTGGCCGCATTTGAGCGGTGGCGGCTGCACAACCGCCGAGTAGCAAAATAAACGAGAGCAGAACCGCGATCTGTTTGTGACGCATGGTGGTACTCCTTTATTTAATCGTAGCATGGCATTTTGAGTCCGTAAAGTCCATAAAGCCTAATCCGTTTCATGCGGCGCAGTTGAAAAAACTTAAGAAAGCAGAGGAGAACAGAACCTCTGTAGAAATTTTTTTGAAGGCGTTGGATAGGTTGGCCCAGTATCACGAATTACTGGCCAATAAAGGACAGCTTTTGGTGGTTTATGAAGGCAGTGATGAACCGCCCGTAGAGTTTGATTTTGATTAGGCTGTTATGAGACATTTTTAGCAGGGCCGGCGCATTCACCGGCCTTTTATTTTCGGGCAAAGTGAGAGAAATGAAAGCCTGCTTTCATTTACGAGCGTGCCCAGAAAATACCTTAGTATTTTACCCCTTGATTTTTATAAAAAAGTTGTATATAATCGGATGTAATTAACACGGGCGGCTAGCTCAGTTGGTTAGAGCATCTGCATGACATGCAGAGGGTCACAGGTTCGAGTCCTGTGTCGCCCACCAGAACTCTTGATTTTTTTATCAAAAGTTGCTATTATGAAATTCGCCGGCAGTAGGGGGCGGTTAGCTCAGATGGTTAGAGCGCGTCACTGATAATGACGAGGTCCGAGGTTCGATTCCTCGATCGCCCACACACGTAATCTCAGGGGATTTAAACTTGACAAACCACACCATTTATGGTATGATTTTTTGTTGTTATATTTAGCATACCGGACTGGATTCAGAGGCTCTACAACAATCAACCAGGAGGAGAAACAATGAACATCAAGAAGATCGAGATCGTGGATCTCTGCCCCCAGGCGCCTTGCCTCCTCAATGACTACTTCGTCCAGGCCCAGATCGTGGCTGGGAAGGAGAATTGGCGAGACGTGTTGCGTTGGAGTCTGGAGATGCGTCGGCAGGCTTGCACGCACTGTCGGCCGATCATTGAGGAAGAGCGCCCGACCGCCAAAGCGTAGGCCGCCCAACCGGCCGGCAGGAAACCCAAGAAATTGGGGAGTACTGCCGGCCGTTTTTCTTTAAAAAGCGATGACTTGCAAAATCTGAAAATTTAGTATATAATTTACTACGAATTGACAACTAACAATTAGCAACCAGCAATCGATTGTTTTTTGTTAATTGTTGTTTGTCAATTAGTTAAAGTATGCCTGAAGAAATCCCGCCCGAACAAAAAACTTCATATAAAAAAATAATACTTTCTTATCTGGCCAGCGCCGGAATTTTTGTTTTAGAGCTGGTAAAAGTGGCGGTTTTGGCCGGTGTCACTATTGCTTTAGTGCGCTATTTTTTATTCAAACCTTTTTACGTAAAAGGCGCGTCCATGGAGCCGAATTTTTTTGATAAAGAGTATTTGATTATTGACGAATTAAGCTATCGCCTGCGTTTGCCGCAAAGAGGAGAAGTGGTTGTTTTTAAATATCCGGAAAATCCAAAAGAATTCTTTTTAAAAAGAATAGTTGGGTTGCCCGGTGAAAGAGTTAAAGTGGCCGAAGGACGCGTAACTATTTACAACGCGTCGCATCCGGAAGGAACTGTTTTAAACGAACCATACCTGCCTAAAGATTTACAAACCATCGGCGAACGGATTACCGTTATTGGCGAAAACGAATATTTTGTTTTAGGAGACAACCGCCCTAACAGTTACGACTCGCGCCGGTTTGGAGCTGTAGATAAAAGCCTGGTAGTCGGCCGGGTATTTTTTCGGGGCTGGCCATTCAACCGCGCCCAAATTATTCCGGAAACAAAATTAAATATTTAAATCAAATAGCAAAAAACAATTAGCAATTAACAATTAATCGTTTCTTGTTTATTGCTAGTTGCTAATTGTTAATTAAACACTATGCTCAAACAAAAAACCAAAGAAAAGAAAAAAATTGTAAAAGCAAAGGGTGGAAAAGAAAAAGAGGTTACGCCTGAAAAAGGTAAAAAGACCTACGCCTTGTTGCGTGGCATGCACGATGTTTTGCCCAGAGAAGAAAAATACTGGAAAAGTTTTTATCATACTGCCGAAAATTTGGCCGAGCATTTTCAGTTTAACCGGATAGAAACTCCGCTCCTGGAAGAGGCGAATTTATTTATCCGTTCCATCGGCAAAGGCACGGATGTGGTAGATAAAGAAATGTATGTCTTTGAAGACCGCGACGGCAACAAAGTGGCTCTCCGCCCGGAAATGACCGCCTCGGTTGTGCGCGCTTATATTATGCACGGCATGTGGAATATGGTTCAGCCGGTAAAATTATGGTATTGGGGCCCAATGTTCCGCTACGACCGCCCGCAAGCCGGACGCTATCGTCAATTTAATCAGGTTGGATACGAAACCATCGGCGATGCCGACCCGGTAGCCGACGCCGAATTAATTTTGGTGGCTCACAATTTTTATAAAGATTTGGGACTGCCCGTAGAAATTCACGTAAACAGCATTGGTTCTCCGGAAGAAAGACAGCGGTACAAAGTTTCTTTGGTGGAATATTACCGCAGTAAACGCAGTTATTTGTGCGACGACTGCAAACAAAGATTAAACAAAAACCCTTTGCGTCTTTTGGACTGCAAACAGGAAAGATGCCAACCGGTAAAAGAAGATGCTCCGCAAATTATAGACTGGTTGGAAGAAGAATCAAAAAATCATTTCATGAAAGTTTTGGAGTATCTGGACGAACTGGCTGTGCCTTATGTTTTAAAATCAACTTTGGTGCGCGGTTTGGATTATTACACCCGCACGGTTTTTGAAGTTTATCCGGTGCAAAGCGAAGCCGAGGCCGCAGCCGGTTTGGGCGCTCAAAGCGCTTTGGGCGGGGGAGGCCGTTACGATTTGCTGGTGCAGGAAATGGGCGGCAGACCGGCGCCAGCAGCGGGGTTTTCATTGGGCATCGAGCGGTCCGTTTCAGCCTTAAAACAATACATGGACGTTAACCAGATTAAACCGCCGGTTCATAAGTTTGACGCTTTTCTGGCTCAACTGGGCGACCACGCGCGCCGCCGGGCTCTAAAGACAATAAACGAAATGCGTAATTCCGGCCTTAAGATAGACTACAATTTTTCCAAGAATTCATTAAAAGCCCAGCTGGAAGCCGCCAACAGTTTACAGGTTCCATACGCCTTAATTTTGGGCCAAAAGGAAGTGCAGGACGGCACTATTATCATCCGGGATATGGAATCCGGCGTACAGGAAATTGTGGATCAAAAAAAGTTGGAACATTTACTCAAGAAAAAATTATCCCGGTTTGACGAAGAGAGAAAATAGGAGTATTATTTATATTGTCATTCTGAGCAAAGCGAAGAATCTCTGTCCTGTTAGTCAAAACAATACTGACAGAGATCCTTCACTACGTTCAGGATGACAATACGGTACGATAAATCTAATTTAAAGAAAGTGAGGTGGAACTATGTCAGAAATAAAACGAAAGAAAAATGAATCATTTGAGGCTTTTTTGAGACGCACCAAGAAGCGCTGGCAGCAATCCGGTAAAATACTGCAAGTTAAAAAGATTCAATACTACGAACGTCCAAAAAATAAGAACATGCGCAAAAAAAGCGCCCTGCATCGTTTAGCAGTTTCCCAAAAAATCGAATATCTGAAAAAAGTTGGGTTAATGCCGGAAGAAACAAAACGATTCGGACGGTAATTTAGGAGGGTAAATTAATTTAATTCCATTGTCCCATGCTTCAATGGATGCAAAGAAAATTTATTAGTGTTTTAATTTTAAAAGCCGTTACCATAACGACAATAATTTTGGTAGCGGTTTTTTTGTATTCCCCGCTTGGGCGGGGTAGGGGTGGGTTGGAGGTTGTTTACGCCCAAACTCCCAGCGGAGCCGCGGTCAATATCAACGAAGGCGTGCAGGTTTTAGAACAACCGCTTGGTTTGCCGGCCACCGACATCCGCCTGGTGGTAGCCAACATTATCAGAATCGCTTTGGGACTGCTGGGAATTATTGCGGTGGTTTTGTTAATTTATTCCGGCTACCTTTGGATGACAGCCGGCGGCAATGAAGAACAGGTTGGCACGGCAAAAAAACTTATATTCAACGCTGTTATCGGTTTGGCCATTATCCTGTCTGCTTACGCGATTGTCAGTTTTGTAATAAGCAAATTAGTCGGCGCCACCACCGGGGTTGGCGGAACGGGCGGCGGCGGTGATTTGGGCGCGCCTATTTCCCAAAATTTTCAGGGTAGCGGCGCTTTGGGCAAGGTTTTAAAGGATCATTATCCGGCGCGCGACCAGATGAATGTGCCGCGGAACACCAGAATTATTATTACTTTCCGCCGGCCAATCAAAGCTGATAGTTTTATAGAAGACACCACCGCAGACGGTATTTTAGGAAACTGCAAAACAACCGTGGAAAATTGGTACAACGATTGCGACCGCTTAAAACCTCTGGCCGATAATTTAATTAATATAAAACGCGCCGATAATAATACATCCATTTTTGGAGCCGTTGTTTTGGTGTCTGTCAGCACGGAAAACGAAGTCACCGGAATTTACACCATAATGATTAAACCAATTACCGATGCCGGCAATGTTAGCGGCGGATATTTGGGCAGCGCCACGGAACCGGTCAGTTATGTGGTTCGTTTGGGTCCGGGCTTGTTGCTGGATGATCCGGCCAACAATAATCCCGCTGTTTTCTTAAGCGGAAATTTTGGCAATAATTATTATGAATGGAAATTTACCAACAGCACCGCTTTAGATACCGCGCCGCCTTCTGTCGGCAATGTTTTTCCGGAGGCCGCCGCCACCGAAGACAGAAACAGTGTTTTACAAATTAATTTCAGCGAACCAATCGACCCCGCCGGCATTCAGGGAAAATTTAACGCCACCGGTGAATCGTATTACGCGCTGGACGGTCAGAATATTTTCTTAAAATCAAATAATAGCACTTTGCCGGAAGGCAGTTTTAATTTAACCAACGGCTACCGCACTTTGGAATTTACGCCGTCGCGCGAATGCGGAAAAAATGCCTGCGGAAATAAAATTTATTGCTTGCCGGTTTGTGATAAAGCCGGCGCTTCCTGCGCTCAAGACAATTACGAAGTCCTGCTTCGCGCGGCCAAAACAATTAACCCCGGCTCATTCGAAAGCCAGCCATTTTCCGGCATCACCGACTTGGCCGGCAATGCTCTAGACGGAAATAAAAATAATGTTCCTAATACCGCCACCACCACTTTGCCGGTATTTCCTAATCAAAAACAACCGGACAATTATTTTTGGAGTTTCAAAATTTCCAATCAAATAGATGTTTCCGCGCCTTTTATTCAAACTATCGTGCCGGGTAAAGATGCCGAGAATATAACTCGTGATCAGGAATTAAGCCTGGTCTTTAACAAAAGAATGCGCGCTGATTCCATGTACAATATCGGCATAGAAGAAAAACCGTCCCATGATGTTCCGGTTTGGAAAGTTCCGGCCACAGTTTTCAATGCCGACAACACCACCTATACCCGCTTAAGCCACGGTCCGTTTTTAGATGCCGTCCGCCAGTATTATTTCCCAGTGGTAAGTTCCACCGTAGAAGATGTTCATTTTAATTGTTTTTATCCTGGTAAAGGGCCGAATCACGAGGTAGATTCCGGCACAATAGTTTCGCCGGATTGCAATGACGCCAATCCGCAAAATTGCTGTGATGTTTTGACCGAACAAAATAAATCTTTTTGTTGCAACGGAGCGCAGGGTACAACCGCCCCCGCTTGTTTGGATTATTTAAGAACAAATAGTTTGTAAAAAAGTATTAAGTATCAGGTATTAAGTATTAAGCGGTTGTTTGTTCGTACGATACATAATACTTGATACTTAATACATAATACAAGGTATACGTTACCGAACGTGTTATATGACACCAAAGAGCAAAAAAATTCTAATTCTACTTTCAGCGCTATTTCTGGCTGTGGGATTTTTAAGTTTTGCGCAAATGGTTCATGCTCAGCCGGATTTGGGTATAACGCAAGTAGGCCCGGCCATTGGTTTGCCATCCACCGATATTCGCCTGGTGGTAGCCAAAATTATTCGCACCGCTTTAGGATTATTGGGAATAGTGGCTTTGGTTTTAATGCTTTACGCCGGATTTGTCTGGATGACGGCCGGCGGGAACGATGAAAAAGTTTCCCAGTCCAAGAAAATTTTATTTAACGCCGCTATTGGTTTAGCGATAATTTTAACATCTTACGCAATTACCAGTTTTATAATCAACGGTTTGGTTGGAGCCACTACCGGCAACGGTGGAGCCGGAGGTTCGGGCGGCGGAGGCGGAGACAATCCGTATTTCCCGGCTGGAATTTTTTATGTGGACAGCCTGCCTTCCGGAGGGCAAATGTGCATCAGAAATGTTCACTTGGCTGTTACCTTTAATAAAGAAGTTGATGTGGCCACTTTAAACGGCAATGTTGTTGTCCAAAAAGCGGACGGCACCGAACAGGCCGGTGAGTGGCAGGTGTTGAGCAATACCACCGCCACATTTGTGCCAAACGGAGATTGCGGAGGAGGAGTGGCCGATTGTTTTGCCGCGTCCACCGCTTATGCTTTACATTTCAAAAACGGCTCGGCTGTAAAAACTAGCGATGGCTTAATGACTTTAAATTGCGCGATAAAAGCCGGTTGCGCCGATGTGCAATTTACCACCGGAGACGGCGTTGACCGTTTGCCGCCACAGGTAAAAATAGAATCAATTCCCGGCGATGCGTTGCGGGTTGGTTCGGTAGTGCCGGTTGTGGTCAGTTATACCGATGATAACGGCGTGCAAAAAATAGATTTAAGCGCCGATAATTATTTTGTTGGCAGTCAAACTGTTGCCAGTTGTCAAAAGACCGGATCGGTGACGGTTAACTGGCCTACTGTTGGTATTGCCGGCGGTCAGCACACGTTAAGGTCAACCGGTTATGATTGGTCCGCGCAAAATTACACCACTTCTACGAATGTAAATTTATTACCGCAACATTGTTTTGATAATGTTTTAGACCCGGGAGAAATTACGGTTGGCCCGCCGGCCAGCGGTGGCGAGTGTGGCGTTGGCGCCGGCGGCCCATGTGCCGGCAACGCGCAATGCGCCAGCGGTTATTGCGACCCGACTGCCGGTGTCTGTGTAGATAAAATGCGCATCAACGGGGTTTCACCATTATCCGGCGGTCCGGGAACCTATGTTTCCATTGCCGGAAATTATTTTGGCAATACTGCCGGCAAAGTTTTCATCGGCGATACTCAAGCGCCGCTCGCACCATGTAGCGTTGGCGCCTGGAAGCCTTATCAGATAATCGCAGAAGTTCCGGCCGATGCGATTAGCGGACCGGTGTCGGTAGAAACAGCCCCTAACGCTTCCGGAAATAAATTCACCGATGCTACCAACGATAATTTTGGACCAACCATTAGCGACTTCACGGTTAACTCAATTGTTCGTCCCGGTTTGTGCAATATAATTCCTTCCAGCGCTTTGCACGGTGAAGAAATTTCGTTAGTTGGCGACCGTTTTGGAATTGCCGTAGACAAAGTATTTTTTGATCAGCAAAACGTGCCGGTCACTCCGATTAACTGGACAAACACGCTTATAAAAACCAGAGTTCCCTTATTTAGCGCCGGTCCGGTGGGAGTAAAAGTTTCGCGGAATAATCTGGACAGCAACAGCGTTAAGTTTTTTGTTGAACAGGGATTAAGCGGTACGGCTCCGGTTATTTCCAATATCACTCCGGATCACGGGGCAAAAGGGGAGTACATTACTATTACCGGAAATAATTTTGGCAACCAAACCGGCTTGGTTCGATTTAAAATGAACGACAGCGGTTTGCCCACGGGAGACTTTATAGACGGCGAATTTAATTTTCCGGCCGGATGTGTAAATACCTGGACCGACAAACAAATTATTGTAAAGTTTCCTTCCGGCGTCAGCGTTGCCGCCGGCCGATCTTATTTTGTGCAAGTGCGTCCGGCAGATATCAGTCTTGGTTTAAGCCCAATCGGTCCGGTTTTCAAATCAGAAATTGGCGAGCCGACACCGGGCGTTTGTAATATCAATCCGGTTTCCGGCCCGTCGCCATTTCCGGCCGGTTCTCCGGATATGAACATAATCGGTGAAAATTTTGGTCCGTCGCCAAAAGTTTATTTCTGGAGCGCGGGCGCTTCCGCTACCAATACCACCGGCCGGGTTCTAGCCATTACCAATTCGGTTATCAATCTTGCCGTCGGTCAATCCATTTCTACCCGCCCTCCGGTTGGTACGCAAACCGGACCGGTAGTGGTGTCCAGAGTTTCCGATAATAAAATCAGCAATCCGCAAAATTTTTCCGTAGTGGATTGTGTTAAAAATAATAATACTTGTCCGGAAGCCGGTACGCATTGTTGTTCGGTGGGAACAGAATCCGGTATGTGCAAACCCGCCGGGGAATTATGTGAAGGCCAAACTCTTTCCGCCGGTTATATTTGGCGTTTCAGCACCAAAGATATTCCCAAAGTTCCCCGCGTGGTAGAAAGATGTAATGGCAGTACGGATTTGGGCCTGAATATTCCCACTCCTTCACCCAGCGCTATCTGGGACACAGCCACGACCGGCCCCCACCATAATGTTTGCCGTAGCGCCTCCGTGGTAGTGGAATTTAATTTGGATACTATAAATAATATCTCCCGCGCCAATCTGGTGGTCAACGAATGCCAGCCGGACACAGTCAACGAGGCCGCCCGAACTTGTACAGTGGCGGGGCAGGTAACCGTCGATGAAAAGATGCCGTCACCACCGCCAAGCGGAACCGGTGATTTTGTGCCTCAACCTGGTTCGGCAAGCACTGTTTCTTTAGAATTAAATCCGGTCAGCAGTTATAACACCGGTAAATGGAAAAATAATACCTGGTATCAGGTGGTCTTAAAAGACGGAATTACCGCCGGCACCGGTACCAGTACCGCCCCACTGGCTAAAGACAAACCTTGCGGAGCCGGAACATCTTATTGTTTTATTTTTAGAGCTGATTCTCAAGATTGTAAAATTAAACAGGTGGTAGTAACTCCGTACAGTTATTTTACTTCTATTTTGGAAGCGCCGATGAAACGCAGAACTTCTCCGGCCGATGCCGGCGTGGATGTAAATTATATCGGGCACGGTTTAAGCACCCAGCATTGTATAGTTATGGATACCGCTGCGTTTAGCTGGTTATGGGGAACTCAAAATGCCAATTACGCGAATATTTTTGGTTCTGCAACCGAAGCCACAGCCAAAGTTTCGGCAATTGCCAATACTGTAGGCGTAGGTTTAGCCGATCCGGTTAACGCCGTAAATATTACCGCCAAGGCCACTTTAGCCTCTGCCAATTATACCGGAACCAGTCCGCTCACCGTAGATTTAAATAATCCGCAGGTGGTAGAATTTTGGCCCAAATGTTTGGAATCTTGTACCAACGCCGAAGTGGGTGTGCGTTTTAACACCACCATGTCCAACAAAAATTTGCCAAGCGGTCCGGTGAAATTATTAAAATGTAATGATGAAAATTGTTTTGATACCGAATCGGTTGTGGTGGCCGCCGATGTATTTTTAGATGACGGTTCCGATTTTAGAATTTTAAAAATTGCCAATTCCAACGGCGCTTCGGTAGAATTACAGCCGGATACAATTTATCAAGTGATATTATCTGTTACCACTACCGATGTAAGTTCGCCGGAATTATTGTGGTCTGCGGCCGTATTAGGAGACCCCTCCACTCATTCCAAACCTTACAACAAACAATTCACCTGGCGTTTCAAAACTAAAAAAGAAAAATGTAAAATTAGCCGGGTAGATGTTGTTCCGCAAAATTATTTTGCCGAATTTATCAACGACAAAGAATTATTTAGCGCCCAGCCTTATTCTTCACCGGATACCTGTAGCGCTCAAGGCCAAAAATTAAATCCGTGGACCGTAAGCTGGAACTGGGATTCTTCCTCGCCATTAGTGGCCGATGTAAAAACATTTAGCACCGTAGGAAATAATCCTTATTGCACCTTGGGTTGTGTGCGAAAGGGCAGTACGATTCCGGCCAGCTTTACCGTGGGTGTGCCGGTTTGTGGCAATAATAAAATAGAAGCCGGTGAAGATTGCGATACGCCAAACAAACTATCTGGTTGCAGTTTGGATTGCCGCCGTTTGGGAAACACAAATACAACTACTTGCGGTAACGGAATAATTGAGCCCGACTTGGGAGAAACCTGCGACCCCGGACTTATTACTTCGGCAGTTGGTTGCGGTAGTAATTGTTTACATACCGGTTCATCGCGTTCTACGGGCGCAACCGCCACCGGCGCCTCTATTTGCGGTAACGGTTCCGTTGGCAGCGGTGAAGATTGTGACACGGGAATTTCTTCCTCATCAACAATTTCAAATTCAGCCTTGCGCTGTTCGGAAACTTGTCTGCATAAAGGCACAAAATTATCCGCTAAATGGTGTTCCGATAATGATGCCGCTCCTTACGGCGGTTTTGTTCAGGCTGATTTTAATTCCGCGTGTAGAAACGCCATCAGCCGTTGCGGAGACGGAGAAGTCAGTTTGGATGAAGATGTTGGTTGTGATTTAGGTGGTGGATTAAAAGCGGATTGGTGTAATGATTTTTGTTTGATTAATACCAGCACTCATTCAGAATGTGTGGCCGGTGCCGATGGTTGTGATGTAAACCGTCAGAATTTAGGTTCCTCGCTTCTATATACACCGCCGTCATTATGCGGAGACGGCGTAGCCGGAATTGGTGAGGACGCATTCTGTGAAACACTTTTACCCGACTCACACTCGGGAAATAATCCGTGGGCTTTGGTGACCGGTGTTGGTTTAGGAGTAGCCACCGGAGTTCCACCGGCCCAGAAAACAGATATCAGCGCCAACACCACCTCGTCAACCGTGGGCGGAGCAGTGGGCGATAAGGGCCAATTTACTATTGCCTGCGGATATAAAACTGATGCCGAATGTCAGGCGCATATGGGTAGTGATTGGGGAGTAGCAACCAACGGTTGTTGTTATGTCCGGCCAAAATTATTAAGCGTTTACCCGGGCAATACCAGCACCAATCAATCAAATGTTTGTCCAAACACAAGCATCGAAGCCACTTTTGATCAGGAGATCAGTCTTTCCAGTTTAAATAATAATTTGGTTGTGGCGCGCGGTATTGGCGCTACTTCCAGTTGTACCGGCACCGAAGAAGTTACCGATTTAGTTTCCGCTGTTTCCGGTTCCGATTATAATAACTTACCGTGGTACAAAAAAATAATTGTGGCCGTGGTTGATTTCTTCAAAAATTTAATCGGCCAGAATGCGGCCGCGGTGCGTACCGAAATTCAATCGGCAAAATGGTGCGCCGGAGAAGATTTGGGACAGGCGGATATCATTACCACCAGCAGTACCTTAAGCAAAATTACTTTTAAATTAAGCAAACCGCTTGCTTTTGACACGGATTATTTTGTGGCCTTAAAAGACGGTTTGCGCAGTAAGCAGGGGATTAGTATCGGTAAAAAATCAAACGGTAAACCGTTCAGCTGGAAATTTATTACCGGATCAAAAATGTGTGAAATAGATCATGTGGCCGTAGAGCCGACCCAAGTTTATTTAAACAAAGTTGGCGCCACCAGCACTTTAATTGCTCACGCTTATAATGTTAATAACGCGCAAGTTCAACCGATACCGGGTTATTACGATTGGAAATATTTATGGCAACCGGCCGGCAACCCTTATGTCAATTTGGAAATTAGCACTTCTTCCAAAAATACAATCTCCGCCCAAAACCGCAATGGTGAAATTGATGTGCGCGCTTCGGCTGTCATTACCGATAATATTTATTCCGGCCAATTCGGCGCCGTGGCCACCGGTAAATCTCATGCCATTGTATTTTTATGTGAAAACCCTTGGCCGCCAAAGGATTTATTTTTAGGTGGTCTTGGTCCTTATATTATTTTTCCTTATGAAGATAAAGTTGGAAACAATGATGGCTTTAATTTAGCCGCCGGAGCTTTTGATAACACTTCTATACCGCCTTCCCCAAGCGGCGGCTACTTTAATTTCCGGTCTTATTATTGCGCGGACGCCGGCGGTTTTGGCACAGCCGATGATTTACCGTATTTGCGTCCGGCCGTTCAGGTTTCCGGCGCCATTGTTGGTGATACTCCAACCACAAGTTTAAAACGATTTATTTTCACCAGCGCCACCAATAACGACGCTATCGGTATGGCTGTTTTCTCCAACCCCATGCACCTAACCGTATCGCAATGGTTTGCCACCGATCGCGCTTTGGGCGGGCAGGGATTCCTAGGCGCAATGCAAACCACAAAAATAGACGGATACGACGCGCTTACAGACGGCAATAATATTTATGTGGATGCTCTCAATATTAATTTTTCCACCGCTGTTCCGCCTGTTGCCGGCAATCTTTATTCCAATATTTATTTATTCAGCATAAACGCCAACGCCCAAGCCAGTACCAAAAAAGTATTTGAACAAATTATCGGCAACCTGCGCTTTAACACCAATTTAACCAATTACGGTTATTGCGGAGCGGATATGGCCAACCCCGGCGCATCCACCACCTGTCAAACAGACTTAGATTGTTCCAGCGCCGAAGTTTGCTCTGTTCAGATAGATAAGTTGAAGAGAAACTACCGAAGACTTCGTGATTTGAATATTATTCAAAATTTGCTCGGGTATTAGACCTGCCGTTCTGTTTTATTGTTTGTCATTCTGACCGCACACCACTTGTCATTCTGAGTGAAGCGAAGAATCTCTGTCCGTTCGGCGATTGAGACAGAGATCCTTCATTACATTCAGGATGACAACCACTCGCTCGGGATGACAATGTAATACTTTGTGGTATAATAGTTGTATGAAAACAAAAAAATTAATTTTTCTTTCTTTGGTAATGGTGGCGACACTTAGTTTTTTTGTATACCAAAAAGTTGTAGCCGCCACCGCTCCCACCCTAAAAGAAGGAACCTATTTAACCGGACAGACTTTAAGTGTCTGGCCATCATGGTCATTATTAGGGAATGCCGCGGGTGTCGCTTTCCCTACCGACCCGATAAATCAACTGTCCCCGGCGGGTACCTGCGTTATTAGCACTAATCGGTTTTGTTTAAGTGATAATGATTGCAAACCGCCGGATACCGCGGCTAATGAAACCTGCGTTCTGCACAGTCCGGAAACCGGCTGGAGCGTTGCGAATAGACGCTTCAGTTTTGCCTGCTCCAAAGATTCTTACGCCTACCGGTATATAGTTTCCACCACGCCCGGAGTTTATACTGTGCGCGCCAAATTTGAAGATGACGGAATTTCACCGGCAAATGACGAAAGTTTTGTGGCCAGTTTTATTAGCACCACCATTTTTAAAATCAGCGACAGTAGCGGTGTCTGTAATTATAATGAGGAAATTTCCACAATGGAATCCGGTGTTTGCGGAGACGGGAAATTAAATTTAAATAAAGGCGAACAGTGCGATCCGCCCGGCAGAATAGAATACGAGGCCGGATGCAGTAGCGCGGTGCCACCTCTTAAAAATTTAAAAGTTTGTAATAGTAGTTGTAAGTGGGGCCCGCCGTCTACCACTTTGTGTAGCAAGTTTAGTCATTGTGGAAATGGCGCATTGGAGGCCGGTGAAACTTGTGACGATGGAACTTTTTTAAATGGGAAATATAATCATTGCAATATTAGCTGTACAGGTCCGGTCGATAGTCCTACACCGGGCAGATGTGGAGACGGTCACTTGCAAGAGGCTTATGAAGTTTGCGATCCAGTCACGCCTGGAGTGGAAAAATATAGTTTAATTTCCAGAAATAATTCCTGCAGTTGGGATTGCCAAAACTGGGGACCGTATTGTGGTGACAGTATTATCCAAACCCAGTATGGAGAAACATGCGACGGTTCGCAAACTTGTTCGGTAGATGGAAATCCGGGTACAAAAGTTTGTGGCAGTAATTGTTTAAAAAAAGACAGAGACGCGGTGGCTTGGTGGCGGTTTGAAAATGATCTGGTCGGCGTATATAGAACAGACGACAGTTCGGTTAATGGCAATAATGCCATTTGCGACAACAAAGCCCGCGCTTGTCCGGTGGTGGGCACGGGTAAATATGGTCATGGCTTTGAGTTTGGTTCGTCTTTTGGTCGGCGATATTTAATTGCGAAAAGCAGTCCTAGTTTTAGTTTGGTAGCCACCAGCTCATTAACGGTAGAAGCGTGGATTTATCCTACTGAAGATGAGCGTGCTCTTTATCCTTATCAGAGAATTGTGGAAAAGGAAGGGCCGTTTGGGTTTAGGAGTTACGATTTAGAATTTAATGCCTCTACTACCCTGCATAATATCCGTTTTAACTTGTGGAATAATAATTTACAAACTGCAGTAGTTGATTCAAACAGCAGTATCGCCACCAATACTTGGACGCATGTGGTGGGTACATATTCAAGAAATGGTAACAGCCATATTACTAAGATTTATGTTAATGGCGTTTTAGAAAATACAAATACTGTCAGTAGTGATACGGCCATAATGGCAGTAGGCACAGGGGATTTAGTCATTGGTAAATCTGCTCCAGTTGGCAGTGGTAATTACTTCTTTGGCAGTTTAGACGAAGTTAAAATCTACAATCGCGCCTTGTCGGCCTCGGAAGTGCAAAATAATTATCAAAGTGGTTGGTTTTGCGCCGCCACCAGCACACTAACACCCGTTCTACCTGTCGGCAGTTGTGGTAATAATATAGTAGATGCCGGTGAAACGTGCGACCAAGGACTGGTCAATAATGGCCACGTTTGCACTCCCGCTTATGGCAAACCTTGTTCTTATTGTTCTTCTGATTGCCAAAACACAATCGATGTTCAACCCGGCCAGTATTGTGGCGATGGTGTTATTCAAAGTCCGGAAAAATGCGAGGTGTTTGAAGAAAATATTTTCTCATCCGCGTCTACTACCGGCAGAACAGAAGTTTTAAAAACCCCTGGCCGTAACGGTTATCAAGAATTGGCCTGCTCGGCCGAGTCAAAAGATCCGCGCACTATAAAAAAAGGCGCTAAGAGCTGCGCGGATTGTTCGGTGGGTGTAGTTAGAAATTGCGTGACATGCGGAGTAGTTTCTGATGGAGTAGAAGTGCATGGGAATGTGGTTAATGTTTTGGAGAATGCCTTATGGGACAGTTTCTCCGGAACAGGCCTTACTCCAGATCCGCTTTTTGCCAAGAAAATAACAGGTGGTGGCTCACTTGGTTTGGCGATTGGCAGCAACACTTTTGCATCGCTTGTGGGCTTAGATATAAAAAATGACACCTCCATGGATTTTATGTCTTACACCCTACGCAAACCTGATAATTTAGGATCTCGTGATGTAACGTTCGACTATATGAAAGCTATAATCGCCAGCGACCCAATCTGTTCAGCGGATGCTAATCCGGAAAAAAAGTATCAAATGTATGTTAATTATGATTGGGCTCGGCCATTAAATTTTCGAGTGGTAGCCGAACCACAACCTTGGCAGTATGACTTGGTATTATCGCCGGTGATTTCCAGCACTTTGCGCGCCCATGATTTACGGATTGTTACCAGCTGGGTAGGTTCCGGAGATTTTTATAGCGGTGTTTTGAATCCGTTTATTGTTAATCCCGAAATAGAAGGGCCGTCATATTGTTACCTGAATGTATGCGAGGCTTCGCAAAAGAATTACGCCACCGGTATAAACTATTACAGCACGCCCAATTCAGAAGCGTATGGAATTTGGTATCACGGTTTTACAGCCACTCCCGGCCAAACTGATTCTGAAGCATTTACAATTGATACGTCTGCGATGTCTGGCAACACCTATGCGTTTTATGTGCGCTCGC
Source organism: uncultured Gammaproteobacteria bacterium (assembly GCA_964641245.1). Taxonomy (GTDB): domain Bacteria; phylum Patescibacteriota; class Patescibacteriia; order Magasanikbacterales; family GWA2-37-8; genus XYD2-FULL-39-9. Next base: position 287,176 of record CAZXML010000001.1, on the reverse strand, counting down.
CCAGTTATCCAATTAGAACCTTTAAAAACACGGTTAAATTAAAAGTAGAGATATATTTACCGGACACCGACACAAATCCGTATCATTTTGGTACGCCGGCAAAAACGTATTTTTTCCAATCCGCGTCTCCTTCGGATAACCAAAACGCCCGCTATTGGCAGGTCTTTAATATCAATAAACCGGCAACCACCTTATCTTTGCATGATATAATAGATGTAAACGCAATCATTACTGACCCAGAGCATTTTCAATATGTAACTTTAACTCCCGCTCTCTCCGCTCCACAGAATTTGGTGGTAACCGGTGTTGGTAGTGGAAGTGTTCAAATGGCCTGGAATGCGCCGGCCAGCAATGGCGGTTCGGCCATAACTAGTTATAAAGTATATAGAAAGACATATTTGTTTTTTGACTTCTACAGCCTTGTTTACACGACTCTAAACGGCAGTTCTACCTCGTTCAATAACACGGGGCTGACTAACGGGACCAGGTACCGTTATAAAGTGACAGCGGTAAATGCCAACGGCGAGAGTGCGGCTTCTAATGAAGTAGAAGCCGTTCCGAACCGTGAAATTTAATTAAGTATGTCAACAAGTAAAAAAATAATATTTTTTTTCATCATTGTCGCTCTGACGGGAGCGGGTGTTTTGGTTTATAGAGTTATAATTAAAAAATCAATGGCGCCGGTAGCGCCAAGTACTTCAGTCAGAGAACAAGAATTTAATGTCGCTTTAAAAAAATTAACGGCTACAGACAAGGACTTGGATGGCATACCGGATAGCGAAGAAGCAAAATATCAAACCAGCGTTACATCTGCCGATACCGATGAGGATGGTTTAATAGATAGTCAGGAAGTATTTGTTTTTAAAACGAATCCGCTTAAAGCAGACACCGATGGCGATGGTAAAGCCGATGGTTACGAGGTTCGCCGCGGAACAAATCCGCTTGATAAAGCAAAGTGACATAAATTTCTAATTTCTAATTTCTAATTTCTAAAAAAGTATGTTCGATGACCAAAATCAAAATCCAAATGCGCCAAAAAATCTACCAACCGAACCGGTAGATATGTTTGCGGGTGTAGAAAAAAACGAGGGAGCAATGCCGCCGTCCGCGCCCGATGCTCTGGCCGTTGGATTATTAAAGAAAAAAGACGATGTCAGAACTATGCCTAATTTACAGTCAAATTCATCAGCAGGCGGCGAGCTATACAAAACCAGCGCGCCTGTTTTGGGGAAAATATTACTGGGACTCGTTATTGTTTTATTATTGGGCGGTCTTGGTTATGGTGGTTGGTGGTATTTTTACGCCAGTAAAAATCAGATTGTTAAATTACCCGTAGTACCGGATAATCAAACCGTGCAAAATCAAACTTCGCAAACTACCGCTCCGGCAAATACCAACGTTCCTGCCCAACAAAATAATGATCAAATATTATTCGGTCAGGCTGTGGATAGCGATAAAGACGGTTTAGACGATGTGCGGGAAAAAGAAATTGGCGCCAATCCGCAACTTGCCGACAGCGACAGTGACAGCTTAAGCGACGGCGACGAAGTGATTGTTTATAAAACCGATCCGTTAAAAGCGGACACGGACGGCGACGGCTTAAGCGACGGCGACGAAGTGCTTATTTGGCGCACTAATCCGTTAAACCCGGATTCAGACGGGGATACCTATCCGGATGGAACCGAAGTTAAAAATGGTTATAATCCGCTTGGGGCTGGTAAGCTTTTTAGCACTCCTTCCACCACGCCCACCACGTCGCCTTAATCAATTCGCAAGATTCGTGGCGCCACAGCGCATTAGCATCATTCATCATTTTATATGTTTGGAAAAAAAGCAGACGTAAAAACCGAAATTGATAAAAGCATAAGCGTGCAAACAATCCCCGCGGATTTTTATGGCGGCGTAAATCCGGAAATAAAGTTTAAAAGAGTGGAAAAAGAAGTGGTGTTAAAAGCAACACCAAAACTGACCGCGCCGGAAAAGAAAATGCTGGACAAAAGCACGGCCGCGGGGAGTGGGTCTGTTTTGCATCCGGCGAATATCCTTACCAATAAAAAATACGCTATAATTTTAGGGTCATCGCTTTTTGTGGTTCTGGTGGCCGGAGTAAGTGTTTATTATTATTTGCAATTAAGACAACAGCCAACCGGAGCTTTGCCGGTAGCGCCTAAAGTTGTGGTAACTCCGCCTGTTGTTACGGAGCCGGTTGTGGAAACCCCGGTTGTACAGGAACCCGCGCCAACCACCACCGCGCCGTCCTTAGCCGAAGCGCCAATTGAATTCCCATCCGCCCTATTGGGAGAAAGTCCGGATTTGGATAAAGACAATTTAACCGACACCGCCGAAGAATTATTTGGCACGGACCCAAGCAAGCCGGATACGGACGAAGACGGTTATAATGACGGCCATGAAGTTTTTTACTTGTATAATCCGGCCGGCAAAGAGCCAATGAAATTGATTGATTCCGGATTCATGAATGATTATATTAATCCGGTTTTTGGCTATAAAGTTTATTATCCGTTAAATTGGGCCATCGGCAATGTAGACGAAAGTGGGCGCGATGTTTTATTTAGCACCATTACCGGTGAAAATATCGAAGTGCGGGTTTTTGACCGCGTACCCGGCCAAACATTTTCCGACTGGTTTGCGCAGTGGGCGCCCAACGAGCAGTATCAGAATTTAGTAAATTTCCAAACAAGATTTACAGAATCCGGCCAAAATAGGGCGGACAATTTAGCTTATTATTTTACGGATGATGCCCATGTGTATGTAATGGTTTATCACACCACCGATTCCAACGTGGTTAATTTCCGGTCCGTAATGGTAATGATGGCCAGAAGTTTCCGGTCTGCCGGTTTCACTCCGCCGGAAATAATACCGCCGGTTACCGAATCAAGCGCTTATCCGACCGAAATGCCATCCACCATCAATCCCTAAATCCTAAATACTAAATACTAAATTCACAATCATGTTGTCAATAAATTTTAACAAACGGATAAAATGTCCATGGACGCAAGGCGAGGTAAAAAAAGTATTTAACATAATTCACCGGAAATTAAAAATTAACGGCGAACTGGAGGTAAATATTGTGGGGGAGAAGGAAATAAAAGAGTTAAATTTTAGCTACAGAGGTAAAAATAAAATTACGGATGTGTTGTCTTTTGCCTGGGGAGAAGATGGGGTGGTAAAATCGAAATTTCTGGGGCAAATTTATATCTGCTATCCCCAGATCGTGCGTCAGTCAAAAGAATTAACCATCAAAACCAAAGAAGAATTTGCTAGAATGCTGGTACACGGATTTCTTCACATCCTTGGTTACGATCACGTGGAAATAAAAGAGGCGCAAAAAATGTTTAAAATTCAAGAAGAAATAGTATGTCTTTATATAGGCTGTTAAAAAGTTTTACCGACGCCTTTAGAGGCTTAAAGCATGTTTTTAAATCAGAGCAGAATTTTCGGATACAGGTATTACTGGGTTTTTTAGTTTTTGCGGCCGCTACATATTTTCCGTTGCGCAGCTGGGAAGTAATATTGCTTATCTTGCTGGTACTGCTGGTTTTATTAGTAGAAATTTTAAACACCGCCTTTGAGAATTTTAGCGATTTGCTTAAGCCCCGTTTGCATCATTACGTAGGAGTGGTCAAGGATCTTATGGCCGGAGCGGTATTGCTTACATCCCTGGTGGCTTTAATAGTGGGAGCGATAATTTTTTATCCGCATTTGGAGAATTTGATTAAGTAGTGTTATAATAAGCGAATATTTTGTCATTGCGAGCAAAGCGAAGCAAACCCAAAGTACTGGTAGTCCCGACAGTGGGATTGCCGCGTCGCTCCGGCTCCTCGCAATGACAGTAAGACCTCGCTAGGCATGACAAATCCGCGTAATCTATTGTATGAAAAACGGACAAGGAAATTTAATCGGCGGGCTGGATATCGGATCAAATTCGGTACGCATGGCCGTTGGACAATTAATCGGAAAAGAAGAAGGCAATGTTGAGTTGCAGATTTTGGGCGCGGCTGAAGTTCCTTCGGAAGGAGTGCAAAAAGGAGTGGTCAGCAGTATAGAAGATGTGGTGTCCGCAATTTCCGCCTGTTTAGAACGGGTAGAAAGAATGGTGGGAGTTCCCATAGACAGCGTTTGGGTGGGAATCTCCGGCCTGCATATTTTATCTCAAAGCAGTAAAGGGGTTGTGGCCGTATCCAAAGCCAACAGCGAAATAACCGAAGAAGATGTTACTCGTGCCATCGAGGCGGCCAGGTCTATTGCCACACCGTTAAATTATGAAGTTTTACACGTATTACCCCGCCATTATACGGTAGACGGACAAACGGGAATAAAGGACCCCACATCAATGACCGGCGTACGGTTAGAGGTGGATACACAAATTATTTTAGGTTCATCTTCGCAAATAAAGAACTTAACCAAAGCCGTTTACCGGGCCGGACTGGATATTGAAGACCTGGTTTTGTTTATTCTGGCCACCGCCGAAATTGTGGTTACCAAACGCCAAAAAGAACTGGGGGTAATGGTGGTAAATTTGGGCGGTTCTACTACCGGTATGGCTGTATTTGAAGAAGGAGAATTAATCCAAACCTCAATTATTCCTTTTGGCTCTCAAAATATTACTAATGATATCGCGCTAGGACTGAAGGTATCCGTGGATGTTGCGGAACGGGTAAAAGTAGAATATGGAGACTGTAATTCCGATTCAAGCTCAATAGATTTATTTGATGTGGGCGCTCCAGATCACCAGATTATAAAAAAGAAATTTTTAAGCGAGATAGTTTCTGCTCGCGTAGAAGAGATATTACAGAAAGTGGATGATGAACTTCGTAAGATTCAGCGTTCCGGTTTACTTCCGGCCGGCGTGGTGTTTACCGGCGCCGGAGCCAAATTGCCCGGCTTGGTAGAAATGGCCAAAAAAGTTTTACGGTTGCCGGCTAATGTTGGTTATCCTTTAAATGTGGTAAGTGTTACCGATAAGGTGAATGATTTGGGTTTTGCCACGGCTGTAGGGCTGGTAAAATGGGGGAGTGAAATGCAGGGAGGAAGCAAGCGCAAATCCGGGACTAAAAATATGGGCGCTGTTTCCGGCCAGCTAAAAAAATGGCTAAAAGCGCTAATTCCCTGATTGTACACAAAGAGTGCACTTGTTTTCTTGACAGTAAAAACTATTATCTATAAACTATACAACGGAGACCACTCCGTTGTTTTGTTTAAGAGGATGCTGAATACAAAATGTGTTCAATGGAACTTTATCTGTCATTGCGAGCAAAGCGAAGCAATCCCACTATACTAGTAGTACTGACTATGGGATTGCCACGTCGCTACGACTCCTCGCAATGACAAAACTAGACACAAATCTGAAATCATAAATCTTAAATTTACTGTATGCCGCAAGTAAAACCTGATATAGAAACATTCGCCAAAATAAAAGTTATTGGTGTGGGCGGGTCCGGAGGATCCGCGGTGAATCGCATGGTTGCAAGCCGTATTCGCGGTGTGGATTTTATTGCTATGAATACCGATGTGCAGGCGCTTCATCACAGCAACGCCCCGCAGAAATTACATATTGGAAAAAGCGTTACCCGTGGTTTGGGCGCCGGTATGGATCCGGAAGTTGGCAGAAAAGCGGCCGAAGAAACTCAAAATGAAATCAGAGAAATTGTGAAAGACGCAGATATGGTTTTCATTACCTGTGGTTTAGGCGGGGGAACCGGTTCCGGAGCCGCTCCGGTAGTTGCCGCTGTAGCAAAAGAGGCCGGCGCCTTAACGGTTGCCGTCGTCACAAAGCCGTTTGGTTTTGAAGGCCCGCAGCGACGGGATGTTGCCGAGAAAGCGTGGGAACAATTAGCCCGGAATGTAGATGCTATTATTACAATTCCCAACGATCGTATTTTGCAAATAGTAGATAAAAAAACAACTTTGGTAGAATCTTTTAAAATTGTTGATGATGTTTTGCGCCAAGGTGTACAAGGTATCGCGGAATTAATTACTGTCCACGCCATGATTAACCTGGATTTTGCGGATGTGAAAACAATTATGCGGGACGCAGGCACTGCTCTTATGGGCATCGGCACCGGTACCGGTGAAAACAGGGCGGTCGATGCGGCTAAGGCGGCAATTTCCAGTCCGTTGTTGGAAGTTTCTATTGATGGCGCCAGAGGAATTTTGTTAACCATAACGGGCGGTCCGGATATGGCGTTAAGCGAAGTCAGCGATGCGGCCAAAATGGTTACCAGTTCAGCCGCCGATGACGCTAAAGTAATCTTCGGAGCAAATATAGACGAATCTATGACGGGCAGTATGCGTATCACCGTTATCGCCACCGGTTTCGATGACCGCCGTCAAAATATTCAGGCTGCAGTGGAAGAGCAAACACCGCAGTCATTTTTCTCGGCCAATAAATATATGCCGAGCAATTTTATGAGAAAGGTGCAGAAGGATGAAGAGGAAGAAGAAAAAAAGTTTAAACAAATTATTCAAAGCAATAACACCGCCATGCCGTTACGGCAGTCTGCGGACAGAACCCAGCCCGCGCCCGTAAAAGACAAGGGCAACCCCGAAGAAGAATTGGAAATCCCGGCTTTTATCCGGAAGAAGATGGGAATCTAACCCCTGAATTCAAAGCAATCCCTATAAAATTGGGGTTGTTTTGTTATTAAATAAGTGATACACTATTCTTGAAGTATTAAGTATTATGTATCAAGTATTATGGGAATATTTGTTAAATACTTAATACCTAATACTTAATACTTTATACTTGTCGCATGAGATGTCCAATTTGTAATAACAAGGAAATTAGCGTGATTGATACGCGTCCGGCAGAAGACGACTTGTCTATCCGCCGGCGCCGGGAATGCGATAAATGTCAGTATCGTTTTTCTACCGTTGAAGAAATGGAGTTGCTGGATGTTATTGTGGTAAAAAGCGACGGGCACCGGGAAATTTATATGCGCGACAAGTTAGAGGGCGGTATCAAAATGGCTTTAACCAAACGGCCATATACCCGCGACAGCTTTCACCGCCTTATTCATTCCATAGAACGAGATATCCAAAAAAAGAAAGCCAAAGAAATTTCCAGCAAAGAACTGGGAGAGGTTGTCATAAAACATTTGAGAAGTTTTGATAAAGTCGCCTACATCCGTTTTGCCAGCGTTTACCGCGATTTCAGAGATGTCCGCACTTTCGAAAAAGAACTAAAGAAGCTGTCGAATAAATGATGAAGATGGTAAAAATGGTAAATCGCTTCGCTTGATCAACTTGACCATTTTCATCAATTTCACCAATAACCATAATAATATGTTTAGACACAAAGAAACCACAGCCAGCGACACGGTCAAATCCTCCTCTTCCCAAGAGGAGGTAGGAGGAGTTGCCGAGATTGCCGGAGTTGTTCCAAAAAAGCCCTCTGCACCAGAGGTTCCTAAGGTCGACCCAAGCCTAAAAGAACTTATGGAAAAAAATCTAAAATGGTCCCAAATTATTTATGAACAAAACCGGAAAATAAATAACAAACTTTTGTGGGCGGCTATTTTTAGTTGGATAAAACTTATTTTAATTGTCGTGCCGCTTATTTTGGCCTACATTTATTTACAGCCTATGATAAGCGGAGTTCTTAAACAATACGGCAGTTTGCTGGGCATGGAGCAGCAAAGCGACTCCAAACCCGTATCCATGGATAGTTTATTAAAGATGTTTAATTTAGATCCCGCCAAAGAGGAACAGTTAAAAGCATTATTAAAGTAGTATGTTTAAAAAAACCAAAATCTGTTGTACCATCGGGCCGTCTTGCGATAGTGTCAAAGTTTTAAGCGATATGGTAAAAGCCGGCATGAACATTGCCCGGTTAAATTTTTCTCACGGCGATTACGCTAGCCATGCCGCTTTAATTTCTAATATCCGGAAAGCGGAAGAAATGACCGGCGAGCCTATTGCCATTATGCAAGATTTGCAAGGGCCAAAGATTAGGGTGGGCGCTATGCCCGAAGCCGGCGTGCCGATAAAAGTAGGAGATGAAATAGTTTTTGATACTTCCATAACAGAATATAAGGATAAGGAAATTCCGCTGGATTATCACGACTTGCATAAATTTATTTTACCGGGCCAAAGAATATTGGTGGACGACGGACACATAGAAGTAAAAGTAAAAAATGTAACCGGCACAAAAATAACCGGCACAGTGGTGGAAGGAACATTAATTTTTTCTCATAAAGGATTAAATTTGCCGGATAGCGATTTAAACATAGAAACTTTAAGCGATAAAGACAAAAAAGATGTAAAATTTGGCGTGGAGCAGGGGGTGGACTTGGTGGCGCTGTCTTTTGTCCGTTCCGGAAAAGATATTATGGATTTGCGGTTTTTGATTAAACAGCATGAAGAAGAGTTGGGTTTTAAAAATCAACAGCCTATCCGTTTAATCGCTAAAATAGAAAGAAGGGTGGCCGTAGATAATCTGGAAGAAATTTTGGAAGTTGCCGATGGTATTATGGTAGCCCGCGGAGATTTAGGTATGGAAGTGCCGGCCGCGGAAGTGCCTTTGGTACAGAAAAAAATGATAGATATGGCCAATGCTCACGCCAAACCGGTAATTGTAGCTACCCAAATGCTGGACTCCATGCGCGAAAATCGCCGTCCCACTCGCGCCGAGGTTAGCGATGTGGCTAACGCGGTCATAGATCACGCCGACACTTTAATGCTTTCTAACGAAACTGCCGTAGGCAAACATCCGATTCTGGTGGTAGAAACTATGGCCGATATTATTATCAGCACGGAAAAATCTCATTATGATGATACCGCTTTGCCGGGAATTCATAAAAAAGGCACATCTATAGATATCGCCATCACCGAACTCTCACGCATTCTGGCCGAAGAAGTAAAAGCAAAAATAATTTTAGCCGCCTCCATTTCCGGAGAAACCGGCCGGATGATCAGCCATGTGCGTCCGCCGTTGCCGATTTTGGTCGGCACCAGCAGTCAAAGAACGCAAAGACAATTAAATATGTCATGGGGTATAATTCCATTTATTCTGGAACCTTGCAGTAGTATAGAAGAACTGGTAGAGCGCTCCATTTCCTATATAAAAAAACACAAAATCGCCAAAAATGGCGATAATATGGTGGTGGTTGCCGGTGAGCCGGTCGGGCAGGCAGGTAATGTTAATTTGGTGGTGGTGCGGGAAATTAAATAAGTTTATAAAGTTCTTAAAGTTTGTAAAGTTCATAAAGTCAATTAAAAAAAATAGCCCCGACGGTGTGTCGGGGCTATTTTTTATTTAAGCGTCGAATATAGTGGGAACTTTTTTGTCATTTCGCTTACTTGTTTTTTAATATCAGCCAGTTTGGCGTCGTCTTGCCAATTGGTAATCGCTTCGTCAATCCAACCGGCAATAATTTTCATTTCAGGTTCTTTCATGCCCCGGGTGGTAATGGCCGGAGTGCCCAAACGAATGCCGGACGGATCTATGGGCGAGCGGGTGTCATCGGGAATCATATTTTTGTTTACGGTAATGCCGGCTTTGTCTAAAGCAATTTGCGCTTGTTTGCCAGACACGCCTTTGGGAGTTACATCTATAAGAAGCAAATGATTATCCGAACCGCCAAAACATAATTTATAGCCCAGCCGGTTAAATTCGGCTTCCAAAATTTTTATATTCTTTTTTATCTGTTTAACATATTCTTTAAATTCCGGTTCCATGGCTTCTTTAAAAGCCACGGCTTTGGCCGCGATATTATTTTCGTGAGGTCCGCCTTGGAATCCGGGGAACACGGCTTTATCTATATCTTTGGCGAATTTTTCTTTGCACATTATCATGCCCCCGCGCGGACCGCGCAAGGTTTTGTGGGTAGTGGTGGTCACAATATCAAAAATTGGCACCGGATTAACCATTTCTCCGCCGGCAATTAGCCCGGCAATATGAGCAATGTCGGCCATGGTAATGGCGCCCACTTCATCGGCAATGGTTTTTATTTTGGCGTATTCAATTTCTCTGGAATACGCGGAATATCCGACTAAAATTATTTTTGGCTTGTGCTCCAAAGCCATCTGACGCAAATTATCCAAATCAATCAAGCCTTCGGTGTTGGTTTTGTAGCGGATAAAATTATATATTTTGGCCATGTAAGTTACCGGATGGCCGTGGGTAAGATGCCCTCCGTGCGACAAGTCCATTCCCAATACAGTATCGCCAGGTTTAAGCAAAGCAAAATACACGGCAATGTTGGCCGGCGCTCCGGAAAGCGGTTGCACATTTACATGCTCGGCGCCAAAAATTTGTTTCGCCCGGTCTATGGCCAATTGCTCCACTTCATCAACAAATTCACAACCGCCATAATATCTTTTTCCCGGATAGCCCTCGGAATATTTGTTGGTGAGTATTGAACCCAAAGCCTCCAGTACGGCAGGGGATACAAAATTCTCGGAAGGAATCATTTCTAGCCCCTCCTCCTGGCGCTGTTGTTCTTTTTTTATACTTTCGTAGATACTGTTATCAAAGTCTTTTAAATTTTGAGTGTGCATAAAAAATATAATAAGTTTGAATAAAATAATTCAATTCATGTCGTTTTGTATCGTTCCTCCCCCATTTAGGGGGAGGGCAGGGTGGGGGTATTTGTAATTCGACATCCGCGATACCCCTCTCTCTGTCTCTCCCCTAAAAGGGGAGAGAGCGATTGGGTAGAGATTCAAATTATAGAGAGCTGATTATACCATATACGTTTGGTGCGCAATTATCAGGTAAATTATTTATATCATGCCAAGCCCAATCTGTAATATCTTCGCCTGGTTTTATTTCTCCAATTCGTTTTGCCAGATAATGAATTAAAATAATAACTCTTCCGTTTTGATTCAGCATTATCGGTTTAAGCGGTTTTATTATTTCTATTTCAACTCCCATTTCTTCCATAACTTCACGTCGGCAAGCATCTTCCAAGCTCTTATCAAAATCTTCCACTTCTCCGCCGGGAAACATCCAAGGTGTAATGCCATCTGCTTTTTGTTCGCGGTTAAGTAAAACCTTGTTGTTTTCTATAATAACAGGCCCGGAAGCGATAATTGAATTCATCGGTAATTTCATATAAATGGTATATTACTACTTTTTCAAAGTCTTTACCATATAGGTGTTTTCCAGTTTGTAGCCAAATTTTTTGTAATATTCGCGTACACCCACTCCGGAAATTACGGCTAATTTGTAGGCCTTGTTTTTTCTACAGATTTTTTCCGCTTCAACAATTAATTTTGTGCCCATGCCAATATGCTGGCTAGCCCCTTTGGCTTTTTTCCCAATGTTTATAAGTTGGCCGTAAGTATGGAGTTCGCGGATAAAAGCGGGGTAGCCCATTTTGACTAATTCGGCCGCGCTAATTCCTTCGTTGGGGAGGTTGTGGTTGTCATTCTGAGGGAGTGAAGTGACCGAAGAATCCCTTTTGTTTGAAAGAGAGAGATCCTTCGCTTTGCTCAGGATGACAGGCTTGAGAACACGCAATCGGCAAAACGCGTAAACAACGTCGCGTTTGGTATCTTCGAAACTTAAGAAATATTCCGTCCCGCCGTTGGCTTCGTATTTGTCTACAAACATTTTGACTTTTGACTTTTGACTTTTGACATTTGACTCGATGTGTTGATGTCCGACCTCGCGACAGCGCAGACAACTGCATTTTAATCCTTCTTTTTTTAACTCCTCCTGGATTACCTGGCGCAAGTTTGTCATTTTATTTCCGGCTTGAATATGATGACCGGGAATATCGCGGATTAACCGGGAAATGCGCACGTAGCGCGGAACTTTTACTTTAAATTTTTTCAGCATGTTTATCAAATGGCGGTCTGAATACGTTTTGTATTCACCCCGTTTTAGCCAGTCGTAAAGTTCGGAAGTTTTCACCACCGTGCACGGATACACCTTAATCATATCCGGACGGTAATCCGGGTCGTCAAAAACTTTTAACATCATTTTTAAATCCGTCGCCGGAGTCGCTCCGGGCAATTGGGGCATTAAATGGTAGTCAACTTTAAAACCGTAATCTTTTAGCATTTTGGTGGCGCGTTTTACTTCGGCCGTGCCATGGCCGCGTTTTGTTAATTTTAATATTTTTTCATTGGTATTTTGTACGCCTAGTTCTATTCTGGTGGTACCCATTTCCCGCATAGCCGCGATAGTGCCGGCGTTTATAAAATCGGGGCGGGTTTCTATGGTTAAACCAATCAGGCGGTGTTTGCCGTTTTCATTTGCTTTTTGAATTTTGAAACTCAATTGGCGCAATTTATCCAAAGAAAATTTCTCGTCTACTGCCGAACGCGCGCCCCTTGGCTTGGCTGCATTAAATTTTACATTATTGCACGCTTCAAAACATCTGGCAACAAACCAGTATTGGTATTTAATCGGATACGAATTCCATGTTCCACCCTTAATAATCAACTCCACTTTATCGGTGGGGTGGCCGTTATTTTCTAAAGCCTTAAAGCGTTGAACAACCTGTTGGTAAGGATCAAACGCCAAACTTAAGGCGCGCGCCGCGGCCGGTTCATCGGAAATGTAACTTTTAGGCATGCGCGCTTCGGTGGGGCAATAAATGCACTTTCCGGGACAGGGGAATGGTTTGGTGAGCACGGTAATAATGCTGACGCCGGACAAAGTGCGCACCGCCCGCTTCATTAAGGTTTTTTCCAGCGCCGGACTCTTTTTAATCTTGTGCTGTTTTAACAATTTATGATATGATTTAATCAGCGACGATTTGGTGGGAATGTTGGCCTGCGCGTTTTTGGTCTGACGCAAAATTTTTCTTAAAACCACGCCAAAAGCATCCTCCGTTTTGGGGGGATTGGCCAGCAGATATTTAATCATTTCCTCTGTAACAGACATACATGTTAAGAAAAGATACAACTAAGATTATACACAAAACCCGCGAAGATTACAACCGTATAGCCAGGTATTTTGACAGCACCAGAAATAACGCCGGCGAGCTGGAAATGTTTAAACCGTTTATAAAAAACGGGCAGAATATTTTGGATTGGGGCTGTGGAAACGGCCGGTTGGTTTTATTGTTAAAAGAGAAGCGGGTGAATTATATTGGCACGGACCAAAGCGATGAATTATTAAAAATCGCGAAAAAAAATTACCAAAAAGAAATAAAAGAAGGTTGGATAAAATTTTTTTCCACCGCCAAGAAAAAAAAGAGCTTCTCAAAAGATTTTTTTGATCTGGTTTTCATGATTGCTTCGTTTCATCATTTGCCGGACAAACAAAGCCGTTTGGAATTATTAAAAGATGTTTATAAACAATTAAAACCGTCCGGAAAATTAATTATTACGGTTTGGAATCTGGAAAGCGATTGGGCAAAAAGTAAAATAGACAAAAGTTGGAAGCAAATCGGAGAAAATGATTTTCTGGTTCCCTGGAAAACTCCTGAAGGCGAGCAATTAGCCGAAAGATATTATCATCATTTTCCCAAAGAAGAATTAAGCGGGTTATTAACAGAAGCCGGATTCAAAATAAAAAAAATTGACTACAGCGAGAGAACAAACTGGACAGATAAAAAAGGCGGACGGAATCTTATCGCCATAGCCGTTAAATAATATGAGAATCCTACAAGTAAACAAATTTTTCTACCGCCGTGGCGGAGCCGAGACTGTTTTTTTTCAAACGGTCAACGGTCTTCGTGAACGCGGGCACGAGGTCAGCGAATTTTCCATGGTTCATCCCAGCAATTTGCCGTCGGATTATTCGGCGTACTTTGCATCCGGTCTGCCGGAACTTTTGCGGAAGCAGGATCCGGCCACGGCTTGGAAAATTTTTAAGCGTTTATTCCATTCGCAGGAAATAGAACAAAAATTGGGCGCGCTGGTAATGGCCGTGGAACCCGAAGTGGCCCATCTGCACAATGTTTATCATCATTTATCCGCCAGCACTTTTACCAAACTTTACGAATTAAAAATCCCCACCGTATTAACCGTGCACGATGTTTTTCCTCTCTGCCCCAATCATAGTCTGCTTAAAGGCGAAACTCTTTGCGAAAATTGTTATAAAAATAAACCATACAATTGCATCCGCTACCGCTGTATAAACAGAAAACTTTTGCCCAGCATTGTCGGCACTTTGGAAACTTATTATTATCAGTTTAAAAAAATCTGGAAACATATAGATTTGTATATTTGCCCCAGCCAATTTATGGCCGATAAAATGGTTGAGTTCGGATTTCCGGAAGAAAAAATGCGGGTCGTTCCTAACCCGTTTAAACCGCAAGTCGTTATTCCTCCGCTGGGCAACAAAATAGTTTATCTCGGGCGCATTCATTACGAAAAAGGAATTAAAATTTTAATGGAAGCCGCCAAAGAACTGCGCGATTATAAAGTTTTAATCGCCGGCAACGGCCCGGAAGATGAATGGGTGGCGGAATTTGCGCGCAAAAATATTCTTTCCAACGTAGAACGGGTGGGCTGGGTGGGCGGAGATTCGTGGCAGAAAACAATGTTGGAGGCCAAAGTAATTGTTGTCCCCTCATTATTTTATGAAAATTGTTCCATGGGAATTTTGGAAGCCTTCAGCTACGGCCGTATCGTCGTCTCTGTAGACCGCGGCGGCAATCCCGAACTGATAAAAGACGGCATCAGCGGATTTTTGTGCAAGCCGGAAGATCCGTCCGATTTGGCCCGCGTCATTAAACGCGCCATGGACACATCAGACGAAGAAGCCGCCGTTATTTCCGCCAACGCGGTTAAAACCCTAGAACAAAACCACCGTCCGGAAGATTACTTTGACAGGCTGGAGGCGGTTTACGCGGAGGTAAAAAACAATTAAAAAATCCCGATTAAGTCGGGATTTTTTATGCCTCTAAAGTCGTTAATTTTTTGAGGGCTTTGGTTTTGGGAGAAGTGTAAAGCGCGATGGTTTGTTTGGTGATGTCTTTCCAATTGTAATTCTTTTCTACCAGCGCTTTATTTTTTATTCCTTTTTCTTTCAGCAATTCCGGATTTTGCATCAGTTCGGTAATTTTTTGCGCCAAGGAAATAATGTTGGTGTTGCTAAACCAAAAACGTTCATCGCTGATAACTTCTTTGTGTTCGGAAATATCCGAAACCAATACCGGTCGCGCGTGACTCATGGCCTGCAAAACAGTAATCGGCAAACCTTCATTTTCGGAAGGGTGCACCAACATAGTGGAGTTGGCATACAACTCATCCAAAGCCCGGCCTTTTTGCCAGCCGGTAAAGATAATGCTGTTATCACCGCGGGCAATGTGGCGCAACTGGGCCACGTAATCATCGGTAAAAGCGGCGTCGCCGACAATCACCAACTTATAATCCTTCAGTAATTCCGGATTTTGCTGACGCGCAAACTGCCACGCTTCCAACAAATAGTGGGCGCCTTTGTGTTTCACCAAACGGGAAACCATCAGTAAATATTTTCCCGGCGCAATATCCCACTGATCAATCAGCGAACAATTTTGCGGCTCAGCCGGCACAACGCCGTTAGGAATATAAGCGGTTGATTTTTGGTATTCATTTAAACAATAATTTTGAATTGTTTTTGACACCGAAATAGCCTGATGAGCAAAAACACAACCCATCCATTCACCCATACGCAACATGAATCGAGCCAAAAATCCCCATTTCTGGTGATAGCGGTCCAAACAATGCATGGTTACTACCACTTTAGTTTTAGGAGAAAAAATTCTCGGAATCCAAGAGAGTAATGCCGGTCCAACACCATGATAATGAATCACGTCCGCCTTTTGAAAAAGCGCGTGGATAGTAGAAGTAAAGGTGTGAAAAATAGCGTCAAAATGTTTGGTACGCAAAGTAGGCGTGTGCACAATCCGCACGCCGTGGTAGGTAGCGATGTTTTTTGGCGTATACCACTCACGGGCATATACCACAACATCATGGCTCTGTTTAGCCAATTCTACCGACAGCTCCTCCACGTGGCGTTCTATGCCCCCGTAGATGGCTGGGATGCCTTTTTGTCCAATCATGAATATTTTCATATTTGAAATGAGTGAGTGGCATAGTTGGCTTGCCAAACTATGTCCGAGCGAATGAGAATATATGCGTAGCCTATATAAATTTGCTCTATTTTGATTTACAAATAGAACCGCATACTATAGCATATTTTAGCGGTTTTGTCAAGGGGTAAACGGTCGTTTTTGAAGGTCAGATATTTGTCCCGGACTGTTTTTAATGGTAAAATATAACCAATAAAATTATTGGGAAATTATGAAATAAAGAAATTAATTTCCTAGTCATCAATTTCTTAATCATTAGTTTTTTATTTTTATTATTATGTGGCTTCTCGTGGCTTTAATCGGAAACGCGCTACTGGCGATTGTGGGCGTCATGGATAAATACATTTTAAGCAAATCTGTTGTTAAACCGATTATCTTTGTTTTTTATTCCTCAATTATTGTTCTGCCGTTTTTTCTACTCCTGCCATTTGGGATAAAAATGCCCGCTGTCCAGACAGACTATTTAATTTTTGCCGTATCGGGCTTCTGCTTCGTCCTTGGTTTGTGGACAATGTATATTGGTATTCAGAAAAGCGAAATTAGCCACATCGGACCGCTCATTGGGGCGGCCGCGCCTTTTTTTATTTTATTTTTTAGCCGGATTTTTTTGGGAGAAAATTTAACCCCTTACCACCTGTTAGCGGCTACTATTTTAATCATCGGCTCACTAGTAATTTCGTTTGATCAAAGCGCGCAACAGCTGGCCTCAAAGGGGCCCCTTCGGGGTTGGCGTCGCGGTCTGGAGTGGGGGGTAGTGGCCGGATTATTTTTTGCCGTTTCGCATGTGGCCGCAAAATATGCTTACGACGCGTATGGTTTTTATAATGGTTTTGTTTTGACCAAATTGCCAATCGGTATTTTTGGTTTAGCCTTAATTATAAATCCGTCCATCCGCGCAATTTTTAGTAAAAAAGAACAAACAATAACCGAGAAAGCGGCAAGTAAAAAACGTCTTGTTTTGATTGCCGTGGATCTCGCGTTTGGAGTAATGGGGTCAGTTTTATTGCAATACGCCATGGCCATTGGCAGTGTTTCGCTGGTAAACGCGCTCGCCGGAGTGCAATACGCCATACTTATCGTGGTTGTGGCTCTTATGTCAAAATTCTTCCCCAAAATAATAAAAGAATCATTTACCAAAAAAGAAATAATTCAAAAAGCGATAGCTGTATTTATCATCAGTGTTGGTTTGTTTTTATTATTATTTAAGTAGCATGTTTAAAACAAAAAAAACTATGTGGATAATTTTTGCGATAGCCGTAATTGCGGCGGCTTGGATTTATCTTATAAAATTTTCCGGCTTCAAAAATAATAAAATGATTTACGGCGTTAGTTTTAACACGGAATACGCATCTTTTTTGGGCCTTAACCCGCGGGATTCATATATAAAAATTTTAGATAACTGGCAGTTTAAATATATCCGGTTATCCGCGCAGTGGGATTTAATAGAAAAAACAAAAGGCCAATACGATTGGAATGATTTGGACTGGATGATGAACGAGGCGGGTAAAAGAAACGCCAAAGTAGTTTTGGCAGTTGGACACAAAACTCCGCGCTGGCCTGAATGTCATTATCCCAACTGGGTAGACGCTTCCAGCCATGGCAGTCATCAGCCCGACGTGTTAAGTTTTATCAAAATTACAGTGGAACGTTATAAAAATAATCCGGCGCTGGAAATTTGGCAGGTGGAAAACGAACCATTTTTGAGTTTTGGAGGTTGCGGACCGATTGCCAAACAGGAACTAAAAGAAGAAGTGGAATTGGTAAAACAACTTGACTCATCGCACCAAACCATGGTTACCGACAGCGGAGAATTGAGTATGTGGTTTCGTTCGGCTAAGTCGGCAGATTTGTTTGGCGCTACTTTATACAGAGTTGTTTGGGATAAAACATTCGGTTATTGGACTTATGACTGGATTTTGTCACCGCTTGCATATACCGCCAGGCTGTGGCTTAATGGTCGGGGCACGAACAGCGCGTTTATTACCGAACTTCAGGCCGAACCGTGGATACCAAATACGCCGTTTGCCGAAACACCGCTCGCCGAACAATATAAATCAATGAACTTGGCCAGATTAAAAAGCAATGTTGAATTTGCCGCGCGAACCGGCATGCCCAGGGCGTATCTTTGGGGGGCGGAATGGTGGTTGTGGTTGGAGAGTAAGGGTGTAAATGATATTTCGGATTATATTAAACAGTTAAAAAAAGAATAGTATGTTGGACAAAAAATATTTCAACCAGGTACGCCAGGAATTATTGGATTATTCCGCCAAACGGCGGGGGATTATAAAATCAGCGGGTGATGCGCAATTTCTGGCGAAGAAGGCGATATTTGCCATGCAAAGAGACGATGCAAGCGAAGGGCAAAATTATTTGGGTCAGGCGGAAAAAATACTGCTGGACTTAAATTTAAAAAATAAGAAAGACCCGGGAATTTTTGAAGAGGGTTCATATAAAGCGGCGTTGGAAGAATTTGTGGAGGCTTCTATTTTTAATCAGTATCTGCACAAGAAAACTATCGGCAAGATAGCAAAAATCAAGGTTGATTCGGATATTTTTATCAGCGGTTTATGCGATGTGCCCGGAGAACTTTTGCGTTACGCCATAAAATCCGCCACCGAAAAAAAATACGAAGAAGTAAAAAGATGCAGTAAAGTTGCCGATGAAATTATTACCGAATTGGTAGATATGAATTTGACCGGCTATAATCGCCAGAAGTTTGATCAGGCCAAACAGGCTTTGCATAAGTTGGAGCAGATTCTTTACGAAGTAAGTATTAGACAGTAAAAATTAAATGAAAAACCCCCGTCATTTGGGGTTGCGAATCCCGAAATATATTCCGGAGCCAAGCCCTGGATAGCGGTTATCCGTAAAGCAAACTGCCAACATTACGAATTTTCCCGCACCTTCACGTATTAGCCGGAACGATTGATTCCGGCATCATCTGAACACCTCCTAAAAACTAGGAGTAGGTATACCCTAAAAATAGGGTTTTGTCAATATAAAAAAATCGCCTCCGCATTACGCTTTGGCGACAAAGGAACTAACTAATTAGCAGGTGTTTTAGGGCACGTCAGCCCAGACATTGACTCCATCAAGCACCAGTACTATCCCCTTCATATTCGTGGGCGAACGAACTGCGTGGAGCAAATTCATGGTATTCTTGCGTCGATTAACCGCATCCATGACCATGCAACCAAGTAGCGCGAGGGACCGCGTTTCGATTGGGAGTTTTCCATTTTCCCATCGGGAAACTGTTTCGGGCGTCACTCCGAACAGGCTTGCCATTTCAACAGCCGTCATACCTAGCGAATGGCGCATGAAATGGAACGCTTCAGGTGTTGAGGTTAGTCCCGATTCAGCGAATAGTCCAGCCACCACCAGCTCGAATGTCACCAAATACTTAGCTTCCACAGTCTCTCTGCCACATGTATCACAGATTTCGCCAGGCATTC
Organism: uncultured Gammaproteobacteria bacterium; assembly: GCA_964641245.1. Classification (GTDB taxonomy): domain Bacteria; phylum Patescibacteriota; class Patescibacteriia; order Magasanikbacterales; family GWA2-37-8; genus XYD2-FULL-39-9. The sequence goes on along the minus strand of CAZXML010000001.1, from coordinate 267,729 downwards.
GCCCGCTAAATTTATACCCACCGACCGATAGGTGGTGAGACACTGTACCCAAACGTAAATCGGACTTTCCGCAGGATGTACATCGTTTCATGCGACCCTTCCTTTCTGTTTGTATCTGTGATGAGTGTATCATAATTGGCGCGATGTGTCAATCAGTTGTACTAGACGGGTACATCGGTAACACTTTATGATATTTAAAATGAAAGTTAATTGGTGGTAGATACCCCAGAGATTGATGCGGACGTTTGAAGTTGTATTCTACCAGCCACTCAGTCAGACGTTGGTTAAAAAGAACGGTATCTGCCATCAGATTGCCCATAGCCAGGAATTCTTCATCTAGGGTACGATTGAACCGTTCGTTCACCGCGTTATCTTTTGGTGTCCTTACCCGAGAATGGTAGTGTGGAATATTCAACTTCGTTAAGGCCGTATCAAAATGCAATTTGAATTCACTGCCGTTGTCAGTTTGAATGTTTTCAATCTTTCCGTCAAGCAGATAGTGGAGGCGGTGAAGAAAGTCCCTCGCGTTTGCCGAGCTATGTGTCGTGTACATTCGGCCAAAGGTAATTTTTGAGTATTGGTCAATCGCCGTCAAAATGTAGCGCTTCTGTCCGGCAACATAACGCACGATTGTGTCGAGACATACCAAAAAACCCTGCCGTGGTTTTTTGGCGAGGTCAGTAATCTTCTTCCGCTTCACCGACAATATGCGTTTGCGGTTGATTCTAGCTTGTTTTTGAGGGTGGTAGTAGATGCCGGATACTTCAATAATACATTGAACCTTCCAACTGGTAATTGTTGCATCTTTTGGAAAGTCATCTTGATACAGTTTTAAAAGCTTCATCTTGCCCCACCGGATATGTTCCTTGCGAAGTTTAATTACCCGGACATACTGGAGGGGTGTGTACTCCCGCACCCGTTTGCTAACGGGCGCGCGTGAACGCTCTTCGAGCGTTTTAAGGTCGCCTTCATCAAAGCGATTATGCCATTGATAAAAAGTCTTGGGAACGATGCCGAAATGCCTGGCAGTTAAACGAGCATTCCGCTCACCTTTCGTTTCATAAAATATCATCCACTCGAGGCGGCTCTTCGCGCCCTTGGATAATTTAAGGAGGCCTGCGGTTCGCCGCCAACGATCATGATGGGCAAGCAATTTCTTTTGGTTGTCTCTGAAAAAAACCTGTGGTAGCTTTTCCTTGGTCAGGAACAGCCATTTAAGAGAGTTGGGATGTGTCATATGTCGGTACTTTACCCTGCTTCAGGAGCTTTGCCGAGAAGCGTGGAGTGTTACCGATGTATCTCATCTTCTACATAATGCAGCTTGTCATTTTGCCATTTTTTTGGTATAATTTTTAGGTATCAGCCATAAATTTTATGTCTTTTTTTAAGAAAATCCTTCATTTTTTATTGGCCTGGTCCGCTTATTGGTGGTATGGCCGGCCGGCCCGAAAATTAACTGTGATTGGGGTAACCGGCACCAAGGGCAAGTCTACCACTTGCCGGCTTATTGCGTCTGTTTTAGAAGCGGGAGGAAATAAAGTTGGGCTACTAAGCACCGTAGAATTTCAGGTGGCCAATAAGCGCTGGCTGAACGATAAAAAAATGACCATGCTAGGGCGAGGGAAAATTCAGAGTTTATTAAAACAAATGGTAAAAGCCGGGTGCAAATACGCGGTGGTGGAAACATCTTCGGAAGGAATTTTGCAGTACCGGCATATCGGATTGAATTACCATACGGCGGTGTTTACTAATTTAGGAACCGAACATTCGGAACGCCACGGTGGATTTGATAATCTAAAAAAAGACAAAGCCAAAATTTTTGCGAAAGCAAAAACAATTGTTGCTAATACGGATGATGAGCATGCGGATTATTTTTTGAGTTTTCCGGCGGTGGAGAAGTGGGCGTTTTCTGTCATTGCGAGCAAAGCGAAGCAATCCCACAGTACTGGTAGTGCCAACAATGGGATTGCCACGTCGCTTTTAGCTCCTCGCAATGACAAAAACAGCGCGACAAAATTATTAAGCGGAGAAAATATCGTTTCCGATCAGAATGGTTCTGATTTTACAGTCGGTGGCAAAAAATTCAGATTAAATATAATCGGCCGGTTTAACGTTTACAACGCGCTGGCTGCGATTGCGGTGGGCAGGGCGCAGAAAATTTCCGATGAGAAAATTGCCGAAGGGTTGGCGAGCGTAAAATTAGTGGAGGGCAGAATGGAATTAATTGATGAAGGACAAAATTTTAAGGTGATAGTAGATTATGCGCACGAACCCGTAAGTTTAACCGAATTGTTTAAAAGTTTGCGTGAAATGGTTGGTCATGACCACAAAATTATTGCGGTGGTTGGGTCCGACGGCGGCGGTCGCGACAAAAGCAAAAGAGAATCTATGGGGCAAATAGCAGGTAAATTAACCGATTATGTTATAATTACAGATGTGAACTGTTACGATGAAGATCCGGAACAAATTGCCGAAATGCTGGCGGTTGGCGCGCGTTCGTCCGGAAAAAAAGACAATGCAGACTTGTTTGTGATTGTGGACCGTCGTCAGGCAATAATTAAAGCCGTTTCCTTGGCTCAAGCCGGAGACGTGGTGGTTATTACCGCCAAAGGCACGGAGCCGTATATTGCGGTGGCCGGGGGAAAGAAAATTGTTTGGGATGACCGCCGTGTTGCCAGAGAAGTGTTATCCGCATTGTCATCCCGTACGTAACTGTCATTCTGAGCAAAGCGAAGAATCTCTGTCTGGTTGGTGAAAACTATACGGACAGAGATCCTTCACTCCGTTCAGGATGACAATTCGAGATTAGAAATTAGGAAATTGAGAAATTAGAATTTACTTATGTCCATTGCCAAAAAAATCCACCTGAAAGAAGATGAAAAAATTATTTCCGTAATCGCGCCCCACGTGGCGGCTTATGCCTGGAAGTATTTACTCGGTCTGATATTTTTATTTGCCTCGTCTTTTTTTATGTTCCGCCTTTTTTTCTATGGCTGGTGGGGGAATATAGTTTACGGGTTGGGAATGTTTATTGGACTTTATATAATTTTACGCACCTGGTTTTTAAACCACGTAAATGTTTTGGTTATCACCAGCGACCGGGTGGTGGATATTCACCGGCTGGGCTGGTTTGATGAAATTATTTCATCCGTCAGTTATTTGGATGTAAAAGATGTGGTCGTCAGAAAAAAAGGTATCGCCCAAAGTTTATTTAATTTTGGCGGCATCGCCATTCAAACCAAAAGCCAGCAGTTTGTTCTGGAAATTTTAAATATCGCCAGCCCTTCCAAAACTCAACTCCTGCTCTCCGATATCAGTCAGCAGTATAAGCAAGATATTAAAGTGGCTAACATGAAAGTTATTTACAATAATTTTATCAAAATAATTCCGGATTTAACGGATGGAGATTTGGTGGAAGTTAAGAAGTTGATTGAGGATCAATTGGGTTCGGACATGGTATAATATCAATTGTCCTTTGTCATTCTGAGCAAAGCGAAGAATCTCTGTCCGTCATTGTCGATTGAGACAGGGATCCTTCATTTCATTCAGGATGACAAGTAACTTTAAATCAATGGCAAAAGACGCCGGTTGGAAAATTATTTTAGGCTCCCGATTATTTATGTTTGCGGCCACCATTATTGCCATGATGGTGATGTTTGGATACGCGCGGGCGTATTATCAGGATTATTTGGTGACGCAGGAAATACGGAACTTGCAGGATCAGGCCAAAAATTTGCAGGCCAAAAAAATGGAATTATTGGAAGTGCTTAAATATGTAAAGTCCGACAGTTTTGCGGAAGAAAAAGCGCGCACGGAATTAAATATGGTGAAGCCTGGCGAGCAGGTTTTGGTGGTGCCGAAAGCCGAAGTCAAAGGCAATAGACAAGAAAATAACAGTATGATAGGATTAAGCAATATTTCAAATTATAAAAAATGGTGGCAGTATTTTACTAACTAACGTCATCCTGAACTTGTTTCAGGATCTATACCGATTAGATGCTGAAATAAATTCAGCATGACAACTATGATATAAATATGGACGAGCAAAATTTGGCAGGAGGAAATGTGGAAATTAAAAACACACCGGAGAGCCCAAAAACGTTAAATGCTTCTATGAAGCGTTATGTTTGGCTGGGTGTGGCCGTAGTTGTGGTTGGCGCAATTGCCGGTTTGGGTATTTATAAAGTATACGCCAAAACAGCTACCGATAAATTCAGTCTGGCCGTTGCCAAGGCGTTAAATTTGCCGGTTCTAAAAGTAGGAAATGAAAAAATTCCTTACGTCGCATTCGTGGAAGATTTAAAAGCCATCACCGTCATGCGCGATTATGATAAAGCGCAAAGAGAAGCCGGTATTGCCCCGGACAGAAGTCCCGGAGCCGATCTTACCGAAGAGCAAATGACCGACCAAGTTTTGTGGCGTTTGGTAAATAATTTATTGGTGCAAGAAGCCGCCAAAAAATTTGAAGTGGTAGCCGAAGATAAAGATGTGGAAACTTTAAAAGCGCAAATGTTGCAACAATTTAAAGATGAAGCGGCCGCCAACGAAGAATTAACCAAGCGTTACGGCTGGACAATGGCTGTCTACGAACAAAAAGTAATGCGTCCGTTTATTTTACAGACAAAATTGGCGCAAAAATTAAAAGATGATACAAAAATGAAAGAAGAATTAAAGGCTCAAGCCGAAAAAGTTTTGGAAGAGGTAAAAAACGGCTCGGATTTTGCCGCACTGGCCACAAAATATAATACCGACAGTACCGGTGAACGCGGCGGTGATTTGGGCTGGTTTGGAAAAGGAGAAATGGTGCCGGAATTTGAAAAAGCCGCTTTCGCTTTAAAAAAAGGTGAAATCAATCCGACTCTGGTAGAGAGTGTTTACGGTTACCACATCATCAGATTAGACGACAAAAAAACCGAAAGAGTAAAGAATGAGCTGGGAAGAATGGTGAATAAGGAGATGGTCCGTGCCAGCCAGGTTCTTTTCCGATTCCAAGACTTGATGAGCTATCTTGACAAACAGGCTAAAGACGGCAACATTCGTTTATATATCAACGTTCATAACCCGTTTGCGGAACTGACTTCAACAACTAAATAGTTAGGTTTTTTACAAGGGGGTTCTCTGGTTTTCAGAGAACCCCCTTGTGTATCCCGGCGCTCACGGTCGGGACAAGTGCGGGATTAGTACATCGGTAGTATACGTCCTTCCCAAGGATGAGAGGCCGGTTCGATTCCGGTATCCCGCTCAAGATGAGTGCCCCCTTAGTTCAGTGGCAGAACGGTGGTATCGTAAACCACAAACGTCAGTCCGATTCTGACAGGGGGCTCTAAAACGAATTTTTAATTTTTAATATATGTTGGCGGAAAAAACCACGGCGCCGGATTTTGAATTACCGGATCAAAATGCGGTGAATCATAGATTATCCGACTACCTTGATAAACTAAATATCAAAATTTTAGGCATCAGCGCGGACCCCACCAGCAGCCATTTTCGGTTTGCGGAAAAATATAAATTAAATTTTACATTATTATCGGACGATAAAAAAGAAGTGATAAAAAAATACGAAGCGGAAGGAATTTTTACCAAACGCATTTCGTATTTAATAGATCCGCAAGGCCAAATATATAAATCTTATCCGGATGTTAAACCGAATACTCACGCCGAGGAAGTGCTGTCAGATTTAAAGACAGCGGGGGCGGCATAGTTATCCCCAGGTATTTTTTGATAATTAAGAAATACCTGGTACGATATAGTTATCAAGAGTGCAGCGAGGGAACTAGCCCTAAGACCTGCCGACAACCTGTCCCGACTTAGTCGGGATAAGGTGCCAAATCTAGCCCCAACGGGGAAAGATAAAGGTCGACTTTCTTTCCTGCCAAGGAAAGTTTTTTTGTTTAATTTATTTGTTCGGTCGAGGTCAATTCCCCGCTTGGGCGGGGTAGGGGTGGGTTGGCCGGTTCGTCGTAAATCAACGCACTCCCAACCCACCCCTGGCCTTGAGGCTTGCCCCGCCCAAGCGGGGAATACAAAAGGCCGTTTCTTAAATTATAAATCCTAATTCATAAATCAACGCATATGCTCATCACAGCCGAATCGGTTTCGCCGCGTCACCCGGATAAAATTTGCGACAGAATATCGGACGCTATTTTAGACGCTTGTTTAGAACAGGATCCGCATAGCCGGGTGGCTATGGAAAGCATGGGCGGTCACGGACTTATCACTCTTACCGGCGAACTTACCACTAACGCAAAAATCGACGCCGCGCAAATTGCCAAGCGCGTGGCCGGCGAACAATATCAGGTGAATACAAATATTGTTCAACAGAGTTCAGAGATTGCCCAAGGAGTGGATGTAGGCGGGGCGGGCGATCAGGGAATAATGGTTGGCTATGCCTGCGACGCAAACGAAGAATTCGTTCCACAAGAATTATATTTGGCGCGGAATTTAAACAAATTAATCTATGCCAAATTCCCCAATGATGGAAAAACTCAAATCACATTGCGCGACGGAAAAATCTGCAGCGTGGTGGCCAGTTTTCACAAAGCAAAATCTTCCGAACTGCGCGATATAATTTTTGAATGGTTTAAAGGCAAAGAAGTGGATTCCGAATTATCCATCTACGCCAACCCGGCCGGCGATTGGGACATCGGCGGATTTGACGCGGACACCGGCGTCACCGGCCGAAAAATTATTTGTGACGCTTATGGCCCGCAAGTTCCGGTTGGCGGTGGCGCCTATTCCGGCAAAGACGGCACCAAAGTAGACCGCAGTGGCGCCTATATGGCGCGCAAAATAGCGGTAGACGCGGTGAAAAAAGTTGGCGGAGAAGTGATGGTTAAGCTGGCTTACGCCATCGGCAAAAAACAACCGGTTATGGTTTCCGTCACCCGCCCAACCACCAACGAAGCTGTAGATTTTTCCATATCCGGTTATGATTTATCCCCGCAGGGAATAATAGATTTCCTGGAACTCCGCCAACCCCAATTCGAAAAAACCGCCGAGTGGGGTAGCTACGGCAATGGTTTTAAGTGGGACGTATAACATCATCGATTGTCATCCTGAACACATTCACTGCGTTCAGTGTAAACTCCGTGAAGGATATCTGTCAGTATCGCGTTGGCCAACCAGACAGAGATTCTTCGTTTCACTCAGAATGACAATTTAAGTTTGCCAACAAACAAATAACATAGTAGAATTATAGTGTTAAATTCTAATTCATTAAATTAAGTTATATGCAAAATGACGACGACGACAAAAAACCAGCCGACGATTTGGCCGAAGATGTCCACGAATTAATGGACGAATTTGATTTAGACGAAAAAGAAGCCAAAAAGGTTGAGAAATTGGAAGACGAAGGCTACGACGAAGAAGACGCAGTGGCAAAGGCGCAAGAGTAGACAGAGATCCTTCATTTCATTCAGGATGACAAGTGGTTTGGAAATTGGGATTTGGAAATTGAAAAAAATTTATAAATAAATTTTTTGTGTATGCCCGACAAATACACGGCCACCTGGGTTTCGCATTCTTCAATGAGTGATTTTTTGCGTTGTCCGCGCGCGTATTATCTAAAAAATGTTTACCGCGATCCCAAAACAAATCATAAAATAAAACTTGTCAGCCCGGCGCTTTCTTTAGGCTCGGCTGTGCACGAAGTTTTGGAGTCTTTGTCGGTTTTGCCTAAACACTCCCGCTTTTCCGAATCTCTTATCGCCAAGTTTGAAAAAGTCTGGGCAAAAGTATCGGGCAAAAACGGCGGTTTTACCAATGGCGATACGGAACACAAATACAAAACGCGCGGGCAGGATATGTTACGCCGGGTAATGAACAATTCCGCCCCGCTTTCCGGTTTGGCCGTAAAAATCCAAATGGATTTGCCGCAATTTTGGTTATCTGAAGAAGATAATATTATTTTATGCGGAAAAATAGACTGGCTGGAGTATCTGCCCGAAACCGACAGTGTTCATATTATAGATTTTAAAACCGGCCGGTCCGAAGAAGATCCGGAATCTTTGCAATTGCCGATTTACCACCTGCTTGTTCATAACTGCCAAAAACGCAAAGTAAGCAAAGCCAGCTATTGGTATTTAGACAGCAGTGACACCTTAACGCCAAAAGAATTGCCCGACTTGGAAACCGCGCGAAAAAATATTATGGATGTGGCTCAACAGGTAAAATTAGCCCGCCAATTGGAACGTTTCAAATGTCCGTCCGGCGAAGAAGGTTGCGGTTCCTGCCGCCCCATGCAGGCAATTTTGGACAAAAAAGCCGAATATGTGGGCATGGACGAATACAAAGCCGATGTTTATATCCTGAATTACGATAAAGAAGAAAACCGAGACGGACTTCTTTTGTAAATTTTACGCATCACTTTAGCATTGTCATTCCGACCGTAGTGGAGGAATCCCTTACACAATGAATTTACCCTATACCCTCAAACAAAGCGCCCGTGCCAGACACATGCGCATCACAGTTCGTTGCGACGCCAGCGTAGTGGTAACCGTGCCGCATTTTTTTTCACAAAATAAAGTGGAAAAATTTTTGGCCGACAAAGCCGGCTGGGTATTAAAAAAAGTAGCCCACTTTCAAAAGTTGGGTCCGGTATTTCGTGAAGGGCGTCGCGGCGGCGTTCGTGAATATCGACAGTTAAAAGAGCAGGCGCGCGAATTTGTAAAAGAAAAAATTGCGGAAATAAATAAATTTTACAATTTTTCTTTCAACCGCGTCTGCATAAAAAATCACAAGAGCCGGTGGGGCAGTTGTTCCAAAAAAGGCAATCTAAATTTTAATTACAAAATCATTCATCTGCCCGTAGAATTGGCCGAATATATTGTTGTTCATGAACTTTGTCATCTAAAAGAGCTAAATCACTCTTTCCGGTTCTGGGCCTTGGTGGCCAAAGCTGTGCCGGACTATAAAGCCCGCCGCCGCAAACTTAAAGCGGTGTTTATGTAATGGTAATTGTCATTCCCGCCAAAGCGGGAATCCAGTCGAATCGATGATTGTCTGGATTCCCATTGTTATGGGAATGACAGCTAAACGGACAGAGATCCTTCATTTCATTCAGGATGACAAGTTAATATTTTTGTTTACCATAAATCGTGGTATAATGAATCGGTAACTGTATATGATAAAAATAACCGGCGTCACCAAAATTTATCCCACCGGCACGCCCGCCTTGCGCCATTTAAATCTGCACATAAACGCGGGAGAGTTTGTGTCTATTGTCGGTCAGAGTGGCACAGGCAAAACAACGTTAGTCAAAATGCTTATCGCCGAAGAGCGCCCCAACAAAGGTACTATAGAAATCGGGGGTTGGGATATTACCAATATAGACTCTAACGACGTTCCTTTTTTACGCCGGCAAATCGGCGTCGTGTTTCAGGATTTTAAATTATTGCCAAAAAGAACTGTTTACGAAAATATTGCGTTCGCCCTGGAAGTGGCCGGAGAACACAGAGATCGCATTTGCCAGGTAGTTCCGCAAGTTTTGGAAATTGTAAATCTGGCGCACAAGGCCGACAGTTATCCGTTTCAATTATCCGGTGGAGAGCAACAGCGCACCGCCATCGCCCGGTCATTGGTGCACAGACCAAAAATTATTGTGGCAGATGAACCGACAGGCAACTTGGATTCTATCAACGCCGCCGAAATTGTTTCTATTTTAAAAAAAATAAACGAATTTGGCACCACTATTATTTTGGTAACACACAACCGCGAAATTGTTAATCATCTGCGCCGCCGCGTTATCACCTTGCATGGCGGAGAAATAATTAACGATGAAAATGAAGGAAAGTACAAGTTGTAAATTTTTTAACTGTCATTCAGGTCACACGTCATTTGTCATTCTGAGTGAAGCGAAGAATCTCTGTCCGTTTGGCGATTGAGACAGAGATCCTTCATTACATTCAGGATGACAATTTGACACTGGTTATTAGAAATTAATAATTAGAAATTTTCAAGATATGCAATCATTTCTACGCGTAATAAAATTTGCGTTTCAGGATATCGGCCGGAACTTCAGCCTGTCTTTTATGACGGTTTTTATTTTGGTTTTAATGCTTTTATCCGTAAATACCTTATGGTCGCTGGACGTGCTTACCAAGGCCGCGGTAGAAGCCGTAAAAAAACAAATAGACATCAGTATTTATTTTGTGCCAGACGCGACAGACAAAAACGTTAATGAAATTAAAGCTTACGTAGGAATGTTTCCGGAAGTCACCGAGATAAAATTGCAATCCAAGGAAGACGTGCTGGCCTCTTTTCGCGAACAACACAAACTGCAGATAGAAGCGCTGGACGCTTTGTCCGAGCTGGGTAAAAACCCTTTTGGTCCCACTATGATTATCAAAACAAAAGAGCCGCAAGATTACAAGAAAATAATTGATGCCCTAAATGTGCCGGAATACGAAAAATTAATTGAGGCAAAAAGTTTTGATAATCATGAAGACGCCATCGAAAGACTGCAGAACATCACCAATCGTATAGAAAGAATAGGTTTCGGCCTCACAATTTTGTTCGCCCTTATTTCTTTCCTTATTATTTTCAACACCATCCGTGTCGCCATCAATACCCAACAAATGGAAATCAATATCAAAAGATTGGTGGGAGCCAGTAACTGGTTTATTCGTGGCCCCTATTTTATTGAGTCTTTATTGTTTACAATTATAAGCGTACTCATTACAATGGCCATTGTTTTTCTTGGTCTAAAATGGATAGATCCGTACTTGGCCGTGGTTTTGCCAAACGGTTTTTCCTTGACAAATTACTTTCAATCCAATATGCTGATGCTGTTCGGAGCTCAAGCTCTGGCAGTGTTGCTTCTCACGGTTTCATCCAGCGGTTTAGCGATGCGCAAGCAATTGCGGGCCTGATACTCCGAGGTCGTCTAAAGGTAGGACAGCAGCCTTTGAAGCTGTTTATCTTGGTTCGATTCCAAGCCTCGGAACGAATAGTTTTATCATCCTAACATCCTAATAAACCAAGGATTGTCTTTTGTTTGTTTTTAAGCTAAAATGATTAAGCGCCGGGTTTCAATGGACGCTACCCGGCGTGATTACGTTAAATCAATGCAAAAAGTAAACCTAAAATTAAACGGGCACAATTGGCAGGTGTATCTGCGCGACGAAGCGGATCAGAGTGTTTTTAACGAAATTTTTAAGCTCAAAGAATACCGAGCCGCGGATGAAACTATAAAAACCGCTAAGCACCCAATAGTAGACGTGGGCGCGCATGCTGGATTTTTTAGTATGTATTGCCGGGCTTTAAATGAAAAAGTAAAAATATTTGGCATAGAACCGGAGCCGGAAAATTTAAAATTGCTTAAACAACATTTGGACGAGAATAAAATTTTGGGAGTGGAGGTTGTTGCCGGGGCGTTAGCTTCGGAAAGCGGCGAAAGACAGCTGGTTTTATCCGCCGACAGCCATAACCATCATTTGACAGAGGCCGGCGGTTCATCATCCGGCCGCTTATTCGCGGATTACACCGGTGCAGACGAAACCGCCGAGAAAACCATCGCGGTTCACGCTTTTTCTTTTGCCGATTTTTGTAAAAAAAATAAAATTAAAAAGATATCTCTCTTAAAAATGGATATTGAAGGAGGGGAGTACGAGTTGTTTGAAAGTATGTCTGCCAGCGATTTTGCGATGGTAAATTTTGTCATTTTGGAGTATCATATGGGTATTAGGCACAAGGATATTGCCGAAAAATTAAGAGCCAACGGCTTTGGTGTTCAGGTATTTCCTTCTCATTTTGATAAGACCATGGGTTTTATCTGGGCAAACAACAAGAGAAAAATTAACAATTAACAAAAAACAATTAACAATCGATTGGCGGGTTGTTAGTTGCTAATTGTTATTTGTTAATTATTTATATGGACAAACAAGCCTGGATAGTGGCGGTCGATATGGGCTACGGGCATCAGCGCGCGGCCTATCCTTTGCGCCACCTTTCTCCTACGGGCAAAGTTATCAGCGCCAACAATTATCAGGGAATCCCCGAAAAAGATTTTCGTATTTGGCATGAATCCGAAGTTTTTTATGGCTTTGTTTCGCGCTTGATAAATTTCCCGTTAATCGGCAAGTATTTGTTTAATTTATACGACAAACTGCAAAGCATTAAAGATTTTTACCCGCGCCGCGATTTGTCAAAACCAAATTTACAGATCCGGGAAATGTATTCGCTTATACACAAAGGCTGGGGAGAAGATTTAATAAAATTTCTTAACACCAAAGACATTCCACTCATCACCACATTCTTCGCCGTTTCTTTTATGGCGGAAGAACATTGTTTGAAAAATGATATTTATTTGGTATTGTGCGACGCGGATATCAGCCGTACATGGGTTGCCTCTAACCCGAAAAAAAGCCGGATAAAATATTTGGCTCCCTGCCGGCGGGTGGTAGACAGGTTGAAACTTTACGGCGTAAAAGACGAAAACATTTTTCTTACCGGTTTCCCCTTGCCCGAAGAAAATTTGGGCGGCGCCGATTTGGGAGTTTTGAAATCCGACTTAGTGGTCAGAATTCATAATTTGGATCCGCAAAAAAGATATAGGCAAAAATATTCCGATACCGTTTCCCACTTTTTAAAAGTTGACGCCCAGAAAACAACCGGGACTCATCCGCTTACTCTTACCTTTGCTGTGGGTGGCGCCGGGGCCCAAAAAATGATGGCCACTGATATTTTGAATAGTTTAAAAAAGAGGCTTCTCAAAGAAGATTTACACCTCAATTTAGTGGCCGGCACGCGCAACGATGTTTATTTGTATTTCCAAGAAAAAATTAAAGAATGTGGACTCCAAAAACTATTAGGCAAAAATATTCAAATTATATTCGCCATCGATAAGGACGATTATTTTAATCAGTTTAATAAAGCCCTGCGTACCACCGACATCCTTTGGAGCAAACCAAGCGAGCTGGTATTTTATGCTGGTTTGGGCCTACCCCTTATTATGGCTCCGTCTGTCGGCGCGCAAGAAAACTACAACCGTACCTGGCTAAAAACTATTGGCGCCGGCATTTCTCAAAACAATCCCAAATACACCCACGAATGGTTGTTTGACTGGGTAGACAGCGGCTGGTTAGCCGAATCGGCGATGGCTGGTTTCTTGGATGGCCGGCAGTTTGGCGTTTATAATATTAAGGACGTCGTCTTTGAGGGGGTAAAAGAACCAACCAAAAGCTATCAATTGATGTAAAAAATATGCCAGTAGACCCGCAAAAAGAAATTACCGGTTTGCTTGAAGAGATTCTTGTTTTTGAAACAAAATTCAAGGAAGAGGTTTTGACAAAGACAAAAGATTTAAGTGAAGTAAAATTAAATAAGTTAAAAAATACTTTACTGGAAGTAAACGAGTGGCAAAAAAAAGTTTTGACAAAAAAAATGAAAGAAGACCCTGGTTTTTATAATAAAATTGCCGCCGCCAGAAAAAAACTTGATCAGAAAATAATAAGTTTATACAAACAAAAATTGAACGATGCAGATCGCAAAAAAATGGAAATTATTTTAAATAAGATGAAATCTATATAGTATGACCAAGACTAATGAGCTGGCGGAAAAAAGAGAAAATCAAGAAGGCGAAGCCGAAGCCGTGGTTGGGCCGAATTTTGGAAACATTAAAAAATTAATAGAGACATCCCCCCACATACAGAAAATATTGGCAGAATCCGGTCTTGAAGACCCTGATTTAGAATCTGATTTGGAAGAGATAAATAATATAATCGTTGAAGAGTTGGCAAAAAATCCGGAAGGCGAGGCGGCACAGGATCTAAATAGATTTAAAGGCGAAATCACAGATTTACTGCGTGAGTCTTTTGATCAGCGCTTGGCCCAGGAGGCAGAAAATCTTGGTGTGCCTATAGAAGATTTTATGCAAGATTATGCCCAGGAAGAACATGCCTTGCGCGAATCAAAACAAAAAAAATCTAAAAAATCATCTACTAAAATATACGAAACAGGCGAAGGCAGTGATGTGTTGGAAGATTCAATAAAAGAAACTATTGTAGCTAAAGTTAAAGCCGGAACAGATTCGTTAACCGGCATTAATAATCGCGTACATTTTGACAAAGATGTGGAGCGACGTCAAAAAGAAGTAAAACATCGCGGTGAGTTTTCTATGATTATGATAGATATTGACCATTTTAAAAAAGTAAATGATACTTATGGACACCAGGCCGGCGATTATGTTCTAAAAGAGGTTGCAAAAACATTAAAAGCCAATATGCGTAAAGGGGACTCCTTGGCTCGTTATGGTGGTGAAGAAATGGTAATTATAGCACCAAACGCGAATGGTGATACTCCTGGGTTCGCGGAACGTTTACGCAAGGAGATTGAGAATAAAAAAATGGTTTATGATGGCAAAGAAATTAAAGTAACTATCAGCGCCGGTGTTTCCCCCTATGATGAAAATTTTGAAGAAATGAAAAAAATATCCGACACAGGATTGTATTTATCTAAGGGAGAAAAAACTAAACTTCAAGAAGGCGTCAAAGTTACGGAAAAGCATGAGGGTGAGCCGAATAGAAATCAGGTTTGGTATTACGACAAAAAAGACGGAGAATATAAAAAACACACAAAGCCAGATAAAAAATAGAGCCACAACTAAAACCTCCCTGATTTAACCGGGGAGGTTTTAGTTGTGGATAATGCAGAAGATGAGATACATCGGTAACACCCCGCGCTTCTCGGTAAAGCTCCTGAAGCAGGGTAAAGTACCGGCATATGACACATCCCAACTCGCTTAAGTGGCTGTTCCTAACAAATTTCTCCAAACAGTACTGAAGAGGATAAAATAAAGGAACACTTAAAGGCGATAAAGCGGGTAGAAACCGGCGCGACCATTGCCAAAGATATAGAGGAGGCAGAAAGAAAGCTTAATTTGCTGTTGCAAGCAGGAGGCAAGGTAGCGGTGGAAAATAAAATCGGTTCTTTGCGCGGCCTATTTGTTTTGGAGGTAGGAAGAAAAACCCAAAAATTACGGATAAAATCAAATGTTATTATAGTGGAAAAAAATGGCGGCTTTGATGTGACGAGTGAAAATAAGGAAAAATTTAAATATGATGATATAAAAAAACAACTTAATAGTATTTTAGGCCGGGAAACGCCCGCTCAGCTGGTTGAAAAGGAAAAAATTATATTGCCTTCAACGCGGGCAGGCCTTGCCAAAAATATCAAAATACATTAAGATTAAACAAACTTAGATCTTAATTACTTAGCGCTTAGTACTTAACATTTCCCACTATGGCCGTAAGAAACCAACCAAAACCTTTGTCCAGAGAAAACCTGAAATGGCGTGTTTTTGCTATTTTTGTTTTAACTGTCTTTTGTCTGCTAATAGTATTTCCGGTTTACGCTAACCGAGGCATAGATTGGGTTAATAAAAAAGCGAACTTAGGCATTCCTAATTTTCCGTCAGCCGGGTTTAATTTGGGGCTGGATTTACAAGGTGGCGCCCATCTTATATATCAGGCTGATACCGCATTGATTCCGGACGCGGACAGAGCCAGCGCCGTAGAAGGCGTGCGCGATGTAATTGAACGCCGGGTGCGCGGTGGTTTGGGCGTGTCCGAGCCGTTGGTGCAAACAACCAAAGTCGGCAATGATTATCGGGTAATTGTAGAATTGCCGGGCATTACCGACGTTAATCAGGCCATAAAAATGATTGGTGAAACTCCTATTTTAGAATTTAAAGAAGAAAATAACGAACCTTTAAGACCGCTTACAGCCGCAGAGACAAAAGAAATGAACGATTATAACGCCGCGGCGCAAAAGAAAGCCAATGAAGCGCTTGTCGCTATAAAAGGCGGTATGAGTTTTGCCGATGCGGTAACACAATATTCCGAAGACGAAAAATCTAAAGCCGAAGCCGGAGTGGTTGGTTTAATAGACAATTCGGTTTTCCCGGATATTTATAAATGGGCAGGTCTTCACAAAGACGGCGATGTCAGCACAGAACTGGTAAAAAGTTTTGACGGTTTGAATATAGTACAAAGAATTTCTTCACAACAAGGAGACGGCGGGTCAGTATCCGCCAGCACGACTCTTTATACTATTGCCAGAATTTTTGTACAAACAAAACAACCGATAGATATCGTACCGCCATCCGAACAATGGAAGGAAACCGGTTTATCCGGCAAACAATTAAAAAGAACTGAAGTAAGTCAGGATTCCCGCACCGGTCAGGTTCAAGTGGCTTTGCAATTCAATGACGAAGGCACACAATTATTTGCCGATATCACCAAGCGCAGTACCGGCAAGTTGGTTGCCATATTTTTGGACGGAACCCCGGTTAGCATCCCGCGAGTTAATGAGCCGATTTTAAACGGTAGCGCCGTAATTTCCGGCAGTTTTTCTATCCAAGAAGCCAAACTTTTGGCCCAGCGTTTAAACTCCGGCGCCTTGCCGGTCCCGGTGGATTTAATCAGCCAGCAAAAAGTAGGCGCTACATTAGGAGCCGAATCCATGCAAAAAAGCCTCTTGGCCGGTATTTATGGTTTAATTGCCGTACTTATATATATGATATTGTATTATAGATTGCCTGGATTCCTGGCTTCTATTGCTTTATGTATTTACACTTTATTAACTCTTGCTTTATTCAAATTAATCGGCGTAACCCTTACATTGTCCGGTATGGCCGGCTTCATCTTATCTATAGGTATGGCCGTAGATGCCAACGTGCTTATATTTGAGCGGCTTAAAGAAGAACTAAGAGAAGGACGAAGTCTTAAATCTGCCGCTGAAGAGGCGTTTGTTCGGGCCTGGCCGTCCATCAGAGACAGCAACATCACCACGCTTATTAGTTGTTTCTTTATGGTCTGGATGGGAACAGGATTTGTACAGGGCTTTGCCGTCACGCTGGCAATCGGCGTGCTGGTAAGTATGTTTTCCGCCATCATTTTAACAAGAACAATTATGAGACTTGTTTTGCCGTGGATGAACGAACGGGGGAATATATTGTTTTTGGGACACAGAAAAAAAGAAGAATTAACAGTTACTAAATAATTCGCCCCTATGAGAAACATTCCATTTATAAAATATTCCAAGTTGTGGTTGGTAGTCAGCGGACTGATTACCGTTGTTTGTGTGGTATTTCTGGCGATGTGGGGTTTAAAACCGGGAATTGATTTCACCGGCGGTTCGTTGTTGGAACTATCCTTTACCACCAGACCGGAAACAGTTGAAATTCAAAAAGTGTTTGATGAGTTGGATTTAAAAAATACTTCCATTCAAAAAACAGGGGATAACGGAATTATTGTCCGCACAAACTTTCTATCTGAAGAAGAACATCAGCGCGTTTTAGGTGAAGTCAAAAGCAAGCTACAAACACAAGACAACCAAATTAATGAAGGCAGTTTTCAAACCATCGGCGCTTCTATCAGCAGTCAGTTAAAGTCAAAAGCGTCTTATGCCTTTGTATTTGTTCTTCTGGGTATAATCATTTACGTCGCCTACGCCTTCAGAAAAGTATCCCGGCCGGTAGCCAGCTGGAAATACGGCGTGCTGGCCATTGTGGCCCTTTTTCATGACGTTTTGCTGGTAATGGGCGTGTTTGCCGTGTTGGGCAGATATTTAGGCGTAGAGATAGACACCGCTTTCATAGTCGCAATCCTTACGGTGCTGGGGTACTCTGTTAACGATACAATCGTGGTGTACGATCGCATCCGTGAAAACCTGCAAAGACACGGCGGAGATAATTTTTCCGATGTGGTCAATATGGGTTTAAACCAAACCTTAATGCGCTCCATTAACACAACCTTCAAGACTCTATTACCGCTCATAGCCTTATTTATTATCGGCGGAGCCAGTATCCATTATTTTGTCCTAGCTTTACTAATCGGTATCGCCAGCGGCGCCTATTCTTCTATTTTCATCGCCAGCCCGCTCCTGGTGGTGGTGTATAATTGGCAAGAACGCAGAAGAGCATAATACCTTATTTCATAGCAGAACCTGCCAAAAGCGGGTTTTGTTTTGTTTTATGGGGTGTGGTATAATTATAAAAGTTACTTGTATCAAGTATCATGTATTAAGTATTAAGGTAAAAGCGATATTTGATTCATAATACTTTATACGTAATACTTAATACTTAATACTTAGTTGTATGTCCGATAATGCAATTCGACACATGGTAGCGCTATGCGCGGCTATTATTTGCGCGTTAGCCTATTATAGCGGTTGGGTATCCAGCCAATACGGCTGGTGGTGGACTATTTTTGGTGTCCTTATAATTTACGGCGGTGTATTTAGCATTGTAAAAAAATAATATGCCGGTTTCGGAACTGCCTTTTGGCATTGTTATAGATTTTTCCTTGTGGAGCCAAATTTTAAATTTGCCAACAGACCAAAGAGTGTCGGCTATTTTTGCTATTGTCGGGTGGGCGATTGTGGCCCTAATCTTCTTTTTTATGGGCATGGAACTTTGGGTTAAAGTACGGCAGGCAAAATACACAAGCACATGGGAATGGATTGTGCTGGCCGTTGATGTTCCCACAGACACCATTCAAAGCCCAAAAGCGGTTGAACAGATTTTTTCTCATCTTAGCGGCGCTCTTTTTGAGCCAAATATCGGGCAAAAATACTGGCAGGGAGTAAAACAGCGGTGGTTTAGTTTGGAAATTATAAGTTTAGAAGGTTATATTCAATTTTTAATTTATACCGAAGCCAATTACCGAGATTTGGTAGAAGCAGCCATTTACGCCCAGTATCCAATGGCCGAAATCACCGAAGTAGAGGATTATGTCGGCGCTATTCCCGGCAAATACCCAAACGAAACCCACGAAATTTTCGGTTTAGAATTTGGCCTAGCGGCTCCGGATCCATACCCAATCCGAACCTACTCGGAATTTGAACACAGTATTACTCCCGACTATACATTCAATGACCCCATGGCCGCTATTTTGGAAAATTTTACGCGTATTGGCGCCGGAGAAAATCTTTGGTTTCAAATTATTGTAGAGCCGATTTCGGAAGCATGGAAAGCCAAAGGCATAGAGCTCATCAAAAAAATCATTACCAATAAAAAGCACGTGTCCGAGCAGTTTTTTCTGTTTAAAATTATTAATGTTATCGTGGAAGAGCTTTTAAACGCCATCCGTCCGCCGGCCGAGGGGCCGGTTATTAAGAAAAAAGAAGAAATGCCCGGAAAAATTTCCGACCTTACTCCGGGTGTAAGAGATACCGTTGCGGCCATTGAAGAAAAAATTTCCAAAATCGGCTTCAAAATAAAGTGCCGGGTTTTATATGCCGCGCCAAAGGAAATATTCAATCCCAGCCGTTGTCTGGACGGCCTCATCGGTGCTATGAATCAATTTAATTATAGCGGACGCAACGCTATCATACCCGTACTGGCCACCAAGGCTCATTATGCTTTTGGAGATTACCGCACGTTGGAAATTAAAAGAAGATTCGTCAGCGCGTTTAAAAAGAGAAAAATCAGAACCGGTAAAAATCCGTATATATTAAATATCCAAGAGCTGGCTACTTTGTGGCACTTCCCGTTGCCGTTGGTTAAAGCCCCTCTATTACAAAAAACGGCCAGCAAACGCGCCGAGCCGCCTATTAATTTGCCTATAGAAGAAATGACCGAGAGTCCGTTAAAAAGAAGGGTTCAACAGGCTGTGGAAGAAGAGCCGAAAGAAACACCGCTGGCAGAATTGCCTTTCGCCTAAAAAAAATGACGGTTTTGGAGAGTCCGTCAACTCTTAATTTGGCTCAAATAATCCAAGCTTTTCATAGATCACGCCTCCACATACACTGCACAGCCATTTGTAGCGCTTAAAATTTGTTTTTCCATCCAGAATTATGGTCAGATGGTAAACTGTTCTTTGGTTGCAATACAGGCAATCGTGCATCACCACTTTTCCTAAAAGAACTTCAATCTGCCAGTCTGTTTGCCATGGTTTCATGGTTAGCTCCTTGCCTTTGGGCCTACTTTTTTAAATCCTGTTTTTCTTTCAAAAATTGGGCAAATTGCAGTAACGACATTTTTAAAATAACTACCCTACCGCACTTATTGCAACGCACACGAGTGCGCGACTGCGATCCGTCAATTAGAATGAGTTCGCCGTCACAATTGCCTTTCTCAATTCCAACTTTTTTGCCGCAAGGCAAGTTTTTTGTCGCCATACCAGCCTCCTTATCTATAGTATACCGTTTATCTTTTCCGCGCAAATAGTGGTATTTAGAAGAAGTTTGGCAACGGTAATGGGGCCGATTCCGCCCGGGGTGGGAGTGATGAAGCTGGTTTTTGAAGAAACATTGGCAAAATCAACATCGCCGCGCATTTTTCCGTTGTCGTAAACAATACCGGTATCAATTACCACAGCGCCATCATTTACCATATCGGCCGTAACAATATCTTTTTTGCCCACAGCGGAAATAATCACATCCGCGTTTAGGCATTTATTTTTTATATCTCTAGTCCGGCTATTACAGGTGGTTACACTGGCCAGTTCGTTTACCAGCATTATGGCCAGAGGTTTGCCCACCAGCGCGCCGGTGCCGATAATAATGGCATTTTTTCCGGCCAAGTCAAAATTAATTTCTTTTAAAGTTTTAATGACAGCCCAAGGAGTTGGTGGTTCAATCAAATTTGTTTTCATTACAAGCTTGCCGATATTGCAATCCGTCAGACAGTCAACGTCTATATTTGGATTAATTGCGTTAAGTACTTCCGGCACATACAAACGCTCCGGCAGGGGAAGCTGAATTATCAGTCCGGTAAGCAGGGGATCCTGCTGTATTTTTTGTACGGTTTTAATAAGCTCGTTTTTTTCTATATCTTCCGGTAATTCATGTAATTCAAAATTAATACCCACACGTTCCGCCGCTTCTTTCTTTCTTTTGATATAAATCCGAGATGGCCGGTCTTCGCCAACCAAAACAACGGCCAACTTTGGAGTAATACCCGTTTGTTTTAGAGCTTCAATGCGCGAAGCAATTTCCGTCTCTATTTTTGCCGCAATGAGTTTTCCGTCGATAATTTGAGACATATGTTCCGAGGCTTGGATTCGAACCAAGATAAGCAGATTCAGAGTCTGCTGTCCTACCATTAGACCACCTCGGAGTCTATATTGCCGGTCCTGATTGGAATTTCTCCAGCCATGATTTATCCACCGTCATCACAAAGCTCCATTTCCATTTGCGGTCTTTAAACAATTGTGGAGAAGAAACATGGTGTTTTTTGTTGTCATTGATAAGATAAATTCGTCCGCTATCCTTTGTTTTTACCAGCATTCTCTGACTGGTAAACAGCGCAGTTGCGGGCTTTTCCGTTAATTTCGTCTTGTGATTGTAATCACGTAAAGCGCCTAAGATTGTATCATATTTATAGCGCAAGTCAAGGCCTTTTTTCAGGTCGCCATTATCATTTACAATAAATTCTTCGGTGGCGTCATCAAAGCCTTTTATTACAAATGTATGATAATAAGAACCGCTCCGGGCAAATTGAATGCGGGGGTTATTCAGGTTTTTTCCGTAAAGCAGAGCAATCACCGGACGGCCTAAATTTAGTTCATTTTTTATTTCATCCAGGGTCGGGTCGGTTTTTATTTTAGCTTCAAAGTATTTGGAGTATCCGTTTATTACTTTTGTCATTTCGGCGGCGTTAGTGTTGCTGTTATATCCAAAAAGCTTATTTTCAATGTCTATATAAAATAAAATTGATTTTTTTGCCTTTACGTTAGCAAGCCTCTTATCATTGTTTCCGGAATAGTATTCATCAAGCATAACTGTGGAAGCTTCTTCGCAGGAATTATTCCACGGTTTTACCATTAAACCATCCGGGGCTTCCGGCACATAAGGCACGGAAAGATTAACAAAATCAGCCGCACGGGCGATTATGACAGGGTGGACTAAAAACATTGCGGAAAAAATAAAAATAATCAATTTCACCTTCATACAACATTCCCTCCAAAGTCCGCAGCCAATTTATTTAAGTCGTCATCGTTATTTGTTTGTACCCGGCTTTCTACAACCTCGCATTGTAAAAATATGCGTTCCGAAAAAAAGTTCGTCAGGGTCTGTTCTATGGTTTTTTTGGTTTTATTTTCTTCCAGCTTATCTTTGTGGAAAGAGTAGGGGACGGAGATTTTAAGACCATCATCGTCTACAGCCAAAAGATTGCTCATTTTTAAAATGAAACTAAGGGAATGGTTTTCCTTGGAAATTTCCCGGATAACGTCATTCCATTTTGCTTTTATGTCCTCTAAAGTGGTTTTAATTTGCTTGTGGGTAAGGTTGGAGATGGTGTCTTTTATGGTTTGGGTGATTGTATTGTTTGTCATCCCGAGCGAGGCCGTAGCCGACGAGGGATCTATACTATTTTTTTTTATCGGTATAGATTCTTCCTTCGTCAGAATGACAATCGGTGTGTCGTCGAAGTGGCGGTCAGGAGCGCACGTAAACTCCACCACAAACAGCTCCAACGGCAATTGCGGCATTGGCGATGACTTAATATCCCGACGTCGGATAATTAACGCTTCAATCATTTTTACCAAATGTTGGGCGGAAATTTTAAGACCGGTTTTTTTGAGTGATTTTAGAGCCTCATCGCTGTAATCGGTGTTGATATTTTTGGCCTGTGGATCAACCTGTAGAATCATAAGAAGTCGCAGAGCCTCCAGTGTATCGTAAGCAAATTGTTCCAGGTTCACGCCGTCTGAAACCAGATTTTGAATCATTTTTATGGCTTCCGCGGTTTGTTTCTCTAAAATAAAATTTATAAACTCCAGCACTGTTTGAATGCCGGAGGTGGGCAAAATCATTTCCGCGTCTTCCGGGCTAATGCTCTTCAAATCCAAACTTAATACTTGCCCTAGCAAACTTTCGGCGTCGCGCATACAGCCATCGCTTTTATTTATAACGCGTTCCAAAACTTCTTTGTCTACTTTTACTTTTTCACTTTTACAAATTTCGCCCAGACGTTTCATCATATCTTCATAGCCGACTCTTTTGAAATTAAAACGCTGACAGCGGGAAATAATGGTGGCCGGTAGTTTTTGTTGTTCGGTAGTGGCCAGAATAAAAATTACGTGGGCGGGCGGTTCTTCCAGCGTCTTAAGTAACGCGTTAAAGGCGCCGGTGGAAAGCATGTGCACTTCGTCGATGATAAATACTTTATATTTTGATTTGGTGGGTTTAAATTGCGCGTTTTCTATAATATTTTCGCGCATATTTTCTACGCCCGTGTGCGACGCCGCGTCTATTTCTATCACATCTATATTGCGGCCGTCTGTAACCTCCGCGCACGACGAACACGTACCGCACGGCTCGCTGTCTTTTTCTTTTCTGTTTGCGCAATTTATGGACTTGGCGAGCAATCTGGCCAAAGTGGTTTTCCCCGTTCCGCGGGGACCGCAAAAAAGATAGGCGTGCGCTATCTTACCGGCAGTTATTTCGTTAATAACCGTTTTTATAATATGCTGTTGCCCAACAATATCACTAAATAATTGAGGCCGGTATTTACGGTAGATCGTACTCATACGCAATGTCATCCTGAACTTGTTTCAGGATCTTTCGTTCTTAAGCAGATGCTGAAACAAGTTCAGCATGACAATTAATTAAAGTGTCGCCTCGCTCGTAGTCGTTTCTCCTTCAGACACAGCTACACCCAACTGCGCGCGTTCATTTATTTCCGCTTCCACAATTTCTCTGGGCCGTCCGTACTTCAGCCTGGAGAGTTCTTTGATGGCTGCAGCCAGCTCTTTGTTGCCGGCACGGGGCGGATAGGTAAACATATTAAACGGCTTAGCGGCGGTATTGTCAATTAAAAGTTTGGCGTAAGCGGTATATTGCTCCACGTTCACCAAATCGTAGGCGCTAAACACCGGAGCGAATTCTTTAGCCAAAATTTCCGCGTCTTCTACGCCAATACGGAAAGAAACTATGGTGCCGGCATTTCCCAAAACGGCATCACGCACAGTGGTTTTACCTTTATTGTCTTCCAGTTGTTTCATATATTGATGCGCAATGATAAGCTCCAAACGATATTTGCGCGCTTCGGAAAGAATAGTGGCAATAGATTCGGTGATAAAGTTTTGGAACTCATCTATGTATAAATAAAAATCATTGCGTTGTTCTTCCGGCATAGATGCGCGCTCCAATGCGGTCATCTGCAGTTTGGAAACAATTATTAAACCCAATAGGTTGGAGTTTATTTCTCCCACCAAACCTTTGGCCAAATTTACAATCAGAATTTTTTTCTTATCCATTATTTCGCGGAAATTAAACCCGGAGTGTGACTGGCCGATGATATTGCGGATCATGGCGTTTTCCACAAACCGTCCCACCTTAGAAATCAAATAACCCAGCATTTCCGATTTATGGAAGTCGGATGTTTTGGCCATTTCTTTATCCCAGAAAGCCAGTACCATCGGGTCCGTAAGTTTCGCTTTCCATTCTTTTACAAAATCATCATCGGTAAACATGCGGGGAATTTCGGCAATTGTGCCTGGGTTTACCATGTCGGCCATCAGAGTCAACATTACGTTGCGCATATTGTGTTCAAACATCGGGCCAATCATGCTTGGGTCCGTTACCAGTCTGTAAAAAATTGCAATCATTTCCTGGGTGGCAAAATCTTTTTGTTCCTCGGTATTTATTTCCAGCATGTTTAAACCAATCGGACGTTCGGTGTCGGAAGGATTGAAATAAATAACATCTTCGGCTCTTTCTTTTGGCACGTGCTGTAAAACATATTCGGCGAAATCTCCGTGCGGGTCTATAACGCAAACGCCTTCGCCGTTAATAATATCCTGAACAGCTAAATTTTGAATAAATACGGATTTACCGCTACCGGATTTACCAATAGTATATAAATGTCGGCGCCGGTCGTCG
Source organism: uncultured Gammaproteobacteria bacterium (assembly GCA_964641245.1). Classification (GTDB taxonomy): domain Bacteria; phylum Patescibacteriota; class Patescibacteriia; order Magasanikbacterales; family GWA2-37-8; genus XYD2-FULL-39-9. The sequence goes on along the minus strand of CAZXML010000001.1, from coordinate 242,901 downwards.
CGTTTCATGCGCACGACTGTTTCTTCGCCGCGGTATACGGCCCGGCCCAAAATAATGCCTTCTTTGGGCATATTTGTTGGTGGCGGAGCCTTGCGCGCGCCCAGCCAGTTGATGTTGGGAGTTTCGGTGCTGGGAGTAGGCAAGTGCCACAAACCGGCCATTTCTTCCGTACTCAAAACCATATATTTATCCTCACGCATGGTGCGGTAAATAGAATCGCGGATGAGAGCGTTGGGCTTGCGGGGAACAGCGGCCGCAAAAGTATTGCCGTAGCGGTACAAATTATATTGACTAAAAGCGTTGATAATGTTTTCCAGATTAAGCACAGCCTTTTCTTTGCTGTTGGCCGAACTTATCAATCGAATAGTGGTTTCCAGTCCCCCCCGGCTTATTTTTTCTTCCATGTTTTTCACCATCTCTTCTTCCATTTGGGTGAGTTGGTATTGTTTTTCACCTTGATGTTCGCTGTTCTCTTTCTTTTTTGGGAAAATTACCTTTGTCCACCCGGCCATAGCGCGACCTATTTTGCCGCGTCTGGCAACGTATTCAAATTTTTCTCCTTTTTTAATATCACGAATCATGCGGACACCCTGACTGCGCCATTTAGTGGTAGCCGGACGCGCTACAACCTGAATTATAGCTCCTTCGTCTTCCAGAATTTTACTTAGCGGATTGAGCAGAGAAATCAAAGGGTCTCCTTCCAGATTTTTGTATGTTTTAATCGGGAAAGCCGATTTGTGTTTTAACCAAAGATAAGCGCCGACAATATGGCTTTGCGGTTTGAAAATATTGTAGTCCGGTTCTTCGGTGATTTCGGCATGAGGATATTGAGCGTGAATTTGCTGTTCCAGAAAACCTTTAATTTTATCCGGCATGGCCACATAAAAAGATATTTTGCTGTCCTTTACCACAATTTCGAATGAAACATGATCGTTCCGGCCTCGCAACCAGGCCATAAAACCGCTTTCTCTTTTTAAACCGGCTATGGCCGAGAAAAGAGTTTCGGCCACGGCTACTTCTTCGCGGGTTTGATTAAGATTGGCTTCCGCGCTGGTTGAATCCGGTTTTTCACCCTTTTTTTCTTTAGGAACTTTTATTAACAGCACTGTTTTATGAAAAGCCTTGCTTTCGCGCCCTTTTGCCGTAAAGACTGATTTTAAAATAAATAAAAAAGAAATTAAAATAATTAGGCCAAAAGCGGGAGGAAATAATAAAAGAAAAAGACTGTTCGCCAGCAAATTGTTGAGAAAATCTGTTATAACAGTAATATCCATATTTTGTCATCCTGAACTTGTTTCAGGATCTTTAGTCTTGTGTGTAGATGCTGAAACAAGTTCAGCATGACAGTTGAATTAGACTTTGTTTTTTAAAGCGATAATTTTGTCTGTTTTTATTTTTGCCTCCTGTTCTAGAAAAAAATGATTTACGCCCGGCAGAATTCTTAACCAATCCAAAATAAGACGCAGGATTTTTTTAACCTTTACGTGGGTGCTTTTTAATAGTTCTCTGATTTGAGAAGCCGCTTGTTCGCCCTTTAATTTAAATTCCTGCTTGGCAACAGGGGATAAACGTTGAAAAGAATCGTTCAGCCCCTCTTCCATTATTTTTTCTATTTTGACCATGACTGCGTCTTTGGCGGGCAGTGGCATGGCCGGTCTTGGCTTTGGCATTGGCCGCGCCGGTTGCGGGCTAACTTGCTTCGGAGGTAATTTTTCTTCCGCCGGTTCTGTTTCCTCGGCGCTCTCTTTTTCCAATTGCAAATCAAGCTCTTCGGGTGGAGCCTTAATTTCTGTTTCCGTTATTGGTGATAAATTTGATTCCTTAGGTTCAATTGCCATGTTATTATTATAACATATTTTAAGTATGCCAACAATGTGGTATAATGTATTTACCCATAACTCATACAGGGTTTCGTCAATTGTCATTCTGATCCGCCTGCCTAGGCGGGACGGAGAAGAATCTCTGTCTGGTTTGCAAAAAAACGACGGACAGAGATCCTTCACTACGTTCAGGATGACAAATAAGCGTCTATTTCTTTAATCCGCGTAATCAGCTAAAAATCCGTGTAATCTATGCACAAAAACTCCAACGAAATTCAAAACAACGGTTTGCTCTGGGTAAACGTCACCCAGCCGGAAGAAAAAGTCTTGCGCGCCGTGCAAAAAAGATTTAATCTAGCAGACCAGGAAATAAAAGAAAGTCTGCCCGCATTTCAACGCCCTAAATTTGTAAAACGCGAGGGGTATTATTTTTTGGTTCTGCATTTTCCGGTTTTTGACCGTAAAACCCGCCGGCTGGGCTTTACCGAAGTGGATTTCTTTTTAAACGGTCAAAGTTTAATAACGATTCACAACAACAGTTTACCTGTAATAGAGAATTTTTTTAATGAATGCCAAAAAGACACCGCTACCGCGTCTAAATATTTTCAGGGCACTGCCGCCAAGATTTTTTTTGAACTCTTAACCCGTCTTTTAGATTCGGTATTCCCCATTCTTTTACATGTTAACGACGACATCAATTCCGTAGATAAAATTTTATTTACCAAAATGCCGGACCGGAAAATGGCCGAAGAAATTTTGCGCCTTAAAACCAACGTGGTCACATTCCGTCGGGCCATGCAAGGCCACAAAACCGTTTTGGATCATCTTATTACCAGCGGTGGCAGAGATTTGGATTTATCATCTTATCAAAGTTATATAAATACTGTACGTGAACACGTAAACGAAATTTGGCACACGCTGGAAAGCCAAAAAGAAAGTGTAGATGCGCTTCACGAAACCAACGAATCCGTCGTCGGCCTCCGCATGAACGAAATAATGCGCACCCTCACCATAATTTCCGTAATTACCTTCCCGCTCACCCTGGTGGCCACCCTTTTTAGCATTCAAGCCGCCGGCACTCCTATCGTCGCCACCCCATTTGGTTTTTGGAAAATAACCGGCCTAATCGTCATCGGCGCGATGCTGATGTTTTTGGTGTTTAAAAAGAAGAAGTGGATGTAGGAATTATTTTTTTCCCCGCACATAGCCATTGACAAAATGGTTGTTTTTTGTTATAGTCGGCCCAAGGAGGAATACAATGGTGATCCTAATCGGGATGGGAATTGCGGGTCTGTTGGGACTTGTCTTTGGTATTAAGATTCTTGACGGCCGGCGAGAACTCAAGGTCATCGAGGCTGAAAAGCAGTCTCAACTGGCAATTGACGCCCAGCGGTATGACAAGATTCGCGAGATTATGACCGACAGCTTAATTGATGGTCAGCCGGCGGCTATTGAGGCATTGAAGCCGCTAGTCGAGGTGATTGCCAGTCAGATGCAAGGTAAGGAAGCGCTCAAAATCAAGCAGTTGGAGCATAAGCAACAAATTGCTTTAGTTGAGGCGCGAAACCAACCGTTCAGGATTTGGATGGATAAGCTTAATTCATTGCGTTGTAATCTGGCTTATCGTGAAATAGATGGTGATGAGTTCGAAAGTTGTGTCCGAATAATGGCGGAATCAACCGAGAGAATTTTCGGTATTTCTCTTCAGATGACTGCAACAGCCGGAGAAACGAAGGCGTTGCCCGAGCACGGAAAATAATAAATCAGCAGGAATTCTGTCGCCCTCGAACGGTCACGCTAAAGCCGCGAACGCATGAGGGCTTTTTTTTTAAATAAAAAAGCCACGACTCGTCGTGGCAACGTCCGCTATAGGTAGAGCCTTTTTATCCACCCTGGCGTGGCCGCAATTGGCCGGAGCCAGGTAAAGAACAGCCCTAATCGCCGCCAAATGAAACAACCAATGCTTCTTGTTGAAGCCCATTTTGTCCTCCATTCTACGCGTAATATACGCCAAAATAGCCTTTTGTAAAAGGTTGACAAATTACATTTATAATGCTACAATTATGCATTGGGTATTTTGCCCAACCTTGGCCACGGAGGATTCGTGGTGGATTTTTTCGGAGGTGTCAAATGCGACCTGAAGTGACAAGTTCCGACGTGTCGGGAGTGAAGGTGGCTGTGGCGAGCGTGCTCGGCGTGCTGGTTCTGGCGCTGGCATCCGTGTGGCTGGTCCAAGGCAGTGACTTCTTTCTGTACAAGGCGTTCGCGCCGAAGTACGAGAAGGTGCGCCGGCAGACCTTCGAGGAGTCCAAGGCTTACAACCAGGGCATGATCCAGGAATTGCAGAACATGCAGTTCCAGTACGTGCAGGCCAAGTCTCAGGAGGAGAAGGATGCGCTTGCGTCCATCATCCTGCATCGCGCCGCGGACTACCCGGAGGAGAAGATGCCCGCGGATTTGCGGGCGTTCGTCCACCAGCTCAAGCAGGAACGGCTCGGTCAGAAGTACTAGCTCTTCAACCCCCAACGCAGGAAAACGGAGAAAAGCCATGAAGACGACAACGGTGGTTCTGATTGCGACGGTTGTTCTGCTGGGCTCGTGCACCGACAGAGGCAAGTCTTCTGACAGTGTGCAGCAGCAACAGCAGGAGACAATGCTGGCCGAGGCAACCGCCCAAGTGGGCATGCCGGCCATCCACAACTTCCGCGAGCGGAAGATCCTGAAGGACATCATGGAGTTGCGTGATCAGGATGGTCTGGTCACCTACACCTACCTGTACAACGAGATGACCGGGAAGGCAATGTTCTTCTGCAACTCTGTTGGGTACGGCATCCCGTACGCCACGCAGTTCACCAATCCGCAGAAGATCGTGTACGAGAACCAAAGCGGGCGAAATGGGTATACGTATCAGGTCATTGCGCAAGCGGACCCCAACGGCCTGTTCTCACCGGCTTCGGCGGAAGGAACGTGGGTGCTCTGCAAGGATCCCAACGGCAAGGACGTCAAGTCAGTCTACGTCGAGCCGCGGATCATCGTGGCGCCCTTCAAGTTGAAGGACGATGACGCGCCCGAGGTGTTGCCCGGAAAGTAACACAACCCCGCTCTTTCCCGTCAAAAACGCCCGGTAACGTAACCACGTTCCGGTTCAACTCGCCCCAAAGAATTTCCACAAGGAAATTTCGACGGGGCAATACAAAAACAGCTTTTTCAAAGGCTGTTTTTGTTTTATCTTTTTATATTGAAGAAATGGGTGTAATTTTTGACCCCTCCGGCGTATCCTCAACCGAATAACCGGCCGATTCTATTTTTTTTCTTAGCTCATCGCTTTTTGCCCAGTTTTTGGAAAAACGGGCGCCGTCTCTTCCGGCTACCAGAGCCAGGATTTCCGCAGGGACAGAAATTTTTTGTTTTTTCAGTTTACTTAAACCGAGTCCGAGCACTTTGTCAAACTTTAAAATTGTTTTTCTTTTGGCGGAACCCGGGTACATTGGGTCTTTAATTAATTCCCACATAATAGCTGTGGCCGCGGGCATATCCAAGTCATTATTTATGGCCTCCAAAAACTTTTTTTCATAATCGGTACAACTTGGTCCGGATTTATCCCATGTCCGTACTATATTATACAAATGATTCAAACCATTTTGAGCGGCTTGTAAAGCGTCCCAAGAAAATGCCAACTGTTTCCGGTAATGAGTTTGCAGTAATAAGTAGCGATAGGCGAGGGGGGAGAAGTTCTTAGTTTTTAAAGTTTGTAAAGTTATAAAGTTGTTGGTGGATTTAGCCATTTTATCTTCACCCATCAACACGAATTCGCCATGCAACCAATAATTAGCTAACGGTTTGCCTTCGGCAGCTTCGCTTTGCGCGATTTCGTTGGTGTGATGCACAGGTACCAGATCTATGCCGCCGCAATGAATATCAAACGGCTGGCCCAAATATTTTACGGACATGGCCGAACATTCTATATGCCAGCCCGGAAAACCAACACCCCACGGACTTTTCCATTCCATCTGGCGTTTTTCCGTTCCGGTTGAGAATTTCCACAACGCAAAGTCTGTCGTATTTTTTTTCTCTCCCATACTTACTCTGGCCCCGGCTTTTAATTCCTGTTTGGCCAGTTGCGCCAGTTTTCCGTAATCCGGTAATTTGGATGTATCAAAATAAATTCCGTCTTTTGTTTTATAAGTGAAGCCTTTTGTTTCCAATTTTTTTATTAAAGCAATTTGTTCTTTTATGTTGCTTGTGGCCTTGGGCAGTTTATTTGGTGTCAGAATGTTCAGTTTTTTTAAATCTTTTCTAAACGCCAGCGTATAAAACTTAGAAATTTGTAACGCGCTTTTTCCCATAAGCTCCGCGCTCTTAGCCACTTTGTCCTCACCTTCATCGCCGTCGCCGGTTAAATGGCCAACGTCGGTAATATTCATTACCAGGTTCACAGCGTACCCATTATATAGAAGTGTCCTTTTCAAAATATCTTCAAAAAGAAAAGTCCGCAGATTGCCAATATGCGCGAAATTATAAACAGTTGGTCCGCAAGCGTAGATACCTACTTTTCCACGTTTTATTTCCTTAAAGTCGTCTATTTTTCTGGATAATGTATTGTATAGTTTCATAGAAACGGAAATTGAGAAATTGCGAAATTAAGAAATTTCTTTATTTTCTAATTTCATTATTTCTTTAGTTTACATCATTTATCCCCAGTTATCAAATAGTCCCATATATGGTATACTTAACTTATTAGAAATTAAGGTTACTATGTTTTGGAATAAACCAAAATCCTTTCTCGGAGTAGACATCGGGTCCGGGGGAATAAAATTAGTAGAATTACGCCTGGAAAAAAACAGGCCGGTTTTGTTTTCGTACGGTTTAACATCCGGCAAACAGGATATCCATAAACTTGCGGCCAATGAAGAAAAAAATATCGCCGGTCTTTTAGAGAAACAAAACTCCGCGAATACCCCACCCTCTGTCCCTCCCCTAAAAGGGGAGGGTGACAACGAGGCGCAAATAGAAAAATACGCGAACACTCTTAAGGCGATTTGCAAATCGTCTCGAATAATATCCAAAACTGCGGTTGTCAGCCTGCCGGTTTCATCTGTTTTTCACGCGGTGGTTACGCTTCCTATATTAAAGAAAGAAGAACTAGATCATATTGTTAAAGCGGAAGTAAAAAAATTATTGCCCATGCCTTTAGAAGAAATGGCCTTGGATTATCAGGTGTTAAAAGGTTTGCCCGAAGATAAATCACAGCGGGTTTTGGTAAATGCCGTACCGCATAAACTCATAGAATTTTATTCCAAAATTTTCCAGCGCGCCGGATTGTCTTTAGAGGCGTTGGAACCCGAATCAACGGCCTTGTCTCGATGTTTGGTTGGCAGGGATCAGGCGTTATCTATGATAATAGACATCGGTTCCGAACGCACAAACTTTTTTATAATAGACCAGGGCATGCCAATTACTCATCAAAGCATAGAATCGGGTGGCGATAAAATAGACAAGGTTTTACAAAATATTTTAGGGGTTGAACGCGATCTAGTTGAGCAGGCTAAGCATGATTTATTTGACTATCTGGCCGCGACCAGTAATAATATATTAACCGAACAAAAATGGCTGGACATTTTAATGCCGGTGGTAGATCCTATAATGAAGGAGGTAGAAGTCAGTTTGGAATTATATTTGCGTCAAACCGGCAATGAAGGCAAGCGCCCCGAAAAAATTATTTTAACCGGCGGAATGGCCTTGATGCCGTTTCTGGCAAAGTATATTCAAGAAAAATTTAAAATTAAAACATATGTAGGAGATTCTTGGGCCAGAGTCGTATATCAGGAGGGGTTGAAACCGATTTTGCGCCAAATAGGGCCGCGCATGTCCGTGGCCATTGGTTTGGCGTTACGGAATATTGTTTAAATAATGAACAAAAAACAATTAACAACCAACAATTGTTAATTGCTAATTGTTAATTGCTAATTTTAATTATGTCAGACAATCAATCCCATGTTTTAATTGTGGAAGACGACGTTTTCCTGGCGGAAATTTATCAGAAAAAATTTGAAATGGAGGGGTTTAAAGTAAGTATGGCCAATAATGGTGAAAAGGGGTTGAGCGATATCAAAAAAAAGAGGCCCGATATCGTTTTGCTGGATATTCTCTTGCCAAAATTAGACGGATTTGCGGTTTTAGAAGCGGTCAAGGCGGACGCATCCATAAAAAATATCCCTATAATTTTACTTACTAACCTTGGCCAAAAAGATGATGTTAAGCGCGGGTTGGACGAAGGCGCCGCCGGTTATTTACTAAAAACCCACTTTAAACCATCAGAGGTTGTGGATAAAGTTCGGGCGGTCTTGCATAAAAAATAGTTTAATGTGATATAATAGAAACGCAATTTTAGTATTAAGTATCAAGTATTATGTATTAAGCGTACAAGTCGAAATTGTCGCATAATACTTACTACCTAATACTTAATACTCCACAGTGATGAAATGATGGCGACGTGTCTAATGTAATCCAAGTATGCAAAATGATGTCAGAATTAATTATGGAGAGGGGGTGAAACTATGAAAAACATGAACAAGAAAGGTTTCACTTTGATTGAATTGTTGGTGGTTATAGCTATTATTGGTTTATTATCAACCTTAGCTGTAGTAGCCTTAGGAAACGCCAGACAAAAAGCCCGCGATGCGCGCCGTTTGTCCGACTTAAAACAATTACAAACCGCTTTGGAACTTTACTATACTGATCAAACTGCCTACCCGGCAGGTGCTGGCGTCACATTGGGAGCCACTGGCCAAGCTTGTTTAAACGCTTCTGGCTTTACAACCGTCGGATGTGGCAGCCCGTATATGGGTCAAGTCCCGTCAGATCCTTTAGCAACCCAATCTTACGTTTACACATTAGCAACTTCCAGTTCTTACATCGTAACTGCTAACTTAGAAACAACAGTTAACGGATTGAGCGGAGGAATTTCCCTTAGCCCATCCGGTATAGCTCAACAATAGTTTAAACTTAGTTTAAAACAAAAAACCCTTCGCAAGATGGGTTTTTTGTTGTGGATTTTATTGATTATGATATAATTAGTCCGTATGAATTACTTGGACGATATCGGGCAATTTTTTTACTTTATAATTTTTTTCCTCGGCCTCGCGCTGGGCAGTTTTTTAAACTCCTGGATTTGGCGCGCTCACGAAAATTTTAAAATTGTTAACGGCCGCAGTATGTGCCCCGCCTGCCGGCGTCAGCTTACCTGGTACGAAAATATTCCGGTTTTGAGTTATTTAGTGTTATGGGGGAAATGCCGAACATGTAAAGCGGCAATTCCCAAACACTTTTCTTTTGTAGAGTTTGGCACGGCCTTAATTTTTGTGCTTGTGGCCTGGAAAAATTTAAACAGCGGGGCAGTTGAGCCTGCGCTTTTTTTGCGGGATTTTACCTTTGTATCCTTGCTCATTGTAATTTTTATCTACGATTATTTGTATCAGGAAATTTTACCCCAGGTAATTTGGTTTGGCGCTCTGGCCGGATTATTTTTTAATATTTTCTTGGGACATAGCTTGTTATCAATGCTAATCGGCGCGCTAATCGCCGGAGGATTTTTCTTTTTACAATACGTCATTTCCAGCGGAAAATGGATAGGAGGAGGAGATGTTAGACTTGGTGTCATGATGGGCATTTGGTTGGGCTGGCCGGTAACGCTGGTGGCTTTATTTATCGCGTATGTAGTCGGAGCTTTTGTCGGCTTATTACTCCTGGCATCCCGCAAAAAGCATCTTTCCAGCGCCATTCCGTTTGGAACGTACCTCGCGCTTGGTACGTTTGTAGCTATGTTGTGGGGAGAGCGGATTTTACAATGGTATATAGGTTTTTTGAAGTAGGTTTCTCCCCCTATAAGGGGGAGAACAGTAGAGGGGGTTTTGGTTGTTGTTAAGCTAACATTTTAACGATAAACCCCTCTCTTTATCTCTCCCCTTGTAGGGGAGAGAGTGAGTGAGCTGTGGATAGGATTGCTTCCCCGCTTGACGGGTCGCAATGACAAACCAGAATAACATATGTCTGTATCAAAAAATTTAACGGAACATGTAGAAAAACTCCGCGCTCAAGTGGATGATTTGCGGTACAGATACCACGTCCTCAACGACCCCCAAGTCACCGATTCCATGTACGAAGGCCTAATGGATGAACTCCGAAAAATAGAAACAGAATATCCGGAACTGGTAACGCCGGATTCACCAACGCAAAGAGTGGCCGGTAAGCCATCGGAGAAATTTGAAAAAGTAAAACACACGGTTACGCAGTGGTCTTTTAATGATGCTTTTGCGGAGGAAGATATGCTGGATTGGGAAGAAAGAATAATGAAAATTTTGGAAAAAGAACTGGGTTCCAGGCCAAAAGACTTAGATTATGTCTGCGAATTAAAAATAGACGGCCTGCACATGGTTTTAACCTACGAAAACGGCAATTTAACGACCGCGGCCACCCGAGGTGATGGTTTGGTGGGCGAAAACGTCACCGCCAACATCAAAACTATTTGGTCAGTGCCGCTAAAATTGAAAAAAGAGATTAGTTTGGTTGCCGAAGGCGAGGTATGGCTAGAGAAAAAAATGCTGGAGAAGATTAACGCTGGCAGGGCGAAGCAAGGCGAAGAGCTTTTTGCTAATCCGCGTAACGCCGCCGCCGGCACTATCCGCCAGCTGGATTCCAAGATTGTAGCCGAAAGAAAATTGGTTCTTACCGCCTATGACATCTCCAGCGACAACGCTCCGCCTCTTCAGGAACAAGAATTACAAACTCTAAAAGATTTAGGATTTAAAACCGACACGCATTGGAAGGTTTGCAAAAACCTGAAAGAAATTTTTGATTTTCATAAATATTGGCAAAAAAATAAAACCGGCCAGGAGTTTTGGATAGACGGAGTAGTCATAAAAGTAAATCAAAAAAAATACCAAAACATGCTTGGTTTTACCGGTAAAGCCCCGCGCTGGGCTATTGCTTATAAATTCCCGGCCGAACAGGGTATTACCAAAGTTAAAGAGGTGATTTGGGGAGTAGGACGCACGGGCGCTATTACTCCGGTGGCTGTTATGGATCCGGTAAAACTGGCTGGAACCACCGTCACGCACGCTACTTTGCATAATTGGGATGAAATAGAGCGTTTGAGAGTAAAGGTAGGCGATAGCGTTGTGGTAGAAAAAGCTGGAGATATTATCCCAAAAATTATCCGTGTTTTGGATAAAATGCGAACCGGCGAGGAAAAAAATATAAGAGAACCAAAAAATTGTCCCATCTGCGGCAACGAAGTCAGTCGTCGCGATTCCCCGCTTGTCCCGATTCTCAAGAATCGAGGATCCTCGACCGCGGTCGGGAGGCGTCTGGGTAGGGGTGGGTTGGCCGAAAGTTCCGTCGCTCTCTACTGCACCAACAAAAATTGTTACGCCCAGCAATTACGCCGGATTATTCATTTTGCGGGTAAATCAGGCTATGATATAAAAGGCCTGGGCAAAAAAATTGTGGAACATCTGGTAAAAGAAGGCCTAATAGAAAACGCCGCCGATATTTTTAGCCTAACCAAAGGCGATTTGGAACCTTTGGAACGTTTTGCCGAAAAATCCGCAGAAAATTTAGTAGACGCCATTGCGTCCGCCAAAAAAGTAACCCTGCCCAGATTTATAAACGCGCTGGGCATTAGTCATGTGGGTGAAGAAACCGCCATCAAATTGGCCGAGGAATTTAGAACCATAGACAATGTAATGAAAGCAAGCGTGGCTGATTTAGAAGCCATCGGAGATATCGGCCCCCAGGTCTCCGCATCCATCGTAGAATATTTCAAAGACGAAAAAAACAAAAAACTTATCCAAAATTTATTAAAAAACGGAGTCCAGATTCAAAAAGTTGAAGCCAAGAAAAAAGGCAAATTATCCGGCCAGAGTTTTGTCCTCACCGGCACTTTAAGCGCCATGTCTCGCGACGAAGCCAAAGATAAAATTAGAGAGCTGGGCGGTGAGATAGGGGAATCCGTCAGCAAAAATACTATCGCAGTTATCGCCGGCGAAAATCCGGGCAGTAAAAAGGAAAAAGCGCTAAAATTAGGGGTAAAGATATTAACAGAAGACGAGTTTCTCAAAATGATAAAAGTGTGATATAATTATCGCACTATGAGTCCCAATTACATCTCTTGGTTCAAAGACCTCACCATCAAAGACATCCCTTCCGTTGGCGGAAAAAACGCTTCATTGGGAGAAATGTACGCTAAATTAAAATCTAAAGGAGTGCCTGTACCAAACGGCTTTGCGTTAACTGCCGATGTGTACTGGTCTTTTTTGCGCGCCAATAAATTGGATAAAAAAATTAAGGAAACATTAAAAGGTTTGAATAAGAAAGATATCAACGAATTAAAAAGAGTGGGCGATAAAGTGCGAAAAATGATTTTGGCCGCCACCTTTCCCAAAGACATAGAAAAAGAAATCAGAAATTCTTATAAACAACTTTGTAAAACATCTAAAAAGCATAATGTAGACGTTGCCGTACGCAGTAGCGCTACCGCTGAAGATTTACCGGATGCCAGTTTTGCCGGTCAGCAGGAAACATATTTAAATGTTCGTGGCGAAGAAGAATTGATGCTCGCCTGTAAAAAATGTATCGCGTCGTTATTTACCGACCGCGCAATTTCCTACCGCGAAGACAAAGGCTACGAACACACGGCCATTGCTTTATCTGTGGGCGTGCAAGAAATGGTTCGTTCCGATGTTGGAGCCAGCGGGGTAATGTTTACTCTAGACACCGAATCCGGTTTTAAGGGTGTAGTTTTAATAAATGCCGCTTATGGTTTGGGCGAATATGTTGTAAAGGGCCAGGTTATTCCGGATCAATTTTATATTTTCAAAGATGGCCTAAAAAATGGTTTTAAATCTATCATCAGCAGGCGTTTGGGAAGTAAGGAAGTAAAATTAGTTTATGCCGCTATGAAGCGGCACCCCGCCTCGGCGGTGGTAACAGGTGGAACAAAACAGGAAAAAGTAAAAATGCCGGATCAAAAAAAGTATTGTCTAACCGATGACGAAGTTTTGCAATTGGCCAAGTGGGGCGTAATCATAGAAGAACATTATGGCCACCCTATGGATATGGAATGGGCCAAAGACGGCGTTACCGGGAAGTTATTTATTGTGCAAGCCAGATCCGAAACCGTGCGTTCCCGGGTTAAAGTAAATGTAATAGAACAATACCATTTAAAACAAAAACAAAAAGGCAAGGTTTTGCTCACCGGTACCAGTGTTGGTCAAAAAATCGGCCAGGGACGGGCCAGAGTTATAAGTTCGCCCAAGCAAATGAAGCAATTCAAGCCTGGTGAGGTTCTAATAACCCGCATTACCGATCCGGATTGGGAGCCAATTATGCGCATGGCCAGCGCCATCGTTACCGAGCAAGGCGGAAAAACCTCGCATGCGGCCATTGTTAGCCGGGAACTGGGCACGCCTTGCATTGTGGGCGCCGCCAAAGCCCGCCAGGTTATTTCCAACGGAGAAGAAGTTACTGTTTCCTGCGCCGAAGGAGAAGTTGGTTATGTTTACAAAGGTTTACTGCCATTTGAGGTATTAAAAACAGAAATTAAAAATGTTCCGCCCACCCGCACAAAAATCATGATGAACGTCGGCGACCCGGACAGCGCCTTTTCGTTATCAAATATTCCCAACGACGGTGTAGGTTTAGCGCGCGAAGAATTTATTTTTACAAATTTTGTTAAAATTCATCCGTTGGCTTTGGTGCATTACAAAGACCAGCCAAAAGAAGTAAAAGAAAAAATTGACGCGCTTACCGTTGGTTATAAAGACAAAGCCAAATACTGTGTAGATAAATTAGCCGAAGGCATCGCGTTTATTACCTCCGCGTTTTCTCCCAACGATGTAATTGTCCGCTTGTCGGATTTTAAAACCAACGAATACGCCACCTTAATTGGCGGAGAAGCCTACGAACCAAAAGAAGAAAATCCAATGTTGGGCTGGCGCGGCGCCTCGCGTTATTACGATGAAAAATATAAACCCGGATTTAAATTGGAATGCGAGGCTATAAAAAAAGTCCGTAACGAATGGGGAATTAAAAACCTAATTGTGATGGTGCCATTTTGCCGGACTGTAGAGGAAGGCAAGAAAGTTATAAAAGTAATGAAAGAATTTGGTTTGGAACGGGGCAAGGACGGCCTAAAAGTTTATGTAATGTGTGAAATTCCGGCCAATGTTATCTTGGCTAAAGAATTTTGTGAAATTTTTGACGGATTTAGCATCGGTTCTAACGATTTAACCCAGCTCACTTTGGGTGTAGACCGGGATTCCGCCTTGGTCAGCCATGTCTACGATGAAAAAAATGAAGCCGTAAAAATATTAATCCGCCAGGTTATAAAAGTAGCCCACGAAAATAAACGTAAAGTGGGAATTTGCGGCCAGGCCCCCAGCGATTACCCGGAATTTGCCGAATTTTTGGTGCAAGAGGGGATAGATAGCATTTCTCTTAACCCGGACACGGTCCTTAAAACCCGCGAACGCATTGCCGCTATGGAGAAAAAAGTGGCTGCCAAACCGTCCAGCGCCTTCAAAATTGCCGCCGCCACCAAAATGCTTTTAATTTTTGGGGTGATGGGGCTTGTAACCGCCTTGGGCGGCTATACCTGCCAGACTGTCGGCGGTAACCAGATGTCGGCGCAGGATGTAAAAATAGAAGTGGCCAATCAGGTGGCGTTTGCCAAATCGGATTTAAAAAAACAAATGTTAAAAGAATTTGAGGAGAAACTGGCTGAACAAAAATCTGTTTACAGCGAAGATAGCTTTGCTAAATTTACGGTTAGTTATCCATCCGACTGGCTGGTTAGTCATTCAGACAACGAGGTTTTATTTTCTTCCCCGGACAAAACAAAATGGTTTTCCGTGTTAGAAAAAAAGACTTCAGCCGTTGTATTACCGGACGAAGTTTCCACCAGCACCTGGAATAAATATCCGGTAAAAGTTTTTGAAAATACAAATATGGGTGTGGTAGAAAAAATTATGCTGGTTTACCCCGCCGGGTACAGACAATCCAAAACAGTTATAAAAATTTCCGGAACCAAGGAAAATTTTGATGAAATAATAAATTCGTTAACAGATTTTAAATCACTTTAATTTAAAAAAAATATGTGCGATGATAAAAATGGTTCGTGCGGAGCGGGTGGTTGCGGCGGTCAGCATCATGGTTGTGGGCACAAGTCCCTTGTGTGGTGGTTAATCGCTTTGGCAATCGGCGTAATAGTATTCTGCGCCGGTTATAAGCTTGGTGTATTGCGCGGTTATATGGGCGGTTGGGGTTACTATCAGGGCGGTTATCCGGCTATGATGAATGGCTGGGGCTATGGAATGATGCGGGGTTGGAGCGGAACAGTGCCGGCCAGCCAAACGGCTGTCACCAGCTCGGTACAGAAATAGGAATATCATCACATAAAACAAAATACCCCCGTTCGCCTAGGCGAACGGGGGTATTTTTTATAAATAATTTTAGGAGTTTTTTTTCTCCGCTTTATACATTATCGCGACGCTAAAAACCACGGCTCCAATCATTCCCATACACAAATCCTTAATGGTATCCGCTACGCTGGGCTGCATGGTAGTGCCCCACAAGAAAAGATCGTAAATAAATTCATAAAATTCCCACAAAACCGCAATAGTCATTACCGTTCCCACCACAATTCCGGCCCGCAAAATACTCTTCTTAATTGTAATCCACCCATTTTTTTCTATTAGCGATAAAGCGTAATTGGCGCTGTAAGCAATACTTAATCCGCCCAAAAAATGCGAAAGCGTATCTACGCTGTAAATGTAATAAAAATATAACGCGAAAGTTTGAACCGCGTCATTAAATACATAAACCAAAACCGGGAAGATGCTCAATTTGATTAAATCTTTAAGATTTGAAGACATGATAGTTAATTTCTTTTTTTCAAAAACATTGTTTTGAGCACAAGGGTAGTTTTTCCGTCCCGGCATTCAATTGTTTCGGTGTCGGAAGTAAGCCGGATATTCTTAAAAACCGTGCCAATTTTATAGTTAGCCGATGAACCTTTTAATTTTAAATCCTTATTAAGCTGAACAGAATCGCCATCCGCGAGCGCATTGCCGTTGCAGTCTTTTGTTTCTGGCATACTGTGAAGTTAATTTAGAGCGGGTCGGACGGGACTCTGCTTCACCTCTCGTCGGTTCGGCCTCCTCGGGTTAGCCACCGCCTCGCCGTCCGCGCGAGCGGACATGTCTCCGGCGTTCTCGTCCCGACGCGAGCAAAGCAGTTTGCTCGCTTCCGTACGCTCTAAAAAGCGCGAGTTTTTTAGAGCGGGTCGGACGGGACTCGAACCCGCAACTTCTGCCGTGACAGGGCAGTGCTCTAACCAGTTGAACTACCGACCCAAAACTTATATGGAATAATAGTACTTTAAAATTGAAGTTTTGTCAATCGCATATGGGTATTTTGGTCTTTTTATGTTATAATAAGCCCACTGTAACCTTTTCTACACATCCCGTGTATAAAATAGTGTCGGATTAAAAGGTCGAAAATAATCTCCCGATTCTGACTTCGAGTCAGAATCGAGGATCCGCGATTTTGCGCGAAAGCAAAATCGGGACAATTTAAACGCTTTGCCACTCCTGTGGCTTAATCATAAAAACATATGCAAAAACTACTTTCAGGCATCATCGTCGCGGCCGTTATGTTAAATGCCGTACCGGTATTAGCCGAAACAACTTCTACTAACAACCAGTCTTCTACAACCACCACTTCTACCAATACCCTTAAGGAATTACGTGAACACCAAAAAGAAGTTATAAAGGAAGCTCAAGAGAATTTAAAAAAGCTTCGTGAGCAGGAAAAAGAAAAAATAAAAAATGCTCAAGAACAACGCAAACATGAATTAGAAAAAGCCAGAGAAGAAAGAAAGGAAAAACAAAAAGAACTGAAACGAAAAGCTGATGAACGCAAAGCAAGAAATCTTGCGTACCAAGCCGCTGTTAAAAAAGCCCAGGCAGATTACGCAGCCGCCAAAGAAGCCGCCCGCAAGGCCTATTTAGCCGCCATGTTAGACGCCAGAAAATTATTAATAGTGCCTCCGGTTACAACCAGCACTCCTCCTGCTTCTACCACTACTCCTACAACTTCCACAACTACCACCAGCACTCCTTAATCAAAATAAAAAAAAGACCCCCAATTAAATCGGGGGTCTTTTTTTGTCCACTTTTTATTAACACCTTTAATTTGTTGGCGCATGATTACTGTGCGACAATATCTGCAGTACATTCACAATCAAAAAATGGAGAGGTGGCGAATGATGACCAAAATTGCATTGGGCGGTGGTATATATCTTCTTCCGGGACGAGTAATAAAAAACTCGCCTAGAAATTTTGTTCCGGGTGCGGCCTATGCGTTGGGCTCGGACGCGTTTTATGTGGAACGGCCGGGCTTGGCCAGCGATGTGGTTGGTCTTACCGGATTGCGCCGGCTGGAAAATATCTGGCAACTGCAATTTCTTTCTACTTTGCGTTTGAATGGCCGTGGTATCCGCGGTTTGTATTCGCACACCTTTGGCCACAACCGTCTGGTTCACAGCGCGCGCGTTTCCGCCTTTTCACTGGTTATGGGAAAGGCCTACGGACTAGGCGATAGGGAAATAGAGAAGTTGGTTGTGAGCGGACTTTTGCATGATGCCTTTACCTGCGCGGGCGGTGATTCGTGGAAGGACGTAAATCATCAGGGCACGCTGTTTGATGAAGACAACGATTTCGCGCAAAAGATCTTCCGCTATTTTGGCAATGGCTGGAAAATTTTGTGTGCGCGTTATGGCTGGGAGCCGGAAAAAATGGCTTTGGCCGTTGCCGAAATCGTGGCCGGTCAGGGTCTGCTGGGCGGATTCCAGGAAATTGCGGACACGGCCAGTTATATGTTGGGCGATTTGGAAGAAATTCGCCGCGCGGTAGACCGCCACAAAAGTTCGCCGGATTTCGCGCGGATTTTGCGGGCGGCCAAACGGCCGTGGGATGTTTGGAATTATTTGACGGTCTGCGAGGGTAAGGTGGTGGTCACCGAACCGACAAGACTGAATAATTTCTTGTCATTACGGCTTTTGTTGTGGGTGGACTTTTATCAAAATCCACAGCATAAGTTTTTGGAGTGGTTGATGCTCAACGTTGTTTATCCGCACATGATAAACAGGAAGTTGATCAAGCTAAACGAACTTCCGGTAAAAGACGACCGCTGGTTCCACGGTGTCATCAGCCGGCACATGGGCTGGGCAGACGGCCGGATTCGAAATTTGGATTTGCTCGGTAGCTTTCCCAAATTGGAGACTTTCTCCAACATGGGCAAGGCATTGGCCTTTGAAGAAGAAAAATACCAAGCTGGCGCTGTTACGCTGGTTTATGACGTTGGCCAGTTCCAGCCTACTAAAACTAAGATTGATAAGTATTACGTATTTGGAAAAGACGGCGCCCCGCAAACCTTCGCGGATGCATATCCTGTCTGTTCCGAAGCGATGCGGCAAATGGCCCAACAGGCTATGGCGCCCGCCAAGCCGGTGCAAGTGGCCTGGGTGGAACGCCCGAATATTTCTGATAATTATCGCCTGGCCTGGAAAAGCGCCAGAGCGCGGTGGCAGAAAAGTAAGTAGTTCTTTATTAGTCATTTCACCCCGTCATTCGACGGGGTTTTATTTTTCGCTTTTCACAAATATGGGCTTCGCCGCATATTTTCTTCGCACGCTCGGAATTGAAAATTTATTTTCAATTCACTCACTTTGCTTGAAAATAAAAGACCCCGACAGTGTTTGGTAAGAGGAAAGAAATCGAAGGAGGGGACGATTCCTACTTCCTACCAAACATTTTCGGGGCCTTTGTAATTAGGGGTATTTTACTGATTTTAGTTTTTTTGTCAATAGGGGGGGTGCAGTCTTGGTGCGTTTGTCATTGCGAGGAGCCGTAGCGACGCGGCAATCCCATTGTCAGGGTTACAGTATTTTGGGATTGCTTCGCTTTGCTCGCAAGGACAGTAACCGTGCTATTTCACCGCTTCTACCACTTTGGCAAACACGGAACTATGGTTTTGAGCCAGTTCAGCCAGTATTTTTCTGTCTAACGCCACGTTATTTTTCTTTAAGGCGTTGATTAACTTGCTGTAGCTTAAACCGAATTCGCGCACGGCCGCATTGATGCGGATATTCCATAAACCTCTGTTCAGGCGCTTCTTCAAACGGCGGTCAACGAAAGCATATTGGCCGGCTTTCATTTTTGCGGTCTTGGCCAATTTGATTTTTGATTTTCTTCCCCAGCGGAAACCGCGCGTGTGTTTTAGAATGCCCTTTCGGCGTTTAGAGTGGAGTAAACCACCTTTAATACGTGTCATATTTTTTAATTAGCAATTAGCAATTAACAATTATCAATTTGTTAGTTGTTAATTGTTTTTTGTTAATTATTAGGCAGGTTTATTTGCATTACCGCGCGCAATGTTTGGCTGGTAACTACATCGGACTTCTTGTTGCGTCCGGTTTTTCCGTTTTCTCTGGCGTTAAAATGGTTTTGTCCGGCTGTGCGTTTCATTATTTTTCCTGTCTTAGTAACTTTATATCGTTTAGCTGTGGCCTTATGTGTTTTTAGTTTCGGCATATGTTTAGGGTTAACTGTCATGCTGAATTTATTTCAGCATCTTTCGATTAGATCCTGAAACAAGTTCAGGATGACATTAAGTTATTTCTTCGCTATAATTGAGGTTACTTTATTAAACATTGATTCTATTTCCTGATCTTTGCGGACCGGCACCAGAGCATTCACATTATTTATAAACTTTTCGATTATATCCCGCGCCATTTGTTTTTGCTGCATTTCTCTTCCTTTTAAAAAGATTTCTATTTTTACTTTGTCGCCTTCGTTTAAAAATTTAATGGTTTGATTTTGTCTGTTTTCCATATCGTGCGGGCTGATGCGGAGCGACAGTCTTATTCCTTTTACTTCGGTAACGTGGGCGTGCGCCACTTTTAAGCGTTCTTCTTTTTCCTGCTGATATTTAAATTGCCCAAAGTCAATAATTTTTGCCACCGGCGGAGTTGATTTAGGGTTGATTAAAACCAAATCAAGTTCCTGTTCTCTGGCAATACGCAACGCGTCGGCCGGTTTCATTACTCCCAGCATCGCGCCTTCGTTGCTTAACACCAAAACTTCCGGAGCAGTTATGCCCGCATTATAAAAAAACATTTTCTTTGGTTCCGGCTTGTGTTTTTTGTGCGAAATTCGCATACGTGGAGGTGGCGAGAGTTGAACTCGCGTGTAGATAACTTTGACTAAACCTTCTACATACTTAGTGTCCCTTGGTATTTTATCAATTCAATAAAAGGGGACGAAAATTGAATTGACTAGCCGCGTAACTTCATTCTGATGCAGTCGGCGCTACAGCAGAACTACACTCTGTTAGTGACACCGCACTCCAACTACAGAGTATTGTTGGCGCGATGGGTATTGGTTATTAAGCCATTACCGGAGCGAAAGAGTTCTGACCAAATAAATTGGCCATAGCCACCTTCGCTTTTGAAAATAAGTTTGCACTTATTATTTTGCTCTTGTGATTAACGAGGTAAAGAACTCCCTCGGTATGCCAGCGTAGCCAGGAGCCTCTATCGAAGCCCGGCACCCCCTCCTAATTTTTTCTTGCTCTATCCAGTTCTCTTTTCAGTTCCCTGGTTTTTATAACCTCTCTTTTATCAAAGGTCTTCCTTCCTCTCGCAACCGCGACTTCTATCTTTAGCAAGCGTTGTTTAGTATACACTTGTAAAGGCACTATTGTCAAGCCCTTTTCCATGGATTTTCCCTGTAAATAAGCGATTTCTTTTTTATGAAGAAGTAATTGGCGGGTATGGGTGGGGTCATAGTCCGGCAGGGGACCCGCCGATTTGTATTTGTTTATGTGCATGTTTAGTACATAAGCCTTCCCATTATGAAACGTAACATAAGACCCCTTCAGATTAATTTGCCCCATTTTGGCCGATTTTACCTCCTGCCCCGTCAACGACAAACCAGCCTCGTATTTCTCCAGGATTTCATAGTCAAATAAAGCTTTTTTGTTTTCGGCGAGTGCGGGCATATCATTTTTTGTCATCTCGTATTGATTCCCCGCTTGGGCGGGGTAGGGGTGGGTTGGTTAGTTGTCTGTCATCCCGACCGAGCGACGAAGCGAGTGGAGGGATCCCTTAACCATTGTTATTGCAAATTCTAACATAATTTATAGGCATTGACAAATCCATATAAAATATGATATATTCAACTGTTCACTGGCCAAACCGGTGAGTCTGTACATTTTCACCGTCGACCACGGAACGGATGGGCCCAGTAAGCCCAACGGAATCCGGGCGACAAAAGCAGAGGAGCGGTGTCATGTCGATCAACTTGTACCTGAAGGACAGCGTTCGGGAACTTAGTGGCTTCAAGAGCGTGCTACACAGGGACGGTTCTGCCAGCACGACTTTCAATGGGATGCACGTGTTCGATGAAACAAGCCGGCCGTATCTCATGTTTAGCTGGAACACCACCTTGCCCGACGAACTCAAAGATGTGATGGATGAAATCTCGTGTTATGAGACGATTCCCCAAATGGGGCGCAGAGAATCCGGTATCTACCGGCACAATAGCGCGCAGTGTGAGCTCACCCCTGCAGACGACGGAAACGCCAAGCGCGAAAAGCCGGTGTACCGTCTCAAGATCACCGCGAAGAATTTGGAAGACGTCCAAGCGATCATCCGCCAGATCAAAATCGGTTCCATTCGCCCCGACGAGAGCTACGAAGGCCAGCAGTCCGGCATGTCTCGGGCGGAACTCGCGACTGCTCTGCAGCAGGCGCAAGAGGGGTGGGAGCGGTCTCTTCTTCAAGCGACAGAAGCGCTGGCCCTCCTGCGGTCTGCTCAGGAAAAAATCACCAAGATCATCGGTCTTGGGCGAACGCTCACTGGCAACGTTTGGCCATTTTGCACTAAGATGAGCATGGTGGGGGCGATCCTCAAGATCGTGAACGAAAACAAATAGAAAAAAGAAAATCGTCCGTCGAGGGGGTACAGCACAGTGTTGTGTTGGCCCCCTCTTTTTATTTTATTCTCTCTCAGCGTCCCCTCCCCATTTAGGGGAGGGGCAGGGGGTGGGGTATCGGTCGCATCGTGTCGTACAAAATACCCCCTCTTCCGTTCTCCCCCTAAATGGGGGAGAGAGCGATGAGACATTGACAAAAGCCGATTTTCTTGGTTAACTCTATTCAGTGTAGTTTTTCACCTCAACATCCAAACAGGAGGACGACAAATGAGCAAGCGCGATGGATGGAACGGACTTTGTAAGGACTGTAGCAAGCGAATTTTTACAGCAGCTGCAGAAAATTGCAATGAATGTAAAACCGAAGAAACAAATTCCGTTTGGAAGAGATGCGAAACATGCGCCATGAAACAAAACAAGTGCTCTTTCTGTGACGCAAAGTTGATTGAGGATATTCTGCTGACCACTACGGACTCCATGAAAGAACTTCATACGATAGCACAGCGGGTGGCCGCGGCGTTTAGTGATCGCTCGCTACTGCCGGAGATTCGCCGTGAGTGTCAGCAGAGCCTTGCGGGCATAGACCCTGAGAAAATTGCGCGATGGTCGGACTATCGTGCCGGCCAGGCCGAGATTATTCTGGCGATTCTGACCGCTATCGAGGAGCGTGCGCAGTTCGCTGAAGAGAAAGTCCGGCTGGACTATTCAGTGTAGTTCTTTCAGTTTCACAACCACAGAAAAGGAGAGTGCCATGAAGCGAGAAACTTTAACCCCGGCAGAACAAGACTCGGCACAGAAGCCGACTACGAAGATGGAAATTCTGATGTTGGTAGCTATAGGTTTGGGATTTTTTATTTTTTGTGGTGCTTTGGGGAAATTCATGTATCTGGTATTGGATAAGTGGCCGCAGGAGGCTCGTCAGCGGAGGAATGAATTTCAGAAGGTTCAGCAGGAGACTTCTCAGACAACAGAAGATACGACCCAGCAGAAACTTCAGGATAAATACTATCCCACGTACGAACAGGCCAGGGAGCGGCTCTACGAGCTCGCGCAATATGGCGTTCATGCGCCATTTAAGGATTACCTTGTGCCTTCTATGGTGAGATATTATGTCCTCCATGCGATGAATCGCGAAGACATTGCGTTTGGTACTGGAGGCATGACGATGGATGAGATTGATAAGCTCACAACTAAGGCCGAGGTAAAAATTGCGGGCCAGAAGCTCGCGTACCTCAAGGCAAATGGCGGTGTCAAACGACCTTCGGATCTTGAACTGCTCCAAGATGTCTGCGAGCAAGTGTACCTCTATAAGCATCGGTCGCTTATCGAGGGTACTCCTACCGACGAGGAACTCAAACAGCTTCTTCCGCCGGGTGTAACATATGTGCGCTGGTGCCACTGGCCCGGTGCTAAGCAAAACTAACAACCAGAACCTAACAGTCCAAAAGTCTATCCGCCATTAGTCGCAAGACCTCTGGCGGTTTTTTTAATTCACTCGTTTCGCCCCCTCCCCATTTAGGGGAGGGATAGAGGGTGGGGTATTTGTTTGTTGGTCGGCTGGTTCGTCGTAGTGTCCCTCAAAATACCCCCTCTTCCGTTCTCCCCCTAAATGGGGGAGAGAGTGTTAAAAAAATAATTCTGATTAATTATAAAAAAACGGCCACCCTTAGGCGACCGCCACCGATTGGAAATTACTTTTCTTGAGAAAGAACTACTTGACCAGTGCTAGAACATATAGCGCAACGAACAGGCAGGCCATAAGGATAATGGATGATCCCACCACGTCATCATCAGCCGAGGCAACCCCAATCAAAAATATCACCATTGAAAGCAGTCCTAATCCACCGACGATTGCGATTGCGATTGCGATTTCCACGGCATCCTCCTTAGCGGTTTTGTCCGCTTTTCATAACCACATTTTATATAAACAATGGGCAATTGTCAAGGATATCCGTTTGCCTTTTCTCTGAAATTAGGATATAATAAGCGGAATAAAAACTTTGTCCATTGTCATTCTGCGCAAAGTGAAGAATCTCTGTCCGTTCGCGAAAAACGCCAGACAGAGATCCTTCATTTCATTCAGGATGACAAATTAAACGTATGCTCAAATCAATCTCATTCCACCCAAAACTCGCCGCCGTGCTGGATTTATTTATAAATTTGGTCATGCTTTGGTGGGTTCGGGAACTAAATTCCTGGTGGCTGGTTGGCATTTGGTTAGTTTTCAGGCTGGCCATCTGGGCCGCTTTTATGTGGTTGGTTTATTATCCGGCAGAAATGAGCCGTTGGAAGCACTTAGCTTCATTGATCGTTATGACTCTTGGCTCGCTGGCGTTCCTTTTATTTATAGAATGGAAATTGGCCTGGTATTTATTTGGCGCGCTATTTTGTTTTTTTTCTTTCTTCAGTTTTTGGTTGTTGCCGTCATCCAGTGTCAGTCTGGCCACATTTTTAAAACCCCATTTGCGCTGGCGGTTCATAATGTCCGTTATTGGGTTGGCCGGAGTTTTTCAGGGTACCGCGGCCATAATTTCATTTCAAATCATGCCAAACGTTAGTTTTTGGATTTGGCTTATATTAACATCGGTCTTTTCCGCCATTATTGCCGGATGGTGGTGGTTGGAGTATGGTGCGCAAATGAATAAACGTTTTTGGCTGTGGGTTGGATTTTGGTTTATGCTAATGTTGGAACTGTTGTGGGTGATTCAGCTTTTACCACTAGGTTATCTGGTTAGCAGTCTGCTTTTAATCTGGTGCTGGTATATCGTCTGGCTCCTGGTAAGATTCAATCTAATGCCCGAAGGAATAAACTGGCGCAAACAGGTTTGGTTTCTGGCGGTGAACTCGGTTTTGTTTGTTTCATTTGTGCTATTCGTGGTTAGATGGAAGTAGGTTGTCATTGCGAGCAAAGCGAAGCAATCTCAAAATACTGTAGTGTTAACAATGGGATTGCCGCGTCGCTACGGCTCCTCGCAATGACAATTAGAAATTAGCAATTAGTCATTAGAAATTTATCAAACGTATGCTCCCTCCGCACCTCCCCCCAAAATCAAGTAATTTAGAAGTTCACCGTCTCTGGCAACGATTAAAAATACTGCTGATCATTGTTGTATTTAGCGTTATCGCCGGCATGAGTGGTGCATCTATGATGTTGGGTTGGATCTGGCCACGCTTTGCGGATGGAGATACTTGGATTACTTCTTATTCCCGTCCGGGGTTAACCCGTGTTCAGCTTGAAAATCGTATTCAGGAAGAAATTTCGTCCCGGATTGTGAACGTGTATAAAGGTTCCGCTGTTATTGGCGCTGTAAATACCTTAAATAAAAAAATCGGAGATGGAATAATGTTAAGTTCCGATGGCTGGTTCGCAATGTATCAGCCTAATTTTGACGGTAATTATAAAAGTCTGGCCGTGCTTACCGCAAACGGGCAAGTGCAACAGCCGGAATCCGCGCAACTGGATAAATATTCCGGAATTCTTTATTTAAAAATTAAAGACCAGCAATTCAAGGTCGTTGGTTTCACCGACGAAAATTCTTCACTGGATGACATATTTGTTTTTCAGGATTCAAACTGGTATCACAGCTCCGCGCTTTATCCGTCATTAAAATATCAAATTCCACATTTAGATTCCGCGCCAATTTTATCCTACACCTTAAACAGTTCATTTAATGTCGGCGAAGTGGTAATAAACAACCAGGGCCGTGTGGCCGGTTTTGTTACGGAAAAAAATTTATTATTGCCGAGTTTTTATATTACCAGAATCTTGCCAAAAGTGTTGAGTCAGCAAGCCTTGTCTTATCCGTCGCTGGGAGTAGACGGTTGGTTTAGTGAAGAGCAGGCCATTGTTTTTGAAAAACGAAAAGTGCCCGGTTTTGCGGTTACCAATGTTTGGTCGGCATCCAACCCTCTGCGCCGTGGCGATGTTATCCAGGAAATTAACGGGCGCGTTGTGAGTGTTGATAATTTGTGGTATATTATAAGTAGTGGACAAACGTTTAATGTAAAGATTTTAAGAGCAGGAAAGATTTTGGATTTGGTTGTTAAAGCGACGCAGACGAAGTAATATCAATTGTCATTCTGATCCGCCCAGGCGGAGAAGAATCTCTGTCTGGTTCGTCAAAACAATACTGATAGAGATCCTTCATTTGATTCAGGATGACAAGCATGGCGGTTTATTAATTTATTTATTGTTATGCTACAAACTCTCGAAAAAAACGCCAAATTAATTATAACCTGGGGCCTGGTTTTCGCGGTCTTATCTGTTGTAGTCAGTTTATTTTTTCCTAAACAATACAGCGCCACCAGCCAGGTTTTAATAATCGCCAGAGATAAAACCGGCGTAGACCCTTACACTCAAGCCCGTTCCGCAGAAAAAATTGGCGCGAATTTGGCTCAAGTAATGAACACCACGGATTTTTATAATAAAGTAATGATTTCCGGCGCTTACCAGTTCGACCGCGCGCCGTTTAAAAGTTTAACCGACCGCCAACAAAGAAAAAAATGGGCCAAAGATGTCCGCGCCGCCATGGTTTACGGCGGTAGTCTTATGGGCATAGATGTTTACAGTTATTCGCAGGCAGAAGCGGTAAATTTATCCAATGCGATTACCCAAACCATAGCGGCGCAGGGCTGGGAATATTTGGGAGGAGATGTTGCTATAAAAATTGTCAGCAATCCGCTTGCTTCCCGCTGGCCCGCCCGCCCCAATCTTTTAATCAATGCCGTCGTTGGATTGCTGGCGGGGATGTTAATTTCCGGGCTCTGGGTTTTACGGTTCAAACGAAAGCACTTATTTGGTAACTAGGTTAATTATTTTAAATTTTATTTTATGGCGCAGACAACACATCAATTTGATTTTTTAATTGAGTATGTACTGGCCTTGCTGGACGAGAATAAAATAGAGCTTAGCGAGGAGCAGAAAAAAATTTATGTGCCGCAGATACTGGCGCAAGTGGAAATGCGTTTGGGATCAAAACTTCTTCCGCAATTAGATGGCAAACAAACGGATAAATTTGTCAAATTGTCAAACAACGAAAATACCACCCCGGAAGAATGGAAGAATTTTTGGTACGAATCAGTGCCTTCTTTTGAAGAGGATGTAAAGGATATTTTGGTGGAGTTCGCCGAAAAAACCAAGCAAATATTAGCTTCTAAATAAAATAAATAGGCGGTTCACCGCATATATTCGCATTGGTTCAAAACCAATTAGATAAATTTAACTGTTTTCTCTCTCATTTCGAATATGTCAAAAAAATATACAAATGATGACGCGCCAAACTTTGAGAAGAATAGATCGGCCTCAAAAAAAGGCGGGGTGGTTGCGGAAAAAGATAAGAAGAGCAAGTCGGTAAAGGAAGGTTTGGTCGCAACGGAAGAACAGGAATTGGCCGTTCTAAAAAGCTCTGTATTAGGTTTGCAAAAAAATGGGCAGGAAGTAAATGATTTATTAGAAAGAATCGGTGTTCTTTCTGTAGTTCTAAAAAATGCGCAGAATAATTCACAGAAGGAAAATGTGTTTAATAGGGCGATGAATGAAATTGCGAAGGGAAAAAAAGAATTGCGCGGGGAAATAGCAAAATGGCAGACTAAAAAAGCAGATACCGATGCAGCAGGCCTAGAGGCAAAAGAACGAGAAATAGAGAGGCAGACAGCGGAAGATGCTAAAAGATTGGAAGCCGAAGCGCGCAAAAATAACGATCTTGAATTTAGCAAGCTTAAAAATAATTATTTAGGCGCCGAAAAAGAATTGAGTGAATTTTTTGCTTATGCGTTAAAGCATAATATAAAGATTAACAAATCCGACGAGGTTAAAATAGAAGCAGATTTAAAAGAACTGGGTAAAATCTTTAAACAAATAGAGGAGAATGACTATAAAGACAAAAAGCCGGAAGAAGTAATTGCTGAATTCAAACAGAAACACAATGAGTTCGATGATTTTTTAGAAAGGTTATATCCCGCAACAGAAGAAAAACCCGCAGAACCACAGCCTGTAGATGCCGAAAAAGAAAAAAAAGAACAGGATAAAAGAGATAAAGCCTACGAAGACGCAATGGCCAATTTAAAGTCGCTCAAATATATTATTACGAACAGGGGAAAAGACAAATCTGCTTTAAAGCCATTGTCAAAAGATTTTCGCGACGCGGAGGAAAGTTTGCGTAAAGCCGATGATGTTAATATAACGCCCGAAGAGTTTGTAGAGCACCTGCTAAATTTTGAAGGCGCGGTGGCGGAAATTTTATCTAAAGTTCATCCGAGTTTTAAAAAAGCATACGAATCGCAAAAAGAACCGAAGGCCAGAGTTGTTAAACCGGAAAAACCGCCAGAACCAAAAAAACCGGAACCGGTGGCGAAGGTGAAAAAAGAAGAGGTACCGCCGGTTGCTGTTGAACCGGTACCAATTGAAGTTGCGCCCGGCGTATCGGAAAAAGAATGGAAAGAGAGAAAACGCCTACACAGCAAATTGGAAAAGAAGTATTTGCAGTTAAAAACAATTATCGAAGAACAAGTTAATAATAAACCGTCTCTTTATTTTATCAAAGAGCTTAACCAGTTAAGGCAGTGTTTAGAAAATGCCAAGCACACGGACGACGTTAAAGTTTTTGAAGATAATACCCGTGATTTTAATGAAAAATTTGATATTTTAACCGCCCGCGCGGAACAAGTGGTTAAAGCTACAAAGTCAGGAGCAGAAGAACTAGTTAAAGACGACAGTGTTCCGGGAATACCAGAGGAAACTGCTGTTCAGTCCGCCACTCCAGAGGCGCCTAAAATTTCTACGCCAACATTAGAAAAACCAAACGAAACCCTAACTTCTCCAGAAAAACCAGTCGAACAGAAGCAATCAGAAGTTTCAAAATCTTCGGAAAGAAAAAGGCGTATTTTGGATATTCCCGAGAAAGATTTATTGGAAATTGTGGGTGAGAAAAAATTGCACGAAGTAGTCAGCGAAATTATTTTGGGAAACGCGGATGCAGCCAAAGTTTTAATGAAAGATATTTTTTCCCGGAAGGATATTGATTTGAAAAAAATGAACGGTGTCTTTGAAAAATTTGGCTATACGCCGGTTCAGTTTATGAAGGAATGGGCGGACACATTGCACGTCCGCGCTTTTGAAGTTGCCAAACAATGGGTAGAACAAATGTCGCGCAATTGGTTGAATCAGAATATAAAATCATGGGACAAAATAAAAGAAAATCCTGTGGCGCAAGCCAAACTTTGGGCTGTAAATATTTTGCCGTTCGCAGTATTGGCCGGAAGTGTTGGAGCTCTAGTTGTTACTGCTGGCGCTTCTCATGTGGCGCGAGGCGCGGTTGTCGGTGGCGCGTCAGGTCTTTTGCGCGGTCTCAAGGCTAAAGTAGGTAGTGTAAAAGGTTGGTTTGAAAAACGAAAAGAAAAAGCGAATAAGGAAATAGAAGAAGGGATATTAATTATTGAAGAAAAAAAAGCGGCGCCTCTGCGCGATAGTTTGTTGGCGCAATTTTCCGGAGAAAATGGACCGGATATGATGGAACAGCTTTCGGCCATGCTTAGTCAGAGTCTTCGTGATGCTAGCGCCGCCGGAATACAAAAGGAAGCGATTGAAAAATTGAAATCGGGTGCGGCAGTAGCCATAGAAGAAATATCAGCCAAAATAGATGCTGAATTCGAGGCCATGAAAAAAAGCGCTGGTGAAGAAACGGCCGTGGAAGTTCAGCGCAGTCAAGCCGAAAGAGCGGAAACTCTTATAAAAACACTATACGAAGACCAAAAATTGGAAGAGCTAATTAACAAAGTAATTGAGCGTGATCCAAAAATTGTCAGCAAACTGAAAGGTTTAAAAATAAAGGGTATTGAATTTGGTAAGTTAATAAACGAAAAAGACAAGGATCCGATTAAAGAAGAATCTGATGCCAGAAAAGTAGCTGCTATTTTGGCGTCGGTAGTTGCGGGTGCCAGTGTTGGCGCGGTAGTGTCTGTTGTGCCGGAAATGAGGGCGGTTTTGGGGGCGGTAGCTGGCGGTTACATGGGAGCAAAATGGGGCCATATTAAAGATGAAAAAGCAAGAAGGGAACAATTTGCGGAAGAATTTAAAAATAATATTTCCGGTGCAGAAAAAATAATTGAGGAATGGGAAAAGAGGCAGGCTCAAGATCCGTCTTTGGAGCCAACGTCGAAAAACATAAAGGAACTTGCCGAACGGGCCAAAGATTTGCGCGCGCCATTAAATTTACAAATGTTGGAAGGAGATATAAATTTAAAATTACGCGCTCAAAATGCTTTGCGTCGTCTTGAATCCTTGCAGATAAATTTATATATTTATCAAAATCCCGGGGTAGAACAACGGGCTATTCCGGAAGCGCAAAGAAACCGTGGTGTGGAGAGGTTGTTAGTTGGTTTGAATTCTGAATTAGAAGAGATGATCAAACATCAGCAAAATATTGAGAAAAGAATTTTACAAAAGCCAGGCTGGTGGCGAACTATGAAGTATGCGGCAATGGGTGCGGCAGCAGGCGCCGTGGCTGGTTATGGCGCAGCCAAGGCGTCTGAATATTTACGCGGAGATCATGAGCAAGTATTACACCCAACAGCCGAAGAGGGCGCTCAACATCCACAGATTTCGCATGGTGAAGGAAAAACCCCGGTTGAGGATTCTTCTGCTTTGGAACACCCGCCAGCTATAGAACCTCGCGAAGTCCCTGTTCTTACAGAACCTGAAGTGCGCGCCGACCATACTGTTGCTGTGGAAGTTTTAAACAACAAAGAAGGTATTTTAAGCGGAGTGAATAAAATAATTCACAATCACCCTGATGTTTTTACGCATCCTGATGGTAAGGCTTGGACAGCCAACGAAATCCATCTCTGGAAAGTTCACGAATTAAAAGAAATGGGCTTTAAATTTGAAGGCGGGAAGTGGGGCCACCCAATGACCGTGCATGGTGGAGCGGAGGTGGAAGTTTATACCGACGAAAATGGTCAGCCGCATTTTAAACTGGCCAGCGAAGAACACGTTACGTTTAATAAAAATTATAAATGGGCGGAAACTAAACCGGCCGATACCGCATCTGTAGAAGAACCGACTAGAATAGAAAAAGAAAACCTAAAAATCGTTGACACCGGCGCGGTTTCCGGACGAAAAGGGGATTACTTAATAAATCCGTTTCCGGAAGATTCCGGAGTAACGCATGCGCCAACCGGTGTGGATGCAGACATAAGAGATAAAGCGGTTGTTCATCATGCGCCGAAGGAAACTGCTGTAGCTCAACCCGCAAAAGCAACGGATGTTGTTAGTACAGAATCAAAATCAGTTTTGGAAGCAAGCGCTGTAAAGGGGGCTAAAGTTGTTGTTGATAAGGCGCCGGTTGAGGCGGTGGTTTATGCGGATCAGCCAGTAAGTAAGTTTTTAAGTGAGCACAATTCTAACCCGGAGGATTTTGTTGAAACATTTGAACTGATGAGACATGAAGCTACGCAACACCTTGATAATTCATTGATATTATCACCCGAGACTCATAGGTTTTTGGATGCAAAACTTAATTATTTTTATGAATTGCAGGTAAATTATAAGACGGCTTTGCTGCCAAATACAATATCTGACAATGCATTATTACAACAAATAGAGAAGGTGCTAAACGCCGAGAGTTTCTATAAATTACATCGAACAGATTGGATGGAGGATTTTGGTAAAGCCCTCCTTTCCAAAAATGATAAAGTAATGCAGTTAGCATTTGCGCCTGCAAGAGACACTCTGATCGAGCCTATATTTACAAACGGCGGACATGCGGCAAGAATCTGGGATCCCATAGAACAGAAGGATGTATTTATTTACGACAAAGGCCGTGTTTATAATACGAGCGACGATGGACGTTTGATTGTAGAAGATGAGTATGGTGTAAAAAAGTTATATAATTCGAAAGAAGCTCTGCAAATGTCCGCAGCCGAGTAGTTAAAAAATAATTCAATAAACAGCTTGTAAAAGTAGGTCCATAAGGGCTTACTTTTTGTTTAAGATTAGCCAAAATACAGCAAAGTTGACCAGGGGGGCTTGACAAATGTTCCGGTTTATGGTATAGTTATGGGTTCATTTTAAGAACCCAGGCGACGTCGCCCGGAATACAATCAAACTAAACGAGGCGTAGGTAGTATCGAGAGAATACTATTTGAGCCTTCTAAACAATGTACGCCTCTCTCAAAAGAGGTTTTATGTTTTAAATTTGAATCATCAACATTTGGTGGTTCTAACAAAAACAGGAGATCATTACAATTGAGTGTGTTAACTCGTCGGCCATGGTGGCAGACGAGAGAAATGCTTCTAACAAGGAGAAGTGAAATGACGAAGGAAACGACGGATCAGATCGAGAAGTTTCTCAAGGAGCAGATCAAGAATCTCAAGCCCGAAGATCTCGCGAGCTATATGGCCCGCGGATGTCAGCACGATGATACGCTGCTCCTCGGCGGGGAATACAAGGTGGTAGATCCCAAGGCCTTGGCCTCCTCCATCGACGGGATGAAGGAGTCGACGAAGCGCGTTAAGATTCCGGTCGCACCCGCTGTGGTTCGCGATGACGATTCGCAAGGATCAACCGGCGTACTCAAGGGCTTCCTAATGTTCCTGGGTGTGGTGGGCGGAATCATCGTGATGATTCTGCTGTCCAACAACTACGACAGCATCAAGAAGCTCCAGAAGGCCATGACCGCAGTCCAGACGGATGTTGGCAATGTCCAAAAGGACAAGGCTGACAAGACCGAGCTGGACAAAAAGGCGAACCAGGCCGATCTCGATTCTGTGATCGGCAACGTGGACAAGCTGGCCGACAAGGTCAATCAGCTTGCCGACAAGGTGGACGAACTGACCGATACCGTTGCCGTCAAGGCGAACCAGGCCGATCTGGAAGCGAAGGTGGACAAGTCGGCCATGAAGAAGTATGCGACCAAGCGTCGGGTGAACGTGGAGGTCAAGATCCTCAACAAGAGGATCGACAACCACTCCCATCCGGTGGTCGCAACGTCCGACGAGCCCAGGATGGTCACCGTGATCATCCCACCAGAGGACGAGTAGCACACCCACCCCAACATGTGTCTCAACCGCCAATCGGCGAATTGAGACCGTGCCTACCGCGTGCGAGCCTAAAAAACTCGCACGCACAATCCCTTGGTCTCCTCACTAACAGTTGTGGGGAGCCGAAGTAGATTGTTTGACAACTCAACGACAACAAAAGGAGAGACAGATGAAGAAAATCGTACTGTTCACAATCGCGTTCGTGTGTGTCATGTGGGCGAACAATGCGTTCGCTCAGGAGGCGACGAAGACGAAGACGGTTCACATCAAGCCCCCAAAGGAGGGCGGGACGTACAATATTCCCGTTTCTCCCGGCGAGGACCTCATGGTCATCGTCGACCGGCCGGCCAAGAAGGTCGCGCCGGCGGTGACGAACGTCATCAAGCAGTACACGACCGTCGTGCACAAGGGGAACAATCTCCATCTGCGCGGCGGGGTCTCGCTCGGGTTCGGTTTCCCGGCTCGGCCAGAACCGTCTTTCACGGCCGGACTGGTCGGTGAAGTCGGGTACGCCGAATCGGAGTGGGTTCTGGAGGCCACCTTCCGCGCAGGCAACTGCAAGAAGGGTATGGCTCTGGACTCGGGGTTGGCGGCGATGCGAAGCGTTGCCAAGAACTTCCGGGTCGGGGTCGGGGCGGATCTGCTTTACTGCAGTGATGTCTCGGATCACCCCAAGGAGGTCGCCGACGAACGAATCGTCGGTGGATCGGTTCAGCTTCAGCTTCAGCAGGATCATTTCTTGTTCGGAGCTTCGGTCGGACTCGGCGCCGCGACCTTCCCGATTCCTGGTGGCAGGAAGACGGATCCGGTCGTCTACGGCGGGCTGTCGATGTCGCTCCTATTCTAACCGCACCAACCTTGTGCCAAGCGGTTGGCCATGCCAAGCATTGTCGCAAGACGAATCTAGGCTGGAGGCACAGCTCCGACTAATCAATAAAATGATTACGTCGGAGCATCCAATCTTCACCATTAAATGTTAGCGGTGAGGACAGGATGAAAAGCTCATTTCAAATGGGCTATATGACCTCAAACAATGGTGCCCAAAAGGCCCGAGGAGAAGAGACAATGATGAAGAGCTCGAAGTCGATGATGTTTCTGATCGTTTCTCTGGCGCTGGTGGCTCTCACCAACGTCGCCTGTATCGAGGATGGCCCGCTCAACGCGGACCCCACCCCCGACGCGGGAGTGGTTCCCACCGGCGCGTGCGCCGGCAAGGCCAACGGCACCGTGTGCCGCGAGTCGGTCGCATCCTGCGACCAGCCCGAGTTCTGCGACGGCGTCAGCAATGACTGCCCCGCAGATTCGATGGAGCCGAACGGCACGCTGTGCCTCTGCTCCGACAATGCGGAAGGGACGTGCAACGGCACGTCGCCTACCTGCAACGTGGTGGTGGTCGTCGATCCGATCCCCTGTCACGGTCTGCTCGTGGGTTTCACGCCCGCAGACGTGGCCAACATCCAGAGCTGCACCGGTTGGACGTCAACCGGAGCGGCAATTGCCCTGACTCCTTCTTCGGAAGTCGTCGGTGGCAACCTGGTCTGCGCCATCACCTGCAACAAGAAGGTGGGCGAGGGCAACGTGGTTCCGAGCGCCGTGTCCGGGATCTGGCTGCCTGGCGCGACCTCCGACGTCCTGCGGTGGACGAAGGGCGGTTGCAAGCGGCTCCCGGATCATCCGGCGGCCGAGGCGGACCAGGCGGGTGGCGCTTGGGACGGACGGTGCGATAAGTACTAACAAGTCGCACAGTCGGGATAGGGGAAGAGAGTAGAGATTGCGGATGTTCCAGCATCTCTCTTCCCCCTTCAATTTTACTCATCATTAAAAATAATGGTGATGAAAATTAAAGAGTTCTAACGAACTTTTTCAGGCACTATCTGTCTATCTGTGTTCACTAGCATGGTAGCGAATAAAGATAGACAGATTTATCTGCCTAACAAAAATACCACCCGATTACTCGATTAAATAATTTGTTATTTGCGAAATGAGTGAGTGAAAAGTAAATTTATTTACTTTTCCGAGCGAATGAGTAAATACCTTAAGTACTTAATTAGGTGATTCTCTCTGGGTGGTTTTTTGTTAGCGACGAGATTTCTCTGTAGAGAAATCCGTCCGGCTAACAACCCCGTTGGATGACAGCTAAACCACTTCCTTCGCACCCGCCCTAAACTCCGCCATCCACACTCCCCAAACCGCCCACAACCACCAAATCATTGGTGTGTGGTGAAGCATGTTATCCGAAAGAGACAGAACCAAATAAATTGCAATGCTGGCTATGAATACAATATTTGTCCATCTGTTTTTAACTCCGAAACTAATTTGCATGTAAAGCAAACTTAAAAAAATACTCAAAAATAAAATTAAACCGATAATTCCGGATTCAAACGCAACTTTTATATAATCATCATGGGCTTCGGAGGTAGTGTCCCAGATATTGCCAATATCTTTATTGTCATCCCAAACTCGGGGGAATGAGCCGTAGCCGTATCCAAAAAGAATTTTTTTCTTAAATAACGGCAGAACCCGGCTGGCAACATCCGTGCGCCATTTAATAGAATCGGAATCCTCATTTCTGGCGGTAAGGCGGGATATCAAACTAAAAGATTGTAAATTAAAATTGTAACTGCTTTTTAAATAATCATTAACCGGGTAGAACGCGACATAAAATAAAGCCACGCCGGTCAGCGTGTAAAAAAGAATTTTTCTATAATAAACCAGACCGATAATTATAAACAAAACTCCCGCTCCAAGCCAGGCAATCCTGGTGTATGTAAGCGCGATAATTGTCAATAAAAATAAACCCACCGCCAACCCATCCCTACCAGTAGACTGCCTCCCGACAGTGAGTCGGGATCCTCGATTCTCGAGAATCGGGACAAGCGGGGATTCTGACGCCGTATCCTTGTTTATAAATAATTCATTCACCACCACCATTAATAAAAGCAGGGCGTAGGTTGCCAGAATATTGGGATGGGCAAAAGTTCCGTAAATTCTGTTGGCGATTCCGTCTATGTCTAGTCCTGTTTTGGTAAAAAACTGATAAACTCCAACCAGCAAAGGGATACTGGCGCCGGCAATTAGCGCCTTCATAAACTCTTTTTTAAACTGCGGGCCGTCTTTTATATACATGATATAGCAAATTCCGAACAAGCTAAATAAGTTCGCGGCCTTTATGGTTTCGCGGATAGTGGAGACTAAATCGTAGCTATAAATGGCGGTGATGGAGCACCATGCAATAAATGCCAGCCAAGCAATTCTGGTGGGGACATCTTTAAAATAACGGCTATTCTTAACAAAAAAATAAACAGACCATGCCAGCAGGAAGATAGAAAGAGCGGCATTAGTGTTAAAATCAAACGATCGGAACGAAAAAAGGTTGTAATCTCGCCAATAATCCAGAGTAGGGCGGATGGCCATTAGAATCAATATAAAATACTCGCCAAAAAGCTTCTGCAGGATAATACCGGCAATTATTAATAAGGCCAGAATGTCCAGGCCGTTACTTTGGTTTAGAATCGTAAAAACAGCCAGAAATATAACCAAAAGACTGCTTAACGAGAACCTTTTAAGATAATTTGGCATAAGGTAAATTTACCTTGAGTATAACATAATTTCGTGATAAAATACACCCATATTAACTTTCTAATTTCATGTATGAATAACTGCCGTTTACCCATAGATTGCGTGCTGGCCATTACTTACAACTGCAATGCGCGTTGTGTAATGTGCGATATTTGGAAAATAAAAAACTTTCCGGAATTGGCCGTGGCCGAATTTGCTAAATTACCGTCTTCTTTGCGGGATATAAACATTTCGGGCGGGGAACCGTTTTTGCGTCAGGATTTGCCGGAAATAGTGGCGGTTGTGGCCAAGGCTTGCCCAAAGGCGCGCATTGTTATTTCCAGCAACGGGTTTTTAACCGAGCTGGTATTACAGCAAATGAAAAAAATAATCGCTATTAAGCCGGATATTGGCATCGCCATTTCCATAGACGGAATGGGAAAGATGCATGACGAAATGCGCGGCATTCCCGGAGGCTTTGA
Source organism: uncultured Gammaproteobacteria bacterium (assembly GCA_964641245.1). Taxonomy (GTDB): domain Bacteria; phylum Patescibacteriota; class Patescibacteriia; order Magasanikbacterales; family GWA2-37-8; genus XYD2-FULL-39-9. The sequence goes on along the minus strand of CAZXML010000001.1, from coordinate 205,952 downwards.
CCGGGATATGGAAACGGTAAAAAGATTGCGCGCCGAACTGGGCATGACAAATATTCGTTTGGGCTTTACCATTACGGAAAAAAATATCAGCCACCTTAAACAAGTTTACGATTTAACCAGAGAAATGGATATTCAGTTCACACATAGTTTCGCGCAAACCTCGGAATTTTATTTTGGCGGAAAAAAGAATACGGATTTTCAGCAGATTGCCGATGAAATGACTATCGGCGAGGGTATGGCCCTGGGCACGGAAGATCAGGAAAAAGTAAGCCCGTCATTACGCGCGCTTTTACACGAACAATATCAGCACATTATCAAATCAGAATTAAAAAGCTGGAATATAAAACGATGGGTGAGGGCCTATTTTGCATTCGGTATGTACACTTTTATCACCAGTCATAATCCGGTAGTTTCCAACGCTCCGGGGCGTGACTTCTTCTTCCTGGATCCCAACGGAATTATTTATCCCTCGGTTATTCATAATTTTGAAATGGGAGACATTAAAGCCGTGGAAAATATAGAAAAAATTTGGTGTTCCAAGGAAACCGGGGAAATTAGAAATAAAGTGGACAACAGTAAAATACCGGTCTGGATGATTTGCACCGCCAGAACAGCCATAAAAAAACATCCCATAAAAGTTTTACTCTGGATTCTTAAGAATAAATTTTTCGGTTTTAAATTGAACTAGATGAAAAAACGTTTTATCATTACGGTTGGTTCAATATTTGCGCTGGCTATTTATGCCGGTTTGCTTTGGCCGGGCCGTTCATCGGCCGTGCGCGTAACACCAAAAAGGGCTAACTATTATTTATCATGGGAAATCTCTTATAATAAAATTGCCGAGCTGTCCAAATGGGATTTGCTTATTTTGGATATGGAAACGCAGGTAAACAGCCGTGAAGCCTTGAAAAAAATAAAAGAACTTAATCCGAACATAATTATTTTGGCATATATTACTCCGCAGGAAATTAAAAATGACGCCGCCTACAGTTCCAGTCTTATGCGCCGCAAATTAGCTTCAGGCATAAACGATAACTGGTATCTAACCGACACACAAAACAACAAAATGTCTTTTTGGCCCGGCACCTGGATGTTAAACGTGGCCGATAATACACCGGCCGTAAACGGCATCCGCTTCAATCAGTATTTAGCGCAATTTGTGGCGCAGGAGATTCTGGTCACCGGTTTATGGGACGGAGTTTTTTATGATAACGCCTGGAAGGATGTAAAATGGTTTACCGGCGATACTGCAGATTTAAATAAAGACGGACAAAAGGACGATAACATAGACTCACATTGGCAGGAAGGTATGCGGACACTCTATGCGGAAACCAGACGTTTAACAAATAATAAGTACATTCTGGTGGGCAACGCCTCCAGTGATGTTTATAACGACGACCTAAACGGTATCATGCTGGAAAGTTTTCCGGTTTTGGGCTGGAAGGAATCCATGCGCGTTTACGCCGGCAACCAGCAGGGAATTCCACAGCCGCGTATAAATATAATTAATGCTAACACCGGAAATAAGGGCAACAGCAATAACTTCCAGAAAATCCGTTTTAGTTTGGCCAGCGCGTTACTACTGGACGGCTATTATTCTTTTGATTTCGGCGATAAAGACCACGCCCAAACCTGGTGGTATGACGAATATGATGTGGAACTGGGTAAACCGATTACAGCGGCCACATCCTTAAATAACAAAACGCAATTTGAAGAAGACGTTTGGCGCCGAGAATACGAAAACGGTATTGCCTTGGCTAACGCTACTTCATTGGCGCAAGATGTGGATTTAGGCGGGGAATACGAAAAAATAACCGGCTCGCAGGATTCCGCCGTAAACGACGGTTCCATCGTCAATCAGGTTAATTTAAAAGCAAAAGACGGCCTGGTAATGTTGCGGACTTTCCAGACTTTAAAAAATGTGGTTTTTGAAAATGGCAATTTCATTCGTTTTTTTAATAAGAACGGCAGCCGCGTCCGTAACGGTTTGTTTGTTTATGAAAACGGCATCCCCGGAGGTTCGAAATTATACAACGGCGACCTGGACGGGAACGGCACGGAAGAAAAAATTATTTCTGTCGCCCAGAAATTAGAAATTTTCAACAACAGCAACGGAATCTGGTTTAGTGATTGGCCGTTTGGCCGGAATTATAACGGTGAATTACGTTTAGTAGTCGGCAGATTATCCGATTCTCCAGAAAACTCAATCATCACTTCCCAAAACAAAGGCGGACAAATTAATATCTATAATTATCACGGTGGTATTGTAAAAGAAAAGATTTATCCGTTGGGAAAAACATATAAAACCGGATTGGCCGTGGCCATAGCCAGCGCGGGAAAAAACAGTAAAATTATTGTGGGTGCCGGCGGTGGTAAATTTCCGGAGGTGATTGTTTATAACAACACTTTGTCCAAAATTAGTAAAAGATTTTTTGTAGACACTAAAAAATTAAAAGGAAGCCTTAGTTTGGCTTCCGGAGATATTAACGGCGACGGCGCGCCGGAAATAATTGTCGCATTAGATTTTGGCAAAACCAAACAAATAAAAACCTACAGTTTGGCCGGAAAATTATTATCTCAATTTAAAATTACCGCCGGTTTTAACACCAGCCAAACCAGCGTGGGCGCGGCCGATGTTAATTTTGACGGGGTAGATGAAATCGTTCTGATGAATGGAGAATAGCCGCGATAAAATAATAAAGAAATTAAGAAATTAGAAATTATTTTCCGGTTAAAATACAGACTACTGGGCCCGAAAAGGCCCAGCGTTTTTTTAATGCCTGCGCCAGACCGGCGACAGCCAGAGCGCTGTTTGGAGAAATAATTATTTTTTCGGTTTTCTTAACCAGCGCAATGGCGGATTTTATTTCTTTGTTTCCGCAGACCCAGGCATTTCCTTTGCTGGTTTTTATAGCCGCCGCTATTTTTTCCTTCCGATGCGCCACTTTATCCACAATCGCCCCGGCAATGCACGTGGCGGATGTCGTTTTGACGGGAAAGAGATGGTAGGTGTCGGCAATCGGGTGGCAGGCCTCTGTTTGTACAATATGAATTTCCGGCGATAATCTTAATTTTTTTAACTCTTCGTAAAGTCCCTGCGCCGTTGTACCGCTGGAAGTGGGAATAAAAACAGCCGATAAATTCTTAATTTTGGCCAGCTCTTTTGCCAAACTGGCATAACCCCGCAGAGCCGTATCATCGGTAGATTGTCTTAAATTTTTTACCAAACCGGATTTTTCCATTTGGAACGCCGTTTGTTTCGGGTTAGCCGCTTTTTGCAAAAGCACATTTTTATTTAAAAGTTTTTTGATAGCTTTTAATTTTTGGCTATTTATATTTTTACCGACAAAAATTATTAAACTTAACGCCGCGCTCTTATGCTTGGCATTATATTTATTTATTGTAATCGCCGCGGAAATAGCCGCGTTGCCGGAAGAAGAAATACAAAAATTAATCACGCCCGATTTAACATATTTTTCAATCATAACCGGAATTGAACGCCCTTTATGCGAACCATGCGGATGCAAATCTTCGCGTTTTAAAAACAACCCTGTGTCTAAACCAAGGGCTCGGGCCAGCTTTTTTGCTTGTGGTTGTGGTGTTAACATACTAGTATTAAGTATTATGTATTAAGTATTATGTATCGTCGAAACTCGCTTAATACATAATACTTAATACTTAATACTTCGGCTTGCTTGCGTATTTATGCTTTTTTATATATAATCTATCTACGATAATAAATTTAATCCCCGTGTATTATGAACCTTACCTGTCCAGAGTGCAAAAACGAGGTTGATTTTTCCGCCTATCCTAATTTGGCAGTAGGAAACGTAATCGAATGCAACATTTGTGGTATTACTTTACTGGTAAACAAAATGGATGCGAACGAAATTGTTTGCGAAGTGGTAGATGAGGGAAAATAGACTCTAAATCAGAGAAACTAACTTCTCAATCATTCCTCTGAATCCGTGCGAACCAAGGAAGACAACTGCGTCTTCTTTTTTTGTATTATTTTTTACGTATTCAACCAGCTTGTCGTCGTTTTCAATATACACGGTCTGGGGTTGGGTCCGGGAAATAATTTCGGCTAATTTTTGTCCGTCAAACGGCGGGTCAATATCCTTCGGGTCTGTTTTTATTCTGGTAAGGGTTGGAATAATCACCTCGTCCGCATCTGTAAAAGCATTTGCATATCCGGGTATTGATTGTGATTTGCGGTTGCCGGTGTTTGGCTCAAAGATTGCTGTAATTTTATTATTCGGATAAATTGCGCGCAGAGTTTTTAGCGTAGCGGCGGCTTTGGCCGGTGAGTGCCCTAAATCATCATAAACGGTAATTCTTCCTTCGCTCCTTTTTTCCAGCCTTCTTTTTATGCCCATAAATTGAGAAATTGTGTCCAAGATAATTTTTTCTTCAACTTTTATTTCTTTGGCCATCGCAAAACAGCCGCAGATATTTTCGGCCATGTGTTCGCCCAGAACCGGTGCGCTGATATTATATTCCGCGCCGGCGTGTTTAATTATAAATGAAATTCCCGCTGTTGTTTGTGTCACATTTGAGTAGTAGTAATCGGCAGACGGATCTTTTCCGTAGGTTACCTCGCGCGCTCCGTTAATATTAGCGCTCAAAACACCGTTAATTTTCACATCGTCAATACAATTTACAATGAGTCCGTTTGACGGAACCATAGCCACCAAATCCCGGAAAGCCTGCAAGTATGTTTCTTCGGTCGGATAAATATCCGCGTGATCCCACGATACCGATGTAAGCAAAAGATGGGTAGGGGAGTAAAGTTTAAATTTTGGACGCGAATCCCAGCGAGCGGTTTTGTATTCATCTCCTTCCAGTACACTCCAGGAGTTATCAGGGGTTTTTATTTTTGCACTTTCCGGCAAATTTAAACTCAATCCTCCAAACATATATGAAGGATTAACACCGGCCGTTTCTAAAATTAGAGTTAGCAACGCGGTGGTAGAAGTTTTTCCATATGTGCCGGCGCAAACCAGGGATTTTTTTTGCACAATGTGTTCGGCAATTACCTCCGGGTACGATTTATAGTTGAGATTATGTTTGCGCGCGTAAATAAACTCCGCATTTCCGGATCCGGCCACATTTCCTACCACTACAATGTCCGGGTCGCCGTTGGCCGTCATTTTTTCCGGATGCCAGCCGGGGTAAAAAGAAATATTATTATCTTTTAAATAATCGGAAATAGGCGGAAAAAAACCAACATCACTGCCGGAAACTTCCCATCCTTCTTTATGAAAAGCAATAGCCAACGCGCTCATAGCCACTCCGCAGATACCGATAAAATGTATGCGTTTGGACATGGATTGTTTTAATTCATCCAAGTCGTTTTTCCATTCTTGGCCGCTAAACCATTCTAAACCGCTAAACTGCAGCTTATAAATGTCGGTTGGTCTTTGATAGGAGCCAAGATAAATATATTTTTTATTATTTTCTTTTGCCCGAATAACCGCTTTTAACATCATGCCCATTCCAATATTTTTATATTTTGATTCCAGATCGTAAAACGGGTAGCAGTAGTGTAAAATATTTTTCGTTTCCAAAACGATGCAATAACCGGCATTGTCCGAGGCGTTATGGTAAACAAATAATTTATTAAAATTAGTTTTGTCTTTATTTGTAATTAATTCTTTTATTTTTTGCGCGCTAAAAGTTTTTTCTCCGAATTTTGTTTCATAAAACTCCTTTCCCATTTTATGTATGCTCCAGTCATAATCAGGGTAGGGAACCGGATGGACAGCAAGTTCAAGTTCCTCTGTTTTTTTTAAAATACGTTTATTTTCCGAAGATAGTTCAAATTTACTTAAGTCAATCCGTAAACTGCGGGTTTGGTTCATCACACCTTTACCAATACGCGTAAAAACAAAACCATCATTGTACGCATTTTCAATGGTAGTGTCATCAAATTCAGTCAGAGTTTTTTTATTCCAAGACAGATACATATACTACTTATAAAGACTCATCCAAATTGCCGTAATCACAAAAAAAGCGTGTATCAACCAAAATCTCATCACAATTTTTTCTTCACTCCATCCGCGAAATTCAAAGTGGTGATGGATTGGCGCCATCTTAAAAAACCGTCTGCCCAATAAACGCCGGCTGAAGATTTGGATGATAACGGAAATTATTTCAACGTAAAAAACAAAGCCTAAAAAAGGAATAAGCATGGTGCGGTTTATGGCAATGGCGTTAATGGCCAGAAGCGCCCCAAGCCCCAGCGACCCCACATCTCCCATCTGGAATCTGGCCGGTTTAATATTAAAATAAGTATAAGCAATCAGCGCGCCCACTACCGTGGCGTTTAGCAATGTAAAAGACACGCGTCCTTCGGTCCAGCTGATTATCATTAATCCTAAAAAGGTGATAATAAGCGATCCGCCGGCCAATCCATCCAGCCCATCGGCGATATTTACGGCATTGGCGGAAAACATTACGAAAAAAATTACAATCGGAATTATCCACCAGCCGACAAAGGGCTGCCCGTCAAACGGAATCCATAATGAATGCCAGGAAACTCCCAATTTGAAATAAATCCACCAGGCGGTAACGGCTCCGGCCAAAAATTGAAATAAAAGTTTTTCGTGAACTTGAATGCCCCGGCCGGGATGAGAGCCAAATATAGAAGCGGATTTTCTAAAAGCTTCCCACGGCAAGGTTAGAACATACCACAATCTTACGTGCCACTTTTTGTGTACTCTTATTAAATTTAATATGTGAGACAATTTACGCTCGCGGCGTTTTTTTCCAAAAATATTTAACAGGTCGTCGGTGGCTCCCAGCAGTGCGGCAATAGTCATTACGCCAATCGGCACATAAGTATTCTCTCTGTTCCAATTAAATAACATTGTCACAACTGTAACCGTTACGATTACTAGCAACCCGCCCATAATCGGTGTGCCAATTTTTTTGTTTCTTTCACCCTTCAGCGTAAAATCAAACTCATCTCGGCGCGTAATCTTATATTTATATAAAACTTTGGTAAGCAAAGGCGCCCAAATAAAAGCCCCAACGGCGGATAAAATTAAATAAGTTAGAGCTTGTTGGATAAGTGTTAAATTCATATGTTATTTTAGGCTGTCATCCTGAGTGAAACGAAGGATCTCTGTCCGTTTGGTGTTTAAGACAGAGATTCTTCACTTTGTTCAGAATGACAATTAAAAATTAATTCTCCTAATTTCTAAAACCGAAGCCTGCTTGGCTTCTAAATAAGTTTCATTATTTTCTCCAATTTTTTCTTTTTCTTCCCATACGCGTTCCAACAGGCCTTTGTTTGGATCCGCCAAAGATATTGTGCCTTCGGAAACGCCATGGCCGTATTTTCCTTCACCGGACCAGGCACGAGCGTGAGCGTATTTTATTTTGTCTCCGTCCGTCTCCGTCACCAATAAAATATGATTATGATTTTTATTCGGACCGGTTTTTAACATAATAATTAAATCAGCCGGTTGAATTGTTTGTAAATCCCGGACAACGGACGTATTTACATCGTTGGCATAAACACCGACGCTAATTTGTTCAATAGGGCGCAGGCGGCTGATAATCCAGCGCAGGATATTTTTCTTCGGCGTAACGAAGAGTTTTCTGGCCAAATCTATTTTCCTTGTCTCCAAAAAATGTTTTTGTAAAACATTGGTAACAAACCCGGAGCAGTCCACCCCTAAATTATTGTCTACTAAAAATTGGCGGATACATTCGGCCTGTTCATGTTCGGCCGGATGATCCACATGCGCGTTGAATACGCCGTTTTTATCAAAAACATCTTTGCTGTATTGAATAGAAATAATTTTAGCCTCTTCCACAATTTCTTCCGGCGTTCCTTTGCCGATTAAAACTTTTAATTGTCCGCGTTGACCCAGCCGGGCATTATTAAAATAAGGACAGCGCACGCCGGCCACTCCCACAAAGGGAAGGTTTAAATAATCGTGAATTGTTTTTTCAGCGGACGGTGATAATTTTGTCATACTAAATTTTTTTTCCAAGCGCGTTCAACACATTGTTTTTTTTCATCAAACCTTTATTAAACTGGTAGCGTATTAAATCAGAACCGGGCGAGGTGTTATTATATCGGATAATATTTACCAATGCGTCATCTTTAATCTTGGAAACTTCTGGTATTTTTTTTGTTACGCGTTGAATAATTTGAGCGCCTTCGGAAATCGAAATAAGCCCTTGTTTTTTAAAAGGTACCCCTAGCAATGCGGCAATATGCGCCTCAAATGTTGTTATCTTGAGCGAAGTCGAAAGATCCCTCTTTTTTGGTGTAAGGGATTCCTCCACTACGGTCGGAATGACAAGTCGCTGAAGTTGCGACTCGAAAGTTGTAGAAGCCGGTTGTCTGGCATTTATCTCCAACAAATACAGCTGTCCTGTTTTTGCATCTACGATTATATCAACTCCGAACAATCCTTTCCAGCCGTCTTTACACAACTTTTTTCCAATCTCGGTTGCTATTTTTTTATAATCCTTAATTTGTTTAGAGTTTAGTATTTCATGGGGCAAAGACCAATCATTCCCGATTGTGGCAAATTCATTATCCGTAAAAGGGGATAGGCCGGTAATCTGATAATTTATATTTCCGGTTAAGATTTTATTTCCCCAAACCACGTTATTATTTGTAAATACCGGACCGTTTATAAATTTTGTAATTCTTACTTCGCGCCGAGGAAATTTTGTTGCTAGTTCGTTTAATTTTTTCTCTGAATTGATGAACATTGTGCCGCTGCCGGTATGGGCGTGGCTAAATTGTAAAATAAACGGTTTGCCTTCCCATTTTACATTCTCGCAAACATCTACGCGGTGCGGAGGCAGATATTTTACCAATTTTCCCAACCAGTAAATCTGTGAAATTTTTCCTTCAATTTTATCCGCCAATTTCGCGTTTGGATTTAGTAGTTTCCAGCCGTTCTTTTTGCATTCGCCTTCTATAAGAGTGTTGCTTTTAAACACCAACACAAAATCATTTTTTTTGATAGTTTCAAGGGTCTGTTTGCGCATCAGAAGACTTCGGGTGTCCAGTTGCTCTTTTTCCTTAATTAGAATAATATTAGGGTATTGAAGAGCCATTTTAGCGGAATATTCATTATAATTGGTGATTATATAGTAGTCCGGCAATGTTAAATCTATCCCCACAGCCCGTTCCAAATCCCGGCAAACATAAAACAAACGGCGCTCAGATAACCGTTTAGAAATGGCCTTTATTACGCTATTTGAATTCGGCATAGATTTCCTATAATTGTAATGAAGCGAGAGAAGAGTTCGCTTGCGAACTTTTCCGAGCGAGTTGCAATTATATCTTTATTTAATATATACTAGCTTAAAAGTACCTTAAAAGCAAGACTGTATGAATGAATTTTACACTAAATTAAAAGAGTTTGGCGACGTTAAACTTAACGAATCCTTAGCCAAACACGTGACTTTTAAAATTGGCGGACCGGCCAAGTATTTTATTATTGTCCGCAAAACCGACAACCTGGTTGCGTTATTAAACTATCTCACGGCCGAAGGGGCTGATTACGTCATTATCTCCGGGGGATCAAACATGCTGATAAATGACGCCGGTTACGAAGGGTTGGTCATAAAAATAAGCACGACCGAAATTCCTAAAATTATCGACGGCACAAGGCTGGAAGCGCAAGCCGGCGTGGATTTAAGCCTTATCGTGAATTTTGCGTTAAAAAATAGTTTAGCAGGGATGGATTGGGCGGCGGGAGTGCCGGGCAGTTTTGGGGGCGCTATCCGCGGTAATGCCGGCGCTATGGGAAAAGATATTTCTACGGTTTTGCAATGGGTGGATGTCTGGCGCGACGGTGAAGTTATAAGGCTAAGCGCAAACGAATGCGGATATGGCTATCGCGAAAGCAATTTTAAACACAATCAGGATGTAATTTTGCGCGGAGAAATTTTGCTGGAGCTCGGAGATAAAGCGCAATTAATGCAGAACATGCAAAAATATCTTAGCCAACGCAAACACACACCATTTCCTTCCGCCGGCAGTTTTTTCAAAAATTTAAAAATGGATAAATGGCCCGGAGACAAAAAAGATTTACCGGAGCTGTTTTTGCAAAGAGGTTCGGTGCCGGTAGGTTGGATGACGGAAGAACTCGGATTGAAAGGCCTAACATCCGGAGGAGCAAAAATATCGGATGAACACGGGAATTATATTATAAATTTTAACAACGCCACCCAGGCGGACGTTCTAACTTTAGTTGAAGAAATTAAGCAAAGAGTATATAATAAGTTTGGCGTGGAGTTGGAACCGGAGGTACAAATTGTCTAACGTCATGCTGAACTTGTTTCAGCATCTAAAATTATTAACAAAGATCCCGAAACAAGTTCGGGATGACAATCAAAAACGGTATGCAAATTCAAATAACCGGTAAACAAATGAATCTTTCCGACGCGGTCAAAGATTATATCAACGAAAAAATGTCGGCCTTAAATAAGTTTTATAACGAAAAAATTATCCGCGCGGATGTGGTGGTTGGCGTTAACAGCGAACACCACCAAAAAGGGGATAAGTTTTTTGCCGAATGCAAATTGGACGTTCCGGGCAAAAACCTGTTCGCTCTAAAAGAAGAGGATTCCGTTTACAAAGCCATCGATATGATCCGTGATTATCTGGAACTGGAATTAAAAAAATATAAAACCATGCAACGTGTCAGCGAAAAGGATAAAAAAATTACGCGCAAAACAAAAGAATACGAAATTGAAATGTAAGCAATTGTCATGCTGAATTTATTTCAGCATCTAACGGTACATTCAATTAGATCCTGAAATAAATTCAGGATGACATGTGGATATGTTAAAAAACCTACTTAATCACATTAAGACATGGTTGCCGTCTATTTATGGAATAGCCGGCGCTTTTGTAATTGCCGCCGGTTGGAATTGGTATCACACGCCATACCGTCCCCATTATCGCTTTGTTTATATTTCCATAATTACCTGGGCAGTTGTTTATGCCGGCTACAGATTATTTAAATGGCTTTATCATTTTCTCACCGTAAAATTCAACCGCCATATTTTTTGGCAAAAAGAATTTGGCGGGTTCCTGGATAGTTTGTTTTTTATCTGCTCTCTTTTCTTTTTAATTTTCTTCAGCCGCTGGGAATTATTAAGCATTGGCATGATAATATTTTTGCTGGCGGTTCTTTTTTGGAGGACGCAGGTGTATCTGTCCGCGCACCCCGATGCAACGCAGTGGAAATTGGTAAACAAAAATATTTTTACCGTAATTATTTTTTTGTTCGTATTATTTTCCGGATTTCAATATACGGCTTATCGTTTTGCCAATTTTGACCCATTTTTAAAATTTTATAACATTGTTATGTTCCGGGCGTGGGCCATGACCATGTTTTTAATCCTCGGATTTGCCGTAGCCACCTTGCTCTTTCACAAAATAAAATCACACGGACGTTTCTTGCTCATCGGATTATGGGCGATACTATTTCTTTCCTTAGTATTTGTATGGCTGGTAAACGTGGGTGTTATGTATTTTTCCGGATTATACATTTCTCCGCTAATGATGGGGCTGGTTCACGGTTCATCGGGCGTGGTTATTAACAGTCTAACCATCACTTTAATCGTTGGCGGTATAATTATATTTACAATCTTTGGTTTTATTTTCCGGCAGATTATCCGCGCCTACAGACACGGTTCATACCGGCAATGGACATATTATAGTTTGGCTTTAATCGCCGTTTCCTTGTTTTCATTACTCGGTTTAAGTTCATTTAAAAATACCCCGGAATATTTAATCGCAAAATCTTTTTATAAGTTTTTTACGGGCAGTGAAGACAAGGTTGAGTTAAGTCCGGTTGTTCAAGAAAAACTGGAACGTTTCGGTCTGCATTACAATCTGAACAACTTTAATCTGGCGCATAGAGACAAAGTTTTCGCCTCCAACAAGCCGCTCCTGCCAAAATTTTCCCAAACCAAACCCAATGTAATTATTATTTTTCTGGAATCTTTTTCCGCCCGCCTCACCGGTGTTTATAATCTGGATTACGAAGATCTTACCCCCGGTTTGGCGCAAATGGCATCGGACTCACACACTACAATTTTTCATAATTATTACAACGGATCCACACCGACCATTACCGGCATCATGAGCCAGTTATGCTCGTTTTTGCCGCCAACCGGTTATACCGAAATTGAAGATAATAAAAATTTGCAGAGACTACGCCTGCTTTGTTTGCCGAAAATACTTAGAGAAAACGGGGGATATAAATCCGCCTCCTATATTACTGCTATAAAAAAAGATTTTGAAAATAAAGATTCCATTTTTACCAGTATGGGTACGGATAATATTTATGGCCAGGATGAGCTGAAAAATATTGTCGTCGGTGAACCATTATCCTGGGGCTACTCCGACCACCAGCTTTTCCCCGCTATGTGGCAGATTATTCAAAAACAACCAGAACCTTTTTTGATGATGCTTTCCACAGACGACACCCACCCTCCATTTGATCTGGCAAAAGATATGATTCCATACAAAGACGGAAAAAATAATGTGCTAAACTCTTTTCACACCACCGATGACGCCTTTGCTAAATTTTGGGATGAGTTTAAGGCCAGTAAATATTACAACAACACCATTGTCGTAGCCGTCGCCGACCACGCCGCCTTCCCCGGCGTCGACATTAAAAAACTTTTCCCGGCGGAAGCCACTAAATTAAGTTTCTACGACGAAAATTTTTTCATGCTTTACCTTCCTACGGGCGCGAGCGATTCCCCGCTTGGGCGGGGTAGGGGTGGGTTGGCCGACGAGGGATCTGTTCCTAAAAATACAAACACGTTCTCCTCCGGCATCGACATCGCCCCCACCCTGCTCCAAATCCTAAACATCAACGTCCCAAACTCCTTCGAAGGCCATTCAATCTTTGACGACAGAAATAAATTCCCAAACTTGCTCGGCATGCACGAATTTGGTTTATATATAAATCAAACGAGCGCCACAGGACACGATATCCGCTATGAAGTTCCCACCGATATCACTTGTAACCAAAGCGATTACTTTACAACCAGCAGTTCACCACTTACATTGTGCGAATATCTTGACTTCTACAAATGGAAGCGCCAGATGTTTGAGCAGGGACGATTTTGGGAGGAGTAAAATTTTTAATTAACTTAGTAAAATGTATGAAATACAAACTTTTTCTACTGGTCGCCACCGTTTTATTATTGGGTAATGGCTGTACTTTGTCGCAACAGCCGAACTCAACAAATGTCAGCCCGGAAGTAAAATCAATCAAAAATAAGCTAGATTTAAGCGGTTAAGGGTTAACAAAAGTTCCCGAATACATTTTTAGCCAGACGAATTTGGAAGAATTAAATTTATCAAATAACCAACTTACCGATGCGATTCAATCTCAAATTGGAAATCTTAAAAAACTCAAAGTTCTTAAGGCGAGCAACAACCTTATGACCGGCGTTCCCGCCGAAGTGGGCCAACTGCAAAACTTAGAAGTGCTTGATCTTTCTAATAATAAACTCACCGGCCTGCCGTATGAGCTGGGAAATTTAAAAAACCTAAAAACTCTAAATATTTCCGGCAATGATTATTCCCAGCTTGATTTAGATACCATTACAAAAAAACTTCCGGCCGGGGTAAATATTATTAAATAGGGTGTACAAAAATAATTTGAGCCCCGGGGAATTTACCCACGGGGCTCTTTTCGTTAAAGGGCTGTGCTTCAGTGGTGGGCTTGGTTTACTGTCTATGCTTGATGTCACCGGACATTGTGGAAGCGCTTCCGCCGATGCTTCCGGCGCAGTCGACATCCCCGGACATCGTCTGCACTGAACCGTTCACATTGCCACCGACATCGACATCGCCACTCTGGGTCGCGACATTACCAACGTTTCCGGTTACGGTAATCTTCTGACAGGCGTCGGCTTCGAGACGGTCTACATTGCCTGCGACGGAGATATTTATTTCCTTGGCATCAGGTGTGACATCTTTTCCGTCCACCATGATGCGTCCATTGCGGACGACGATACTCCTACCGCCAATAATAGTGACACCGTTGATGACGACCTTGTTCATTCTGTCCTCCTTGGTTGTAAGGTTCACCCAATAGCGCGATAACACTATCGCCTTAATTAGCAAAATATCACAAACCGCGCGTTCTGTCAATGTATCGTAACAACTGTAAAAAGCCTTGTTTTATAACGGCAAACTACGTATAATGAAATTACTATGTTATACAAACATACTCAAATCGGATACATAATGCTAGTTGCTACGTTGGCCGTGCTGGCGCTCTTCGCACGGGCTCAAATTACGGCCCGAGCCGAGCCGCCTTCGGTTGACTCCGGCACAAATTTTGCCGTTACTGCCATAATGGTATTAATTCTGTTTATTCTTGCGTCGTTTGCCACGCTGGCAGTATCGGTTGATGAAAAATATCTGCGCATAAAGTTTGGCTGGGGGATATTCAAAAAAAGCTGGCCGCTACGTGAAATAGTTTCGGCCAAAGCCGTAAAAAATCCGTGGTATTGCGGTTGGGGAATAAGAATGACAATCTGGTCGCCGGCCTGGCTTTTTAATGTTTCCGGTTTTGACGCGGTGGAAGTTACAATGAAAGATGGTAAAAAATTTAGAGTTGGGACGGATGAGCCGGGGAAGTTGGAGCAGGCGATATTGCAAACAATTAAATAACATAGTACAATAAAATTGTAAGTTAACTGCAAAATGTATGCGTAAAATAGACTTAAAATCCGTAGTGTGGAAAGAAGGGAAATATTATGTTTCTCAATGTTTAGATGTGGATGTTTCTAGTTTTGGAAAAACCAGAAAGGAAGCCTTGAATATGTTGCAAGAAGCGTTGGAATTATATTTTGAAGACGCTCCGCTTCCGACAAAAAAAGAACAAATTAAAAACCCCCTTATTGCTTCTATAACACTTCAACATGCCTAAACCCTATTTATTACGGCTCGTGCTTAAGGTCCTTGAAAGTAAGGGCTTCTTTTTTGTTTCCCAAAATGGCTCCCATGCAAAGTATCACAAAGAAGGAAATCCCGCGCTGACGGTTATCGTTCCAATTCACGGCAAAGAGATACAGTATGGAACATTTAAGTCTATTTTACGCCAGGCCAAATTGCAATGGAGCGATTTTGAGAAATAAAAAACACCTTTTGAAGGTTTTAGTCCAGTGGAAAAGACAAAGTAAAAAAAACGAGCCCAGAACAATGTCCTTGGACTCTTTTGCTTAATGAGCGTTCTACTTAACCACCTTGATATTTTCGAGGACGTGTTCCATCGCGATCACGAACAAGTACTTACTCGCTCTCAGTTTTTTGGTTAGGGTAACCACAGCGGTACGATTACGCTTGTTATTCCAGTCGCCAGAGATATCACCTGTGCTAAGCGCTTCACTATCGGAGGATGACAGCGAAATGAATCCGTCACGCTCCAGCTCCAACAACCGGAAATGATCGCGCACATCTTGCCTAAAGGTAACCCTAACCTTACGTGACCCTCGAAAGGCCAGTTGCACAGCCTGCTCGATCTCTCTCGTCATGTTTTTCATTACGATCCTCCTCTGTGTTTGGGAACAACACACAACGCTAAATAATAGTACTACTAAACAGTCGCTTTCGTCAACGGTGTGTAAAAGCCTTGTGGTAAAACTCTAAAATCGGTACAATAGACAGGAATGACTAAGTATTTTAATTGTTATGTTTAAAAAATTAAAAGCAAACCCTCTAGCTCCCGAATACATAAACATTCAAAACAAAAAAATATCTGCCATAGACGGAATTGATATACAAAGATTAGACAAACTGGCCAAAGTTATCCGTGGCCTTATTTTCGCCGCCGTAGAAGCCGGACAATCCGGCCATCCGGGCAGCAGTGGAAAAGTAGAACAATTTTTAGCAATGACCTTGGGTGGGGTAATGGCTTTTGATCCGGTGAATCCAAAAAATCCTGGCCGAGACAGAGTGGTTTGGAGTTCCGGTCATTGCACTCCTTTGCTTTTTGGCGGGCAGGCTTTATATTATGAAATGTTACGGCGCGCAGGGAGGCAATTTTCCGGGGCGGTGGTGAAGGCAGTTTTTCCGGAGGATTTATTACGCTTTAGACACGCCGATGGCCCGCAGGGTCACGCGGAAGCTCAATATCCTTATTCCGATTTTACTACCGGGCCGTCCGGGCACGGATTTTCGGCGGCGGGTGGAATGGCTATGGTTCATCAATCCTGCGGATTGGATACCAAAACTTTTGTTTTTATGGGCGACGCGGAAAGCGAAGAAGGGATGACTTATGAGGCGCGAAATATTATCGCCACCAACGGATTAAAAAACATGATTGTCAGTTTGGATTACAATCATTTTGGCATTGATGCGGAAATTGAGGAAGTGGTGGCTTCGCCGTACATAAATCATTGGCTGGGGCTGGGATGGAATGTGATAGAAACAAACGGGCACAATGTTTTGGAAATGGTTTACGCTTATCGTTTGGCCGCGCAGGGTTTTGCCAACGGCTCGCCAACGGTAATTATTTGCCATACCTTAAAAGGAAAAGGCTATGGCTCCAAAGAAAACACCGCCGCATCGCACGGCTCGCCCGTAAAACATGACGAGTATGTGTCTATAATGAAAAAACTGGGATTTGATATTCCTGGAAAAGCGGGGGAAGTAATGGCTGATATTCAAACCGTCTTAAAAGAAATTACAACTGATGATGAAAAATATATTTTAGAAAGATTAGAAGTTGGAGCTAAAAAAATTCCGCATGAATCGGAATTGGTAAAACAAATGGTGAAGACGCTAAATGGCCGGCCGATGGTTAACCCACTGGCCATAAAACGTCCAAAAGTTTTACCGCCCGAACTGGTTTTTGCCGAAGGAAAAAAAGTTTCTACCCGCACAGCCGCGCAAGCGTGGATGGCCTGGTACATGAAACAAACCGCATTTTTTTACGCCGGAGCGGGGGATTTATCAAAATCTGTTTTCACAAATACCGCCGAAGAAGTTTATGGTCTCATCAGCCGGAAAAATCCGTTAGGGCGCGGTATTCGTTATGGAATTGCCGAACAAAATATGGCCATGATGGGCGCCGGCTTAACTCAAGATATTTTACCCGGCGGATACAAACCCGTTTCTGTTTTTGGCACTTTTGCCGTCTTTACAAATATGATGGCCAACGCTATTCGCCTGGCTGTTATCGGCAATCAGCTCAACCCGGAAACCAAAGGATTTTTTATTGCCTTAGCCGCGCATGATGGCCCGGAAACTGGCGAGGACGGCCCAACACATCAGGGAATGTATTGGATGTCTCTTTACAACGCCTTGCCCGGCATAAAAGTTTACAAACCTACCGATGCTAACGAAACTATAGAAATGTTATTTTACGCGCTGGAACGCGGCGAACCAATCGTTCTGTCCGTCTACAGACCGGAACAACCCGTAATCAACCGCGCTATTGTCCCACCGGCGATTTCAGCCACCAACGGCGCCTACGTCTACAAACAATTTTCGAATTCCCCGCTTGGGCGGGGTAGGGGTGGGTTGGCCGACGGTCGGAAGCTCGTCCTCGCCATCTGCGGCATGCAAGTCCTATTAAACACCCTAGAAATTATACCCGAACTTGAAGCCAAAGGTTTTGATATAAAAATCATTTCCGTCACCTCCCCGGAACTATTTGAAGAACTCCGTCACTCCAATCCCGCCAGCGCCCAATTAATTCTGCCGGATGAAGAACGCCCGCTTGTCATCACCCTCCACAACGGCTGGCCCGGGTTTCTGTATCCGTTCATGCTCCAACCAAATTACGCCAAAAAATCCATCGGCATAACTCACTATTTAAAATCCGGCAATGTAGCCGAGGTTTATGAGGTCGCCAAAATGACTCCAAACGATATTAAAGAAAAGATTTTGAATGCGATAAAATGATAGATTTATTCCAAATTTTAGCAACCGAAAAGAAATTCAGGCAGGACCAAGTGTTCCGGGCCTGGTTTGACGCAAAGTTAAATAGCTACGCTGATATTACAACCTTGCCGGCAAATTTACGGGAGAAGTTAAAAGACAAGCCTTGGCTGTCGGTAAAATTACACGTTCTCCACAAAAGTAAAACCGATGACACTCAAAAGGCTTTATTAAAATTGGAAGACGGCCAACTTATTGAGGCGGTTTTAATGGGTCGAAAGTCACTCAAAACCGATGGGGGACCGGACCGTTACACAATTTGTATTTCATCTCAAGTTGGCTGTGGCATGAAATGTTCTTTTTGCGCCACCGGTAAAGCCGGATTTTCCAGAAATTTAACCGCTGAAGAAATTGTGGACCAGTATCGTTTTTGGTCCCGATTCCGCCTCACCGTGGAATCGAGGATGCTCGACTTTCCCGCTGGAAAGTCGGCACAGAAGACATTAGCGGAACAAAATGGCGGGGAAATAGATAATATGGTGGTGATGGGCCAGGGAGAACCATTGCTGAACTATGAAAATTGCAAAACCGCTTTAAATATTATTTTAAAATATACAAACATCGGGCCGAGTAAAATTACCATGTCCACCTGCGGAATTCCCACGGCCATGGACAGGTTGGTGGAAGACAAAGATTTTCCGCCTGTACGCTTTGCCCTGTCTTTGCACAGCGCTATAGAACAAACCCGCTCCGCTATCATGCCTTCACACCAACCCGGATTTTTGGATTATTTAGTGGGCTGGGCAAAAAAATATCACCAAATGCACCCAAGCCGTTCTCATTTTATCGGTTTGGAATATATTATGTTAGGCGGAGTAAACGACGGTCCCAAAGATTTAAAAGCGCTGATGACGCTGGCAGGAAAATTAGGAAAAATTAAAATAAATTTGATTCCTTATAACAGTATTTCTACACCGGAATTTTCTCCGGGTTTTATTGGTTCGGACAAAACCGTAATTAAACACTGGCACGAGGAATTAATGAAAGCCGGTTTTGTTTCTACCATCCGCTACTCTCAAGGCCAAGACATCGCCGCCGCTTGCGGACAGCTGCGAAATGCGGAGAAGATAAAACAGTTTTTAGCAAAATAAAAAGGGGACAGAGCTATGTTTTTTTAGATGTCCCCGGACGAAGTCATTTTGACGGATTTTTATTTTTTTCTTCATCACTTCGCGAACCGTAGTGTCTATCTTCGTGCTTTTCACGACACTCCCAGTTCTGACATAGCGGAGCCATGCAGGGAGGGGATTGGTATGAACAAGTCCCCCCATCCAGCGGTCCTCCGCATATGATACAGCCCATTGCGGTTAAAGTTGGGTATTGCGTGCCGTGTTTATTTTTTACATGGATTTCTCGGCACTTGGCGCAGAGCGCTTTCCCGCAGCTTTTGCAAATGTAGTACGCAAAAGGCAATCGCCCGCGGCATTCAACACAGATTGAAGGCGGGGGCAAGATTTGAGTCAAAGGCTTTTTTGACATTTTACCCTCCTTCCTTGGTTTTGATTATCCGATTCGTTTGGGCGGCGATCTGGCGGAATGACATTACACCAAATCTCATCGATCTTGATAAGAACGAGGACGCCCGCAGCCTGTCCGATTTTGAGTAGAACGTACGCGAATGATCCCTTTTTTGGCATTAGCGCCTTGATTCGCTTCTCTAAGGCAGATCCCCTTTTGTGCCACATGCGCCACCTCCTTTGTTAAATTTATGCTACTCGGATTTGGTTTAAAAGTCAATACCCGCGCTTTACAAATTTCAAAAATACTGTAGAATACAAATAAAATAAGACTAAATAGGTATGATTGTCATCCTGAACTTGTTTCAGGATCTGCGCGGACATTATAGATGCTGAAATAAATTCAGCTTGACATTTGAGACGCTATGAATGTAATTATCCACATAGACGAGATATTCTTGAAGGGCTCTAATCAGCCCCTTTTTTATCGTCATCTTAAGAATAATTTCGAAAATCTGTTATCGGGTGTTCGGGTTGTCAGAGTAGAGGGGGGCTTATGGCTGGAAAATATTCAGGCGGAGCAAATGTCGCAATTATCCCTAATTCCAGGTTTTGCCAATTACTCCGAAGCTATAAAAACAAAATCCACGATTGAGGATATAAAAAAAGGAGTAGACGAATTGTTCGGTCACAATCTCCCTCTTACCAAGAGGGAGCGAGAGGGAGTTGCCGAGGCGCTGTCCTTCCGCATCTCCGCCGAACGTTCATTTAAAAACTTCCCACTTTCATCCGGCGAAATAGCCAAAGAAATCGGGGAATACGCGCGCGTAAAATATAACTGGCAGGTTTCTTTAAATAATCCGGATTTGAATATTCATATTTCCGTCGGCAAAACCGAAACTTGTATTTATGGTAATACGCAAAACGCCGCCGGCGGATTGCCTGCAGGTTCATCCGGCAAAGTGCTGGCTTTGTTATCCGGCGGCATAGACAGCCCGGTGGCGGCATACAAAATAATGTGCCGGGGCGGGGAAGCAAGCCTGATTCATTTTCAAAATCAAACTCAAGTTACCGAAGCGGTAAGCGAAAAAATATTTGATTTGGCGAAAGTTTTATCCAACTACCAGCCCGAGATAAAATTATTTATGGTTTCGTTTGCTGAAGTTCAAAAACAAATTATTATGAAGGTTCCGGCGCCATACCGCATGATAGTGACGCGCCGGATATTTAATAAAATCGCCGAAAAAGTTGCCCGCCAAAATCATTGTCTGGCGTTAGTAAACGGCGATAGCTTAGGCCAGGTGGCTTCGCAAACTCTGGAGAACATGGCCGTTATTGCCAATGCCACGGAATTGTTAAAACTGTCACCGTTGATAGGAACAAATAAAAAAGATATAATAGATCTTGCCCGTAAAATCGGCACCCTGGATATTTCCGCCCGCCCTTACGAAGATTGTTGCAGTTTATTTGTGGCTAAGCACCCGGAAACAAAGGCCAGACTAAAAGATGTTTTAAAATACGAAGGGCTGATTGACGAATCCATAATCGATAAAACCGAAGTTATTTCTTATAATGTAAGCGGTGGTTCTGTAAGTCCGTGTTAGTTGTCATTCTGAGCAAAACGAAGAATCTCTGTCCATTTCGCGATTGAGACAGAGATCCTTCATTTCATTCAGGATGACAAATCCGCGAAATCCGTTAAAAATCCGTGTAATCTATTTTTATGCTCAATGAAATAGTTTTTGATATTGAAACACAAAACACATTTGCGGATGTGGATAATGATTTTAAGAAATTCAAAATTTCGTGCGTTTCCATTTATCAGTACGTCACCGACACATATACCAGTTTTGAAGAAAATGAATTAAATAAATTGTGGCCAATTCTGGAAAAAGCCGACCGCATAATCGGTTACAACAGCGAACATTTTGACCTACCGATTTTACATAATTATTATTTGGGAGATTTATCTGTCATCAGCCATTTGGATATCATGAAGAAGGTAAAAGAAAGTGTTGGCATCCGCCTAAAATTAAATTCCATCGCCATGGCCACTTTGGATATGGAAAAAAGCGCGGACGGTTTGCAGGCCATCCGCTGGTGGAAGGAAGGAAAAATAGACGAGATAAAAAAATATTGCGAACAGGATGTAAAAGTAACCAAAGAAATTTACGAATTCGGCAAGAACAACAAACAGTTATTTTATCAGAATTTAGTCGGAGAAATTGTTCCGTTCGCCGTCAACTTTGACCCCGAATCTGATAACAAAAATTCTACCGCAAAAAAGAATATAAACTTGACCCTTCCGTTCTAGTTTAATTAACAACTAACAATTAACAAGAAACAATCGATTGCTCATTGTTCGTTGTTAATTGCTAATTCACATCTATGTTCGCATTAAAAAGAGAAACGGATTATGCGGTCCAATTACTGCAATCGCTAAATTCAAAGAATACAAACTTTGTCAGTCTTCGGGATTTTTCCAAAAAATCCGGAATTTCGTTTTGGTTTTTGCAAAAAATAGCCCGTAAATTAAATCTGGCCGGTATTATAGAAGCCGAACAGGGGGTAAACGGCGGCTACCGTCTAATCAAGCCGGCAAAGAAACTTAATCTTTATAAAGTTTTTGAGATCATGGAAGGTGAATTAGTTATTACTCCATGCTTGAGTAAGACTGAATGCGCCTGCAATAATGCAAATAAAAATTGTAATGTCCAAAAAATTACCACAAAACTGAACAAAGAAATGATTAAGATGATGCAGAAAGTAAAAATTTAAGTGTGCTCCCAAAACCAAAAAAAATTAAGAGTGTTTATTTAGACCACGCGGCTACCACTTATATGGATCCGCGGATTCTTTCGGCAATGCAACCGTATTTTACAAAAATTTACGGTAATCCTTCTTCTTTATATAAGGAAGGTGTAAAGGCCAATAACGCGCTAAATGAAAGTCGGCGTATTGTGGCCAAACAAATTGGCGCCTTGCCTGAAAATATTATTTTTACCGGTAGCGGGACCGAGTCGGATAATATGGCGCTATTCGGAATTGCCAACGCTCATAAACAGCGCGGCAAGCATATTATTTCCATTGCCATAGAACACAGCGCCGTACTTAACCCTCTGGAAGATTTAAAAAAACAGGGCTGGGAAATAACTTACGTGCGGGTGAATGGTGAAGGTGTGGTAAATGTTGAAGATGTAATTAAGGCTATCCGTCCGGACACGGTTTTAATTTCCATAATGTATGCCAATAACGAAATTGGCGTCATTGAACCAATAGCGGAAATTGGGCGCGCGATTTTACAATATCGCAAAGAACACAAAACAGTCTATCCTTTTTTTCATACCGATGCGTGCCAAGCGGCCGGTTATCTGGATTTAGACGTAGAAAAACTTCATGTGGATTTAATGACCATAAACGGCGGTAAAATTTACGGGCCAAAAGGCGTGGGCGCGCTTTACGCGCGACGGGGTGTGACACTCAAGCCGTTAATTTTGGGTGGCGATCAGGAACGAAAACTTCGCGCTGGCACGGAAAATATTCCGGGTATAGTTGGTCTGGCCAAAGCGCTGGAATTGGTTCAATTAAACAAAGAAAAAGAATCAAAGCGACTGGCTGGTCTGGTGAAATATCTTTGGGATAAAATTAAAAAAGAAGTTCCTCAAGTTAAATTAAACGGTCCGGAAATCGGTTCACAAAGACTGGCCAATAATTTAAATGTGAGTTTTTCCGGAACGGAAGGGGAGGCCTTGTTGTTGTATTTGGATGAATACGGAATTATGTGTTCCACCGGTTCGGCCTGCGCCGCTCAATCATTAGAGCCGTCCCATGTTTTAAAAGCATTGGGACTGCCAACGGACCAAGCGCGCGGTAGTTTACGTTTTACTCTAGGTCATTGCAATACCAAACAAGATATTGATTATTTAATGAAGTATTTACCTTTAATCGTAGCTCAACAACGCTCAATTTCCAGATAATATATATGAATGAACAAATAATAGTACGTGTTTGCTCTAATACTTCCTGCGCTAAAAAAGGTTCGGCAAGTATTATGCAGGAAATAGAACAATCGACCGGTCTCAAAGTCGGCAACAAAAACGCCGAATACGATTTAGATTTTTGCGGGTGTCTCGGCTGTTGTGATTTTGGGCCCAACTTATTGGTGAACAATAATCTTATTTTGGGCGCAGAGAAACGAACGGTAATGGAAAAAATTTCCGAGGCCGCCGGTAATACACCTCCGACAACGGAAGAAAAAAAAGCCAATCTGGACAAAACATTAAAAGAGGATATTTTGAGTCATTTAATATAATTTTATAGGGGCTTTGCCGCATATAAACTCATTCGCTCAAAAATATTTTAGTAAACTAACTATTTTATTCACTCATTTCGCTTATGAAAATACCAAAAGTAGACGCGGATAAGTGCATCGGTTGCAGTCTTTGTCCGTCCATTGCCGCCAAAACATTTAAAATGACCGACGATAGCACAAAAGCGTTGGTTTTAGACGAGGTTGGCGACGATGAGGCCACAATTGAAACAGCAATTAATTCTTGCCCGACCCAGGCAATTTCGTGGGGAGAATAATAAAGCGGCAACTTATAAATAAGTTCAGATTTATATATTTATGAATCAGAAGGAAGCGCTGGACATACTTAAAACCGGCGCCAATGTTTTTTTAACCGGAGAACCGGGAGCGGGCAAGACGCATACTATAAATCAGTACGCGGATTATTTGCGCGCGCGGGGGATAGAGCCTTCCATTACGGCTTCCACGGGCATCGCGGCTACTCATATTGGCGGGATGACAATTCATTCGTGGAGTGGGATTGGAATCAAACCGTATTTGGATAGGTATGAGTTAGATAAAATTTCTTCTACCGAATATTTGGTTAAACGCGTTCGCCGCGCAAAAGTTTTGGTGATAGACGAAGTATCAATGCTCGGCCCCGATACTTTTTCTATGGTAGAGGCCGTGTGCCGGAGTATCAGACAAAACAACGATGCCTTTGGCGGGTTACAGGTTATTTTGGTAGGGGATTTTTTTCAGTTACCACCAATAACGAAAAGCGTAGCAAGTCGGGATGATCAAACTGAAATGTTTAATACTCCAATAGCGCGGTTTGCCTATGATTCTCCGGCCTGGAAAAGAGCGAATCCAATGGTTTGTTATCTTACCGAACAGCATCGTCAGGATGACAGTAAGTTTTTAAATTTACTTTCGGCAATCCGCTCCAATAATTTTAATGAAAACCATTTAGCGCAACTAGAAAGCCGAAAAATTTTGGCTGATGACGCGCCGGACAAAGCGGTGAAACTTTATACGCATAACATAAATGTTGACCGCACCAATGACGCCATGTTGGAAACTTTTTCCGGACACCCCGTAACATACATCATGACATCTAAGGGCGCTCCCGGGTTGGTGGAAACATTGCAGAGAGGATGTCTTTCTCCGTATAATTTAGTTTTAAAAGAAGGCGCAAAAATAATGTTTACCAAAAATAATCCTAAAGAGGGTTATGTAAACGGCACGCTGGGCACGGTGGAAAGTTTTGATAAGTATATCGGCATGCCGATTGTAAAAACCAACGACGGCCGGAAAATTACCGTAGAAAAAATGGATTGGAGTATAGACGAAAATGGAAAATCGCGCGCCAAAATTTCACAATTGCCTCTGCGTTTAGCCTGGGCAATTACGGTTCACAAAAGCCAGGGGATGAGTTTGGATGAAGCGGTCGTGGACTTGAGCGGAGTTTTTGAGTTTGGCCAGGGTTATGTGGCGCTTTCCCGCGTTCGTCGCCTAAAAGGCCTGCATCTGCTCGGCTGGAACGAACGCGCGTTTCAGGTTCATCCGGATGTTTTAAAAGAAGACGGTGTATTCCGCGCCAGCTCCGAAGCCGCCTTAACCGCCTTTGCCGAAATTCCACCCGCTGAATTACAAAAAATGCACAACAATTTTGTAAAAGCATGCAGTGGCACTGTTGTTATCCCACCATCTGTCATCCCTCCCACCGCTGTCATCCCGAGCGAGGCCTTAGCCGACGAGGGATCTATACCCATGAAAAAAAATAAAGGCAAAGATCGCAGTTTTGACAAAATTCGCGAAAAACACCCTAACGCTTTTCGTTCGTGGACCGAAGAACAAGACGAAATTCTAAAAATACTTTTTTCCAAAAAAACACTCCTTTCTATAATAGCCGAAACCCTGGGCCGTAAAAAAAGCGGAATAGAAGCGCGTTTGGTGCGGTTGGGATTGGTGGAGAGCAGAGAAGAGGCGAGGGGGTTGGACGGGAATTGACGAAAATAATTTTTTCTGTAATTTACTATACATTACGATAAATTATTGCTATAATGACAACAAAAGTACCTAGTCAAGTATGAATATAATCAAGAGAATCTCCTCCGATCAATTTATCAAACATAACTTTATTTTTTTTATCGGCTCCATGCTGGTAGCTTTTTTAAATTACCTTTTTCATCCGGTATTAGGGAGAATGATGGACGTAGAAAGCTTTGGTGAGGTGCAAGCGATATTATCTCTTTCGCTCATCCTTGCAATATTTACCGGCGTATTTAGAAATATAGTCATTAATATCGCTTCCAATGCTTCGGAGATGGAGAAAGACAAGGAAGCAATCTTAATGCTTGAGAAGTTTAGTTTTTATATCATTTTGTCTATTTCTTTTTTGGTGGTTATTTTTAGTCCGCAATTAAAAACATTTTTTAATTTTACTTCTATTTATCCGTTTATCGCCTTGGCGGTTTTGTTTATTTTTACCCTTTCTTTGTCTTTTCGCCAGGCTATTCTGCAAGGATTGAAAGATTTCAAATCTTTGTCTATTTCCAATATTATAATGTCTGGCGGTAGGGTCATGTTTGCCACCGCTTTGGTGTATCTTGGTTTTTCGGCTTTTGGCGCTGTTTCCGGTTTGATTTTGGCCCAAATAGTTGCTTTGGGGTATGCGCTTTATAAAACCAAGCATCATTGGGGAATGTTTGATAGTCGCAAAGTTAAAATAAGCAGTAGAATTAAAAAGGAGCTCAAATACGGGCTTCTTATATTTATATCCACCCTCTGTATTACCTTTTTCTATTCTGCGGATGTAATAATTATAAAACACTATTTCCCACCGGATATTGCCGGTGTTTATAGTGGTATCGCCACGATAGCGCGCATAGTCTTTTTTGTTACTGCTTCGGTTGCCGGGGTGTTGCTGCCGTCAATTAAATTGGGGGAGGAGAGTAATAATAAAAAAATCCTAAAGAAAGCCTTTATTTTGGTGTTTTGTCTTGGTAGCCTAGTACTATTGACTTTTTGGGCATTTCCTGCTATTATAGTCCGTTCTTTAATTGGAACAAAGTACCTAGCCCTGGCACCATATTTGCCTAAATTAAGCCTTTTGCTGTTTGTTGTATCAGTGCTTAATTTATTTTTCTCATACTTCCAAGCGCTCCGCAGTTACTTTTTAGCGCCAATTTCTATTGTCAGCTCAGTGGCAGTCTTGGTCCTTTCATACTTTAACCACGACAGTATTGGATCAATAATCAATAATTTCTTGTTTGGTAGTGTGTTAATAGTGATATTTTTATTTATCGTATATGTCAAAAAAAATCTCAATACTCGTTCCAGTTTTTAACGAAGAGTCTAACATACCACTAATATACGCCCATATCAGTGATGTTATGGCGACTTTACCTAAATATAATTGGGAGACTATTTTTATAGATGATGGCAGTACAGATAATTCTGGTAGTATTTTAGAAGAATTAGCAAAAGATAATAAGAGGGTTAAATATATTCAATTTTCTAAAAACTTCGGCAAAGAGTCAGCGACATCTGCCGGGTTAGATATGGCCGATGGTGACGCAATAATTATGATTGATGCCGATCTTCAACATCCAGTAAGGATAATTCCGGAATTTATTGAGCGCTGGCAACAAGGCGCGGAAGTAGTGGTAGGTGTTCGGAATAAAAGCAAAAGTGATTCTTTAATAAAGAAGCTCGGTTCGGCTGTGTTTTATAAAATCATGAACTTAATTGGGGAGACAAAAATCACTCCCCAGGCCACAGATTTCCGTTTACTTGATAAAAAGGTGGTCGTGGCTTTTCGTCGATTCTCTGAACATAATAGAATGACCAGGGGCTTGATTGATTGGCTTGGTTTTAAGCGTGATTATATAAATTTTGATGCCGATGAACGCGCTAACGGAGAGGCTAGTTACGGTAGACTTAAGCTGGTTAAATTGGCTCTAAGCTCTTTTATTGCACATAGTTTGTTTCCGTTAAAAGTTGTCGGATATCTTGGTTTGTTTATAACCGTCATTTTTGGTTCCTTTGGTTTGTATATATTTATTGGCAAATATATTTTTGAAAATAGTTACGCTTCAAGCTTTACGGGTCCGGCTCAGTTGGCCATTCTCATTCTTTTTTTAGTTGGTTTGATTATGGCCAGTGTAGGGTTGGTGGCAATGTATATTGCTACTATTAAGACCGAAGTCGCTAATCGCCCGAATTATGTTATACGAAAAAGCAATTTTAAATAATCTGTATGAGAATTTTGTGGTTGACATGGAAAGATAGAAAAAATCCCTTGGCAGGAGGCGCAGAAGTTGTGAATGAAGAGCTGGCCAAAAGATTAGTTAAAGACGGACACGAAGTAATATTTTTGGTCGGTGATTTTAAAGGCGCTTTAAAAGAAGAGTTTATAAATGGTTATAAAGTTGTTCGATTGGGTGGGCGTTTTAGTGTTTATTGGCACGTTTTTAAATATTATCAAAATAATTTAAGAAATTGGGCAGATTTAGTAATTGACGAAATAAATACGGTTCCATTTTTTGCCAAGTTTTACGTAAAAGAAAGAAACATCCTTTTTGTCCATCAGCTATGTCGAGAAATTTGGTTTTACGAAATGTTTTTTCCGCTGAATATAATCGGATATATACTTGAGCCGATATATTTATGGCTTTTGCGAGATAGAAAAGTAATAACTGTTTCTGAAAGTACAAAAAAGGATTTAATGCGGTTTGGTTTTAAAGCCGCGAACATTCAAATAATCAGCGAAGGAATAGAAATTGAGCCGGTTTCCGACTTGTTAAGTATTAAAAAATTTGATCAGCCGACCATTTTGTCTTTGGGAACGGTCCGGGCAATGAAAAGGACACACCACACAATTAAATCTTTTGAAATTGCTAAAGAAAAATTACCTAATCTGCGTCTTGTTATTGCTGGCGCGGTTGAGGGAGAATATGGTAAAAAAGTTTTGAATATAATAAAAAATAGTAAATATAAAGATTCAATAGAATATCTTGGAAAAGTGACTAAAGAAAAAAAGGTAGAATTAATGCAGAAAGCCCATTTGATTGCCGTTACATCTGTTAAAGAGGGGTGGGGATTGATAGTTACCGAAGCAAATAGCCAAGGAACACCGTCGGTGGTGTATGATGTAGATGGTTTACGAGATGCGGTTAAAAATAATCAAACAGGACTAGTATGCGAGATTAACACGCCGAATATTTTGGCCAAAAAAGTAATTCAAATTTTGAATGATTCAGAGTTGTATGAAACATTACAGAAAAATGGGTGGGAATGGAGTAAAGAAATAAATTTTGAAAATAGTTATAAGCAGTTTATGCTAAAAATAAATGAATAATCCTTTAGTGTCAGTAATTATACCAACAAAAAATTCCTCAAAAACACTCGAGGCTTGTTTGAAATCTATAAAAGAGCAGAGCTATAAGAATGTAGAAATCATCGTGGTTGATAATAGTAGTACTGATAATACTAAGGAAATTGCGCAAAAATATACGGATAAAGTTTTTAACCAAGGTCCAGAGAGAAGTGCCCAACGAAATTTTGGAGTAAATAGCTCTCAAGGAGTGTATGTGGTTATTATCGATAGTGATATGGAACTTTCAAAAAAAGTTATTGAAAGTTGTGTAAATAAAATAAAAGTAGATCAACAAATAAAAGGTATTATTATCCCCGAAGAATCTTTTGGAAAAGGATTTTGGGCGCAATGTAAAAAATTAGAGAGGAGTTTTTATGTAGGTGTGGAGTGGATGGAAGCAGCTAGGTTTTTTGATAAAAATATATATAAAGATACCGGTGGTTATAACGAAAGCATGGTTAGCGGAGAAGATTGGGATTTGTCACAGAGAGTTGAAAGTGTTGGAAAAATTAGTAGAATTGATGATTTTATTTATCACAATGAGGGGGAAATAAGTCTTTTAAAAATTGTTAAGAAGAAATATTATTATGCCAAGTACTTTAAATCTTACATTGATAAAAATAAAAATGAGAACAAGGTAAAGAATCAAACAGGAGTAATTCAAAGGTATAAATTATTTTTTTCTCAGCCAAATAAATTATTTAAGAACCCTGTGATTGGGATAGGGATGTTATTTATGAAAACCAGCGAGTTTGTTGCGGGTGGAGTTGCGTATTACCTATGAAATCCATATCTAATAATCAGAGAGTAATAAATATTGCATGCTCGGCAGATGATAAATTTGCACAACATTTGTGCGTGACGCTCTTTTCATTGTTGCAGAATTCCTCTAAGGATTTTATGTTCAACGTGTACATCCTCGATTGCGGTATTAGTGAGTCCCGTAAGTCAAAAATCATTAAGTCACTCACTCAGTTCGAAGATCACTCAAAGATTAGCTTTATTCGAATTGACTTGAATCAGTTTCTGCATCTCAAAGAAACCAAGAATATATCGCGGGCGGCCTATGCCCGACTTAATCTGCCATTTTTACTTCCAAATACTGATCGGATTCTTTATCTTGATTCCGACATAGTTGTCGAGGGTGATATTGCGGAAATTTTCTTTCTTCCTTTCGCAGGAGCGCTTTTGTATGCTGTCAGAGATCCTAATGTTTTAATGGAAATTGAATATAAGGATTCACTAGGAATCCCAGCCACAAACGGTTACTTCAATTCTGGGGTAATGCTCATAGACATGAAGGCATTCAGAGAAAATTGTATACCCAAACGTCTAATGACTTCACTTGAAAGTATTAATAGTCTAAATCATAGCTTAGATCAGTCCGCGCTTAATGCCGTTCTTTGGAATAGCTGGAGACAGCTGCCCCTTGAGTGGAACTTTTTAGCCAGTCTTAGCTTCTACTCTGGCGATAATCATACCACCTACTCAAAGAAGGAATTGACCTACGCAAAGATAAATCCAAAAATAATACACTACGCAAGTCCGTTTACAAAACCGTGGCTATATGAAAGCACGGGGCCCTTTAAAGCTCGGTATTTTTTGTACTTAAATCAAACTTGTTTTAAAGAAGACCAGCCGAAGTTCATTCTTAAGAAAGTTCCAATCAAAATTGTGTATTATATTTATTTTCATCTAACGCCATCATGGTTTAAGGTCTGGCTTAGAAGTAAAATATGAAAAATAAGTCTATAATTTACACTGTTTTTTTGACTGTTTTTGGTCTAGTGACATATCATATTTGGTTTACCTTCTCTATTTTTCAACATGCTGATTGGGGGTTCCTTTATGCTAGTAAACTCAAGGAACTTTCGGTGCTCTCGGTTCGGCTCGCTAGTACAGGTTTTGGCTCCATAGATTTGACCTTTTGGAAAGCGCCAGTGTACTTACTATACAGTTTTTTTGGTTACCTAAATTTTAATTCGAATATTGCAGATTTCTTTGTAGTTTTCATACCGATTATCTTTTTATTGCCGTTAAGTTCCTTTTTCCTGGTTAGGAAAATCACATCAAGCAACGGGGGTGCACTTATGGGTTCGGTGGTCTTGTCTTTCAATACCTATTTTTTGGCCATATCGACACAGGGCCATGAAATGATTACTGCCGCTTCAGCTTTTTGCGTGAGCGCACTTTTTGTTTTTATGGTTGGACTAGATGCCAAAAACAATAATTCTCGATACCTTTTGGCATCTTCTTTACTACTCTTTGTTTCAACCTTTTACGATATACGAATGTCTTATATAGTCCTGTTCGTTATGGTTTTATATCTCTTATACTTTTTAGTCTTCATGGGTCGATCCAGTGAGATGAAAGTTTTTTCTCTATTAGGAAAAATATTCGCTGCCTTTTTTTGTTTTATTCTTTTAAATTTTTATTGGTTTCTTCCACAAATTGAGAGTGGCTCTTTACTAGATAATGCTGTTCTAAACAGATCCTTATTTGGGAACAATTTCTGGAGTTTACAATCTAGTTTTACACTCCTTCATCCTTTTTGGACCGGCTCGGCGGTTAAATGGTTTATTGTGCAGCCCATTTCTTTTTATTCTTGGCTTATACCCATCTTTGCTTTTATTGGTTTTCTTTTAAATCGAAAAAATAAATATATAACGTTTTTTACGATTATTTCTTTGGTTGGTATTTTCTTAACTAAACAAGTAGATCAACCTTTTTCACAAGTCTATCCTTGGCTCTTTGCTCATTTCCCTGGCTTTAATGCGTTTCGGGAAGCAAGTAAGTTTTATTTTTTGATCGCGCTTGGGTATTCAGCATTGCTGGGTTCTCTGGTCGCTTGGATATTAAAAAACAGTAATAAGAACAAATTCAGAGTATTTGTTAGAAACTGCTCTATAGTTGCTATTGTTACGCTCTTTCTTTGGAATACCAAACCTATTGTTACTGGGGAGATAGGCGCAATGTTCACGCCTCGCCGTATCTCATCCGACTATCTAATGCTTAAAAATTTTGTAGAGTCACAGTCGGATTATTCTAGAACATATTGGGTGCCTAGAAATTCTCGATGGGGAATTAACACAAACCTGCATCCCGAAGTAAGTGGAGTAGATACCACTTGGGCCAATTTATTTTTAGCGAATAATGGTTTGGCTGCGCAAAATCAAGTAATCAACGTTTTTCAACAGTCTTTCTCTAAAACATTATTTGGTATCTCTTCAATAAAATATGTTGTTATTCCTATTCAAGATATTTCAAACGACGACGATTTCTTTCAGTACTACGGAGGAGATAAAAACCCAAATATTCGGCAATGGTATATTGATCAACTTGATAAAGTTAATTGGTTAAAAAAGGTGGATGTAGGTGCAACAAATCTTGTTATATATGAAAATAAAAATTATAAAGAACTAATTTTTCCATTTTCTAAATTATATGATTTTGATTCTGCAAATAACCTTGATTCAAAATTTAATTTTATAAACAAAAAACTTAATACAGATTTTTACTTTAGCGTGAATGATAAAAAAACAAATACAAATCCTCTAATAAAAATAACTAATCCGTTTGAGGATTTATCGTTTAGTAGTATTCTTTCGGATAGTAAAACACTAGTATCTACTTCTAGTTTTTTTGTTAGCAATAAAGATAATACTGTCTATGCAAATAAGAAAGTTTTTGGAGTATACGGTGTTGATACCGATAGCAAAATACAAATAAACATAAATTATGGCGAGATGTTAAAAATAGGTAATCAAATTATAAGTCAGAATGATTCACAAAATATTTTAAATATTTCTAAAAATTTAAACACAGAGTATTATTTAGAACAAGGAAGTAACTTTACCGCCTTTACCAAAGGTAATACTATAAATTTAGGCAATTCTTTGGCTGATTCACAAATCAGTATTTTTGCAAGTTCAAATAATCTGATCAATAATCCTTCTTTTGAGAGCGGTTCTTGGCAAGACAAAGTCGGAGATTGTAATAATTATGATAGCAATCCTGTCATAGGCATGAATTTGACCCAACAGAATATGAGTAGTGGGGCACAGTCATTAGAGCTTTATGCTACGAAACACACCGCTTGTGTTAATACAAAGATATCAATTCAAGATATTGGAAAGTACGTATTAACTTTTGACTTTCAAAGTCCAAACGCTAAGCAGGCAAGTTTTTATCTTGTCTTTAATGATAAAGAAAAAACTGAAGTAAAGGATGTTATAAATATTGTGGATGCAAATTGGAATACATACCGAAGATTGATTGTCGTTCCCCAGGACGCCACCTCAGCCACTCTTTATATATATGCCAAAGCATCAGATAATGTAGAAAAAGTTATAAATCGGTATGATAATTTTAATTTTAGTAAATTAAAATATATTAGCGCCGTAGAAGTACCCACCAACATTACAAGCGAGTATTCGAAAAATATTTTACCAAAATCTAACGCTGTGAATTTTGTCTTTACATATCAAGATAAAAACTATAATTATCAAAACATAATTCCTAACCCATCTTTTGAGAGCGGTCCTTGGCAGGACAAAGTGGGTGATTGTCATAATTTTGATAAAAATCCTATTTTGGGTATGGATGTGAATAAAGAAGTAAAGTCAGATGGTGAGCAATCATTACAACTTGAAGCGACAAGGCATAACGCCTGTACCGCAATTGGTTTGAACGTAACTACCGGCGGTTCGTATTTATTTAGTTTTGACTATCAGAGCCCAAATGCGGATCATGCTTTATACTATTTTAGTTTTAACGATAAAGAAAAAACTATTATTTCAGAGGATCTTGCTATTAAAGACAAAAATTGGAATACTTTTTCAAAACTTATTAAAGTTCCAGAGGGGGCGACTTCTGTTTCCTTGTATGTTTATGCTGATTCAACAGATGAAAAGACTAATATAATAAATAGATATGACAATTTCAAGTTAATTGAAGTTCCTGATTTGAGTGATGCTTATTATCTGGTAAGTGATCCGGGTATTGAACTTGAGGAACCGAAATCAATTACTTTTGATTTAATAAATCCAACGAAAAAGTTGGTACATATTAAAGGTGCTACAACACCGTTCTATTTAGCGATGAGCGAGAGCTATCATGAGCAGTGGCAATTGCAATTTAATAATGATAAAGTTAACGGATTCTTTGGATCGTGGGTGCCGTTTGTAAAACCGGATAAAATTGCTGATGAGTATCATTATAAGTTAAATGACTTTTTAAATGGTTGGTATGTGGATGTAGATGAGTATTGCGTAAAGAATAGTATGTGTACTAAAAATGCCGACGGCACATACGATATTGAAATGGTGCTAGAATTTTTCCCACAGCGATGGTTTTATTTAGGGCTACTTATCAGCGGTACTACCTTAGTGGGCTGTTTAGGATATTTGGGGTATGCGGGCATCAACAGTCTAAGATTAAAAAGGAAAAAGAAAAAGGAGAGTATAATATAAAATATGGCCAAAGAAATAAAAATTAAAATCCCCAGCTTTAAAGAGATTGTTATTTTTATTAAACATAAATTTAATAAATTATTTTCTTGGTCTTTCTCGTATATTAAACAAGCGATTAAAATAGTGCTTGATGATGTAAGAAGTAAAAAATGGCGGGGCTTAATCGCTTTGGCGCTTGCTATTGGTGCTTATTTTGTTTGGGGCTTATCCAGTTCTTTATTATGGTTGTTATTTCTCTTGTTCTTGGTGTATAAATGGGATAATAGGATTATTGGTGTTTTTGCTCTTATATCCTTGGCGACATGTCCTTTCTTATTGTCTTTAAAAAAGGAAGCGTTAGCTGAAACAATGGCGGTTTACGCTTATTTCTTTTTAGTAATGACCGTAGTTTTACAAATTGTTGAATACAAAAGACATCCGGATAGATTTCCGGAAGAAGAAAGCGAGGATAAAAAATAAATATGCAAAAAAGCACAAAAGACAATTTACTATTTTCCGGCGCTTATTGTTTGATTGTTTTGTGGCAAATGTTGTTGCCGGGTTATATTTTGACTCTGGACATGATATTTACACCAAAGCACAGGGTGCTATTTTCCGTGGGATCTTTTTACAACGCTTTACCCGTCGATTATTTGTTTAGTTTTTTGAATCAATTTCTATCCGGTTGGGTTGTACAAAAAATAGTGTTGGTAGCTTTGTTTTTTTGCTTGTTCTATTTGGCGGTTAAATTCTTGCCGATCCCCAAAAAACACTATGCCAATTATTGGGCAGCATTGTTATTTTCTTTAAACCCATTCGTTTATGAAAGGCTATTGGCCGGCCACTGGATGCATCTTTTTGCTTATGCTTTTTTGCCGCCATTTTTTTATTATCTGATAGAGTTTTTTAAAGAGTACTCTTTCAAACAACTGCGCGGGGTTTTATTGTGGACATTATTAATCGGCATGTTTTCTTTGCACTTCTTGGTAATGGCAGTATTGATTGTTAGTGGCTGTTTTATATTTAAATTAATCGGGTTGGCGGTTAAGCAATTAAAAACCAAAACAGCAAATGGGGAGTGGTTGAGAATTGGTAAGTATGCTTTAGTATTTGGTAGCTTGTTTCTCATCTTCAGTTCCTATTGGTTGGCGCCATATTTTATAAACAGAAACAGCTCTTTGCTTAATACTTTTGATAGTGGTAATCAGCTGGCTTTTAAAACGGCGGGGAGTAATAGTACAGAAACAATTTTTAATGTTTTAACTCTGTATGGTTTTTGGGGTGAGCGAGAGCCGTGGGCCGGTTATTTTCTTTGGCCAAAAGATAATATAATTTTTTGGTCAGTTATTCTTGGGTTGCTTGCTATAGTAGTTATTACCGGCGGTTATCATGCTCTGAAAAATAGGAAAAATGAGGCGTTGTTTTTCCTTATTATTGGTGTGGCGGCTGTCATATTGGCCTGTGGGCTCGGTGAGAGCCCTTTTAAGGGCTTTAATGCATGGTTGTTTGATAATGTAGGGTTCTGGCGAGGATTTAGGGATACGCAGAAATTTAGCGGTATTCTGGCTTTCTCTTACGCCTATTTTGGAGGGTTTGGCGTTTGGGCTATTTCTGAGTATGTGGCAAAGAAATTACCAAAATATTACCAGCCAGTATTATGGGCTTTATTTTTAGTGCCGGTATTTTATACTTATACCATGGTGGGTGGTTTTGCGCGCCAGCTACAGCCGGTTTGGTATCCGACATCTTGGTATCAGGCAAATGAATTTTTAAATAAAGATAATTCGGAATTTAAAGTAGTATTTTTGCCTTGGCATCAGTATCTTTCTTTGGATTTTAACAATTATTTGATTACTGCTAATCCGGCCAAAGCATTTTTTGACAAGCCGGTGATCCAAGGAGAGAACATGGAAATTGGCGGTGTCTTTAGTCAGGCAGGAGAGAAGAACAATAAAGAGGTGGAAGCGCTTGTGTTGGACCAAATCAGCTCCGCAGAGACTATTTTACAAGGCTTAAAGGCCAAAGGGGTCAAATATATCATGCTGGATAACAATTTAGCAAAGAATGATTACTTAAAGTATCAATTTTTAGGTTCAGACAAATTAAGAGAGATTTCCTTTAGGCACTTGACAATTTTTGAGATTGTGCTATAATGCTTGGTAAGTCATTAATTTAACAAAATATATGCAGAAATTAGCGAAAAAACTCAAGAAAGTAGTATTTGTTGCTATTGTTTTGATGGTGGCATTCTTCGGAACAG
This sequence comes from uncultured Gammaproteobacteria bacterium, assembly GCA_964641245.1. Lineage (GTDB taxonomy): Bacteria > Patescibacteriota > Patescibacteriia > Magasanikbacterales > GWA2-37-8 > XYD2-FULL-39-9. The sequence goes on along the minus strand of CAZXML010000001.1, from coordinate 169,152 downwards.
GTCAGCTTGGTAAAGGTGCGTTTTTTGGTATAAAAAGTGCTTTCGGCTACGGTGGCGGCGGTGGTGGTTCTGGTGTCCCAGTAAACACTGCTTCTCAAGGGGGTGTTCTAGTAACTCCTAATGTCCCTGTCGTAATTCCGACCACTCCAGTTGTTACCCTTCCTGCCGGTCAGGTATTGGGTGTAAAAATTGAACTTGTGGACGAATTGGTTGCTAGTACCAAATTTGGTACTAGAAGCAATGATGTAAAATTATTGCAAGATGAATTAAAAAGACTTGGATTTTTTCCAAAAAATATATCTTCCACTGGTTTCTATGGTTCAATAACCAAAGCCGCTGTTGGAAAGTATCTCGCTTCTAAAACCGGCCAGGTATTGGGTGTAAAAATTACACGCGCAGACGATTTGATTGCTATCACCAAGTTTGGTGGCAGAGGCGCCGAAGTAAGTGAATTACAAACATTACTCAAACAAGCAGGTTTCTTCCCATCCAAACAAGCTGTAACCGGTTTCTACGGGTCAATAACCCGCACTGCCGTTGCAAAATACTTGGCTTCCAAATAATTAGTAAAATAACTAGCAAATAAAAGATCCACCTTGATTAATTTTGGGTGGATTTTTTAAAAAGGTAAGTGTATAATATCTGTATGCGCAAGACTCTAAAAAAATATTTTATCCCTCATGCGGAGAATAACTATCACCCGCATATTTTGCACACCAAAAGAGCGGTATTTTATAGTTTAGTTTTTTTATTGACCAAAGTTGTAGTGGTGGTTTTTGTTATTTTATTACCCACCGAAGTGTTTGTTTTGCCTGATGTTTTAGCTGAAGAACAAAGACAAATAGTGGTCTTAACTAATGAAGCGCGCGCCGACAAAGGCTTGCCCGCTTTAACAGTGGTTGCCAAGTTAAACACCTCGGCGCAATATAAAGCCGATGACATGTCTAGCAAAGAGTATTTTGCCCATGCCGAAAATAATAAAACCGTGGCCACTTGGTTAAGATCAGTCGGCTATGAATACGAAACAGCCGGTGAAAATTTGGCGGTAGGGTATAGCACCGCACAAGATATAGTAAACGCTTGGAAAAACAGCCCAACCCATTATGCCAACCTTATAGACTCTGATTTTATAAATTTTGGCGTTGGTTTATCCGGTGGTGTATTCAATGGTCAACCAACTGTTTTTATTGCGCAACATTTTGCTTCACCGCTTTCCATCGTTGCAACCATAAAAAAACCGATAAAAGTGGCTATAAAACCAAAAGTTGAAAAAATAGTTAACAACCCTATTGAAATAAAGACGGAGACAAAACCGGAAATAAGAGAAGTGATTGCCGAAGAGGTAGAAGTAGTTAACTCTACCAGCACCACCTCATCGGTATTGGCCGCTAAAATAGAAAATATTACGCCAGTGGCTGGTCCGGTAATGAATCTAAAAGCGCCAACTCCGATAGATAAATATATCCAGGCCAAAAGCGTTTTATCTCCCGTGACCAATATTTTTGAAGTATCAAAAAATATTTACTTGGGCGCAATTATTTTCTTTGCTTTGGCCTTGCTGTTAAAAATATTTATTGAAATTCGCAAGCAACATCCACATGTAATTTTCCAAACCTCCGGCCTCATCGCTTTGTTGGTTATTCTTTGGAGATTTTAAGCTATGAGATATACACTTCTGTTAACAGTTTTAGCTTTAATGCTTCCCTCGCTAGTTCTAGCCCATCCTGGCCGGACCGATTCGTCAGGTTGTCACACCTGCCGTACAAATTGCGCTAAATGGGGTCTTAGCACCGGCGAATACCATTGTCACAGGGCAAAGGCCATGCCACAGCCCAAAGCGCCTGTTAAGAGCCATTTTTCAGAGACAGGAGGATATACCACTCCGGCTCCAGAATATAAACAACCAGCCGTTCCAAAAACAAATACAGGCATAAAACCAAAAGTTGAGACCATACCAGTAGTAAAAAAACTTGATAGCAAAGTTGTAGCTGAGAAGAAAAACGATGAAGTATGGATAATAAAATTATTCAAGTTTTTGTTTAAGTGAACTGTTTTTTGGTTTACACTAGTGGAACTCGGTGAGTTCAACTTCGCCATAGCTACTTAGTAAGTAAATTAAAAAAACCACTCCCAACACATGAAATAGCGCCGGGGAAGTGATGTTTATAACCAACAACCCAACAAGACCTGCGAGAGCGGTCTTGTTTTGTTTAATTTTCAATATCAAATATCCAATAATTAATATCCAAGTTGCGAGACCGACGAGACCAAGTTCGTCTATTATTTCCAAATAGCCCCAGTCAAAATGCGGGGTTGTTATGTTTGCATCGAATACTGGACTAAACACTGTAACCGCATCACCCAATCCATTGCCCAATATCGGATGAAGTTTGATTTTTTCCAGAATTTTCGGCAGAAGCATCATCCGGCTAAGCGAGCTGTCTTCAATTTGCGGCATGGCAATACTTTGCAGGCGCAATCCTAAATATTCCCAGCCCAAACTTTTTCCCTTGGTGGCGGCTAGGTGAGTGAGGGAAAAAGCCAAAATAAAAAAAATGAACGCTCCGGCAGAGTAGGTAAGCCAGCGTTTCCAATTTTTTGCGGAGAATAAAAATAAAATACCAACGGCCAGCGCGACCAGGTAAATGCGGGTTATATTTATTGTTAGTAGCGCCAATAGCGCGCCTGTCATTGCGAGGCCAAAACTTGTAATTCCCCGCTTGGGCGGGGTAGGGGTGGGTTGGCGAATAATATTTCCGATGAAAAATATCAACAACGGCACAATCAATAATTGTTCATTTGTCAGTATTCTAAAAAATCCGGTGCCGTAGTCGGTAATCTTGCCGCCGGCTACATCTCTGAACCAATGGTAGTAGGAATCCTGCAGAGCAAAAACTCCGGAAGAAAATCCGGCCAGGGTCAGATATATAAAAATAAAATTGCCGATTATTGCCGCAATTAACATGTTAAACGATGTGCGACGAAATGTTTCGGATTGAAGAAGTTGTTTGAGCGGGAAGTAGTATAAGAGGAAAAGATATGGAATGGTATCGGCCAAGACCAGTTTAAGATTGTGACCAAAATAGTAACCGCGCATGGCGGACAGGCCAATTATCACGAACAAGGCTTTGAATATAAGCAATAGAGTTCTTTTGCTCCCAATTACGTCAAATTGTTTATTTTTTAAAACATGATATACAAAAATTGCCATTGCGGATATTAGCAACAAAGTTCGCAAAGAAACACCTCTTATCTCCAAAAAGCCGCCCGCCCCACCCAAAATTAACTCTCCGGCAATAATCAGCCAGCCACGCTCGTCATTGCGAAGTAGTAAGTAGTAGGTAGTAAGTAGTAGGATTCCAACGGAAACAATCCAATTTATAGGGTTGCCCAAGTATAATGGGGTTCCTGGGCTGAAGAAATAGGAAAAAATTCGCAAGCCAAAGTATAGGGCAAGGAATAAGGGGATTGGTCTTTTTGTAAGGGTAGAAGCGTTCATGTTAGCTTGTAGCCAGTTAGCTTATTAGTATCAGATATGTTAAAATTATAACATCACTTGCTTAATAATCCAAGCTATATGCTTCAGATATTATCCGTCATTGCCCCGTTATTTTTAATCATTTTTGCCACTGCTTTATTGCAGAAATTCAAGAATATAGGCGATGACTGGTCGAGAGTTCTTAATGAGTTTGCTTTAAAAATAGGTTTGCCCGCATTAATTTTTTCAGCCTTAGCCAAAACCAGTTTTTCCTTTAAGCAGGGGGAAATATTACTGATACTTTCCAATTCATTATTTCTTCTTGTCAGTTTTGCGCTGGCAATTATAATTGCCAAAATTTTACGCTTAAATAAACAAATGGCTATGACTTTGTTTATTTGTTTTGGGTTCAGTAATATTGCTTATCTGGGAATTCCCGTGTTAACCCAAATCGCGGGCGTTAAAATAATTCCGGTAGCCAGTTTAATAGTGGCGGTTTATCTGCTTTGGCAGTTTACGGTTGGTACCGGGTATCTGGAGTATTGTTTTGATAAAAAGAAAAAAAATATCATTAAGGATTTTTTAAAGGGACTTGTGAAAAGCCCATTACTGCTGGCGGTTTTTTTCGGCATTGCGGTAAGCGCCGTCGGGATTACTTTGCCGGATGTTATATTAAAATCTTTAGATATGATTAGCGCCTCCGTAACCCCAACGGTTTTGGTGGTTATCGGACTTTTTATCGGCAAATCGAAAATTGGAAAATTATCCGAATGGGTTCCGGTGTTTTTGTTTTCGCTGGTTACTTTGGTTGGATTGCCGTCAATGTTTTATTTAGGAGCTCAACTTTTTGGATTTCTACCCGCTCAATTTTCCGCTTCAATTATAGAAGCGGCCATGCCACTCGCCATTACGCCGTTTGCGCTGGCAGACAGATATAATTTAAATAAAGATTTTATCTCCCGTTCAATCGTGCTTAGCACTATTCTTTCGGTGGTCTCATTGCCGTTTTGGATTTCTCTCTTACCTATTTAAAAACGCGAAACTAATTTAGTTTCGCGCCGTTAATACTTGAGTAACCGCTTAAGAAAATTTTTGCGTCCATGGGATTTTTTCCTTCCATTTGCAGTTCCAGCACTTCTATCGATTTTTCTCCACAACCGATAAACATCCTCTGTTCTTCCACGCTTACTTGTCTGGCGGTTAATGATTTATCTGATTTTTTTATTTTTAAAAGTTTAAGCCGTTTACCGTTCCACATTGTCCAGATTCCCGGCCAAGGGGTAAGACCACGCCATTGATTATATATTTCTTCGTTAGCCTTGCTAAAATCAACCAGCCCATCTTCTTTGGTCAGAAGCTTGGTGAAAGTGGCCTGGCTCTCGTCTTGCGACTCGGCTTTTAGGGTGCCATTTAACCATTCCGGAAGGGTGTTTAACAGCAAAATAAGGCCTTCCGCGGCCAGTTTTGAGGCTAGGGTGGTGTAGGTGTCATTCTTGTCAATTACTGTTGTAGCCTGCGATAAAATCGGCCCATGATCCATTTTTTCGTCCATGGAAATAATAGTGATACCGGTCTCTTTGGCTCCGTTTGCCAGCGCGGCCTGGATAGGGGAGGCGCCACGATATTTTGGCAAAAGCGAGCCGTGAACATTAATCATTCCCTTGGAAAATGAATCGATGATGGTTTTTGGGATAATAAGACCGTACTGGGCAACGATGCCGAGTGGAATATTGGAAATTGTACCGTTTGTGAATCGAGAATCCCGATTAGCAGTCGGGAGAAATTGTAAATTTTTTAGCGACTCGGGTTGCTCAACGGAAATATTATATTTTTTTGCCAGTTTTTTAACCGGGGATTCTTCTATAATTTGTTTACGTCCGGTTTTTCTATCCGGCTGGGTAAATACCATTTCAACCGAAACAATATCGCTGTCCAGCAATCCCTGTAAAATAGTGGCGGCAAAATCTTGTGTGCCGAAGAAAATAATTTTTGTTTTTTGCATATTTTTTTGTCATGCTGAACTTGTTTCAGCATCTTGGTTAGTCGTGATAGATCCTGAAACAAGTTCAGGATGACAACTAAACCCCGCGCCCTAGTTTACAACTTTTCTTTATCAAACGTATGTAATTTTTTTGCTTTCTCAATAAACAAAATTCCGTTCAAGTGGTCGATTTCATGTTGAATAATTCTGGCAAAAAAATCTGTGGCCACAAACTCAATTTTTTTACCGTCGCTATCCAAGGCCGATACTTTTATTTTTTTAAACCGTCTTACCGAACCGTAAATATTAGGAACGGAAAGACACCCTTCTTCATCCCAGGAACGAAGAACGGAAACTTTTGTAAATGTAGGATTGATCAGAACCAAATCGTTTAATTTTTCCGGAGTAAATGCGGCCGCAATGACACACAGCTGAATCGGGTTGCCAACCTGAACCGAAGCAATGCCCACGCCGTCTTTGGCATACATAGTTTCTATCAGATTGACAACAAACTCCTTTGTTTCTTTGGAGTTTATTTGTTCGGCGGTTAAATTTTTGGAAACCTTATGTAAAAGAGGGTCAGGTTCCATTGTGATGGGTAGTAGCATGCTAATAAAAGTATATTAATGAACCCGGATTTGGGTCTACTTTCCAGTTTTCTGGTATATTGGACAGAAGTAGTTTGGTAGTTTGCTTGTAGTTTTCGTAGCCTATTTTGGCTAAGATTACTTGCCAATATTGTCCGCCGTGGTAATAAGGCGACGATTCCAGCGGACCAAGTATCTTAACCCCGGAAAGCCCTTTAGTCAAGCTGGTGAGTTTAGCCGTAATTTTCTCCGCTTCGCCCTCAATTATAGCTGATTTTGGGTCGCCTGCAAACAGTTTAAGCATATATTTGTATGGCGGGTAGCCTAAAACACGGCGTTCGGCCAATTGTTCGGAATAAAACAAATCCGGATCGTATAATGATTTAAAAACCAGATGTTCCGGATAGCCAGTCTGAATAAGGAAGGCAGACCCTTCAGTTAGTTTATATTGGACGTCGCGGATTTGTTGCCAAAGATTTTCAATTACTTTATATTCGGGAATAAAAAGCGGCGCGTCAGCGTCCAGAAAAACAAATAATTTTATTTTGTTCCATGCCAGATGCGGCCAGGCCAGTTGCGTGCAAATTACGATCTGATCTTCGTCCGCCTTAAGTTTTTCCAATTCGTTTTCGTCGCTGTCTAATCTGATAACCGGACGCGTGTCATTGGTTTTTTCCGTAATTTTTTTTACCAATTCCTCGGCTAATTGAGTGCCGGCGCCAAGAGTTGCCACATTAACGCCGTCGCATTTTTTACAAACAACCGGCATCGGTTCGGAAAATTGGCAGTAGTGGCATGATAAAATATTTTTATTCTGATGATAAGTTAAGGAGAGTTTGCAATGTGGGCATTTTAAAACATTGCCACAGTCTCTACAGCCGACATAGCCGGCAGTTCCTCGCCGGTTAAGAAAGAATACAACATCGCCGGTTTTATTTTTCTTGAATTCATTTAAAACATCCACGCTCACCAGGCTGTAATTGCCGCCGCGCCGTTCCGATTTTATATCCACAATTTCCGTAGTTTTGTTTAAGGGTTCAATTTTCAGGTCGTGAGTAGTGTTATAGACTTTATTTTTGGCAAAATAGTAACTTTCCACGGAAAGGGTATGAGAAAGCAGGGTTAGTTTAGCGCCGTGGTGCTTGGATAAAAATAAGGCCGCGTCGCGCGTGTGCAGGCGGGGCGCCATATCCCAGCTTTTGTAATTTGAATTTCCTTCGTCCGTTAAAATAATATTGGTTAAGTTGAACCATGGAAAAAATAGAGCCGTTCTGGTGCCGATAACAATATCTTTTTCCCCGGACCAGATTTGCAGCCATTTGACGAAAAGTTCCTTGACGGATAATTCGCTGGTGATGGTTATGGCGCGATTTAAAATATTTTGCGGTAGAATGTCGGTAATTTTTTTAATCGCGGTTAATTCCGGAACCAGAATCAAATTCTGTCCCGCGGATATTTTTTTAATAATAATTTCCGCCTTTTCTTCCTCGTTTTTATGAATAAAAACTTCGGGCTTGGTTGGTTTGCGTAAGTTCGTGGTGGCAACTTTACTTGAGGAGGCAACTTTTTTCAATTTTGTTTTTTGCAATGGCAATAAATTTCCCTTCAGTAAAAATCCCAATGAAACATGATAAAATTCGGAAATATCCATCAAAAAACCCAGTTGTTCCTTGGATAAAATGGGTTCTAAAAAAACGACTCCGATAATCGGCTTGGTCTTTATATTTGCCTTGTCGGATGATTTGATTTCTAAAACAACGCCGAACTCTTCCTTGTTGCGAAAAGGAATTTTTACCAGTTGCCCGATTTTTATTTTATTTTCCAAATCAACCGGAACGGAATAATCTAAAAAAGGCAATGACAGAGGCATTCTTTTGGCCGGAATTATTTGTATTATCATATTCAAGTCACAACCTGTCATCCCGAGCGAGGCCTTAGCCGACGAGGGATCTATTCAAATTAAAAAAAATTTTCTTTTATCGGTTTAGATCCCTCGTCGCTACGGCTCATTCGGGATGACAGTTAGGTTATATGGACAAGGCGAAGTTGGCGGTAAGATAACCAACGCCAAACGGCCCTTCGTATGAGTATGATTTATAGGTATGATGAACGCCTTGCAAAATGCCCATTAAAATTAAAAATGACCGGAATCCGCATTCGGACGCGTCTGTAACAAACTGCTTGTCCAGCTGTAACATGCCGGACAGGTTGTTAGCGGACAGCAGATCCTGGATTTTTCGGTCAAATTCCGGACCGGCGGGATTATAGCCGGCAGGAGCGTCGGAAATTAAAGCGTGAGATAAATCTCCGGATGCAATGACCGCCACCCGTTTATTTGTTTCCGCAATTTTATCCGCAATCATGGCGCCAAAAGCAACGTGGGTTTTCCAATCCAGATCGCAAAAACCAATCTGAATTATTTTTACATTTTTTAAATGTTTCGTGAGATAGGATAATGGCACCGATGAACCATGGTCCAAATTTTGTTCGCTGACCATGGTAGCGGGGATATGGTTTTTTTTAGTGCCCTCGCGAATTAGCGTGGACAAATGAGTTTCCCCGTGAAATTTTATTTTCGTCGCCAAATCGCCAAATTCGCGCATGTCGGTTTGATAGTGGGTGCAGACGTTAAGAGTAAAAGCATCGTTAAAATAACTGCCGTGGGGAGAAATGACCACGATAATTTCCGGATGAGTTAAATATAAATCCTTCTCCATCTGCTCCATGGCGATTTTTGTTTTCTCCAATTTTTTTAGAGATTCCTTGCCGATGCTGGGAATGAGTAGGGGAGGATGCGGGGTAATGGCGGCGAAAACTAGGGACATATAAATTAATAAATACTAAATTCTAAATCCTAAATTCTAATTACTATTTGATATCTTGACATCGCCGGTGGAAATCCATTTGGCGAGGTTGTTGGCCTCCTGATTTTTTTGGTCTTTGCTTCCCATGGTGATTACCGTGTATTGTTTTTTTGTTTTAATTACTTCTATAAGCATAACGGTAACTACTCCGGCCTCGTCGGTGGAACCGGTTTTGCCGGCTACAATTTTATACTTTGCGTTAGCTAGCGCGGTTAATTTGCTAGGGCTTACGATATTGTGGCTTAAAGCCGAAACCTTGCCGGCCAGTTCCTTGAAAGTGTATTTAGTTTTGGCCAATGTTGATTTTAAATTTGGATTCTCCAGAATACGCGTAAATATTTTTAACAAATTGCGTGGAGTAGATTTATTTTTGGCGTCCAAACCGGTGACATCGGTAATTTTGGTATCATCCGCGCCCCAGTTATCAAGCCTTTTATTCATGCTGTCTATAAAAGTTTTTTCGGTGAGGCTGGTGGAATGGGCGATAAGGCGGGCGGTGTTATTAGTAGAGCCGATAAGCATGGCGTTGAATAAATCTACATTTTTTATTTTCGCTCCATTTCGCAACGATAAATTATTTCCGGCGGCGCCGTCTTTTGTTTTGGAATAAACGGATGATTTTGCCAAATTAAAATCTTGGTTTAAAGCTTCGTAGGCCACCAGTAATTTGACAAGTGATGCGATAGAACGTGACTGGTCTATATTTTTTCCGGAAATAATACGGCCACTGGGATATTCGGCCACCAGGTATGCGGGAATTTTACTTGCCTGCCCGCCTTGGGCGCGGCCAAAGATATCATCCACTTTTATTTCACTGTCTCCCAAATATTTGTTGCGGGAGGAAATAAGACTGCCGTTAATAAAAATAGGTTCGCCATTTAAAATATTGGTGGCTGTAAAAGCGCTGACGGCGATTACGTTGGTTCGATTGTAACCCAGCGCGGCAAAAGTATCCACATCCGCAATCAGGCGTTTCTTGCCGTTTTCTATAACATAAACATTACTGCTGTCGGCAATCCGGAGCAAGGTCCCGTCCTTGAAGTTAATCGGTAAATCCGCTACCGATAAATTTTTTATGTCTTTAACTTTGTGTTTTTCTACCGGCAGATCTTTGTAATTGATGGCAATAATTCCTTTATCGGTGATTGGATATAAAACATTATCCTTAAATAAATAATAAGAATTGTTTAAATCGGTAATCTGATAAATTTTTCCTTGAGGCGCGGTGGTGGAAGCGTTAATTATGGAGCCGATGGGGTAGCCGGCAATATCCACGTCGTTGATTTCTATAAACTCATCGGGGTTATAACCAATCTGCCGCACCACTTCGGCGGAAGCAAATGGACGCAGAGTGTCATAATCTAAAAGATAAAAAGTATTGGCCGTTTTTAACACGGAATAATTTGGAAAAGATATTTCCGACCCGGTTTGGTAGTTGCTTAATTCGGAATCAACCACCGCCACGATCATTTTTGGATCGGCGCGGCTTAGCAAAGTGGCTTGGTTTTTAAATTTACGTTTGACGTTGTTTTGAATTAACCAAACTTCACTGCTGGAAGCGGAGCGAAGCAAGGTGCCGTTGGGATAAATTTGGCTGAACCAGGTGTTCCAAATACGCCAAAAATTTTTGTTGCCGTGGATGTGTGGCGTATAAGTATACAAAAAAGCCGTGGCCCAGCTTTGGGGCATGATAATCTGACTGTCTATAGTAGTATTCTGATCTTTTTTCTTGACGAATGATTTGTCGGTATTGTTGTAATACCAGCGGATGAGCCCGCCCGCATTGTCTACCTGTTTACCAAAACCTTTATATTTTAAGAGGGCATCGCCGTTTAAATCACAGCTGTCGCAGACGCCGTAGCCCGTGGCCCAATCCAGTTGTTTTTGAGTTGGGGTGTCGTCCGTAACCAGGCTTTGTTCTTTTTGTAAAGTGACGAGTAAAAATTTTGGATTTATTTGATATTTTGCCGCCGTATTATAAATAATTTCTGCCGCTGATTTTAGAATACCGTCCGCATCTTCTGCAATTAGTGTTGTCAGGTAACTGCCCCTGTCCTGTAGAAATTTATGTACATCGGATGCTGTCCAGTTGGCCGTGCTCTGCATTTCTTCATCCGAAATTATAAATTGGGGGTTAAATTCAGCTTGCGCCAAAGCTCTTATCGGCAAATACAAAAACAAGCCAACCAGCGTGGTAAAGGTGAGGATTTTTTGCATCTTTTTGTACATATTTACCCATCAATAGTATCATAAAGTTTTGAGTTTGACAAAGGGTAAGAATCTCGCTATGGTAGCGGTAAAGGAGATAGGAAAATGAAGGAGAACAAGTCGATTTTTTGGCTCACTTTCTGGCATCTGCGCGGCTTTTGTGTGTGGGAATCTTGGAGTGGTTTTGGGGTAACGACAAAATGGCCAAACAAAGGCTGGGAAGAAGAAGTGAGGCGCATCAGCTGGCTCTTTGAGAAGCACCTCCCCAAAGATTGGGTGACGGACGGTCCTTGTTTTGTGGCTGGTGGTGAAGCGATTGTCATGTATGCTTGGCCGAAAGATGATCCGCATGTGGAGGAAAGATTTGCGGGGCAGCAAGGCGCGCCAAGACCAACGCTGGATGAGCTGATTGATAAAATAAAGGGAGTGAAAACTTATGTTGGCGGGGAAGAAATGAAAATCGATTCGTAGGACAAGCGACATTCGTGTCGTCGATTTTCTAAGTCATCGGGCTCTGGCGTGTGAAAACATGCGGAGCCTTTTATTTTTTACACAAAGCGAGAGAAATTAAAATTAATTTTAATTTCCGAGCGTGTATGAAAAATACCCTAGTATTTTTCTAGCACAATTTTATTTTTACTGGCGCTGACTTGTATTTTATCTCCGTCTTTAAACTTCTTTTCTATAATTTGCATGGCCAGTTCGTCCAGCAGTTCGCTTTGAATTAAGCGTTTAAGTGGGCGGGCGCCGTAATTTTCATCAAAGCCTTTTTTAGCCAAGTATTTTTTGGCGCTGGCGTCTATTGTCAGATTTATTTTTTGTTCATTAAGACGGGCCTGTACTTTTTCTAATTGCAGTTCCACAATTCTGGCGATATCTTTTTCGGTTAAAGAATGGAAAATAATTATTTCGTCTACGCGGTTTAAAAATTCCGGTTTAAAGTGTTCACGTAGGCCTTCCATAATTTTGTCGCGCATGCTTTTTTCGCCTCTTTTGGCTTCAGAACCCGCAAAACCAAATTCGCCTTTTTTATTCCAATCTAAAATCAAATTACTGCCAATGTTGCTGGTCATAATGACGACGGTATTTTTGAAATTTACTTTCCGTCCTTTGGCATCCGTTACATGGCCGTCATCCAGAATCTGCAACAAAATATTAAACACATCCGGATGCGCTTTTTCTATTTCATCAAATAAAATTACGGAATATGGTTTGCGACGCACAATTTCGGTAAGCTGGCCGCCTTCTTCAAAGCCCACATAACCGGGAGGGGAGCCGATGATTTTGGAAACCGCGTGTTTTTCCATATATTCGCTCATATCTACGCGCACCAATGAATCTTCGGTGTTAAACATAAATTCCGCCAGCCCTTTGGCCAGTTCGGTTTTGCCTACACCAGTCGGGCCCAAAAAGATAAAGGAACCAATCGGGCGGTTGGGTTCGGAAATGCCGGCGCGTGAACGACGGATGGCGTTAGCCACGGCTTTGACGGCTTCTTCCTGACCCACCACGCGTTGGGCCAGTTCGTCCTCCATATGTACCAATTTGTCGGCCTCGCCTTTTAGCATTTTGGAAACCGGAATGCCGGTCCAGCGAGCCACCACGCGGGCAATGTCTTGTTCGGTGACCTCTTCTTTTAGAATGCCGTTGGTTTTTTGCAGTTCGGCCAATTTTTTTTCTTCCTGGCGAATTTGCGCTTCTAAAGTGGGAATTTTTCCATATCTAATCTCGGCCACTTTTTGCAAGTCGCCTTTTCTTTCTTCTATTTCCGCGTTCTGGCGGATGTGTTCTATTTCTTTTTTATGTTTGTGAATACCGGTGATGATTTCTTTTTCATTTCTCCAGCGCGCCTCCAATTCGGAACTTTTATCTTTTAATTCCGCCAAATCTTTTTCCAGTTTGGCCAAACGTTCCTGGGCTTCCTTTTCTTTTTCCTTTTTTAACGCCCGTTTTTCTATTTCCAGTTTAATCATGGCCCGTTTCATTTTATCCAATTCATCCGGCATGGAGTCTATTTGCATGCGCAACGCGGACGTGGCTTCATCAATTAAATCTATAGCCTTGTCCGGCAGGAAGCGGTCGGAAATGTAGCGCATAGATAAATCAACCGCCGCCAAAATGGCCGAGTCGGTAATGCGGACGCCGTGATGCACTTCGTATTTTTCTTTGATACCGCGCAGGATGGCGATAGCGTCATCGCGGGACGGTTCATTTACCATAACCGGTTGAAAACGGCGTTCCAGGGCGGCATCTTTTTCTATATATTTTTGATATTCTTTTAAAGTGGTGGCGCCAATGGCATGCAAAGTTCCGCGGGCGAGTGCCGGTTTAAGCATGTTGGATGCGTCTACGGAACCTTCGGAAGAGCCCGCGCCAACAATGGTGTGCAATTCATCCATGAATAAAATTATTTTTCCGGCTGATTCGTCAATTTCTTTTAGTACCGCTTTCAAACGGTCTTCAAATTCTCCGCGGAATTTTGTGCCGGCCAAAAGGGCGCCAATGTCCAGAGCTATTACCTGTTTATTTTTTAATGATTCCGGAACATCGCCGTTGACAATTCTTTGCGCCAAACCTTCGGCGATGGCGGTTTTTCCCGTGCCGGGTTCGCCGATTAAAACCGGATTATTTTTGGTGCGTCTGGTTAGAATTTGCATAACGCGCCGGATTTCATCATCGCGCCCGATAACTGGATCCAGTTTTTCCTTAAAAGCCAAGTCGGTTAAATTTTTTCCGTATTTTTCCAGAACATTATATTTGCTTTCCGGTTCCGGGCTGTCTACTTTTTGCGTACCGCGGATTCCGGCCAGAATTTTTAATGCTTGGTCGTAGTTTACTCCGCTTATGGCCAGTAAATCACTAATCGGATTATGTCCTACTAGAAATGCCAGAAATAAATGTTCTACGCTTATATATTCATCGCCCATTTTTTTGGCTTCGCTAACCGCGGTTTGAAAAAGATAAAGCATGGACTGACTTAGCAAAATTTGACCCACGCCGCCGGCAGGCATAGAGCCGGGTTGTTTGGGTAGTTTGTCTATTAATGATTGAGCGCCCGCTTTTAAGGCGATAATATTGGCGTTAAATTTGTGCAAAACCGAAACAACCACCCCGTCGGTGTCTTCCAACAAAGCAAAAAACAGGTGAGGAGGCTCTATTTGCCCCTGGCCGTTTTCGTAGGCTATTCTGGCCGCGTTTTGGATGATTTCTTGGGATTTGTTGGTAAAATTTTGAGGAATCATAGATATTATCAGGCTTAGTTATTATCACTCATACGAGTTGAGTGATAATACTATACCATCTTGTTAAAAAGTGTCAAGGCATGGTACAATTTTACCATATTATGCAATTTTTGGGTATAAAAATTGACGGAGATACCAAAGAAACCGCACTACAAAAAGTCGTGGATTTTTTGCATGGTGGCCAACATACAATTTTTACTCCCAATCCGGAATTTGTAGTGAAGGCGCAAAAAGACGAATATTTTAAAAAGGTTTTAAATTCCAGCGATTTGAATTTGTGCGATGGGATGGGTTTACAGATTTTTACTGGAATTAAAAGAGTCCCAGGGGTAGATTTTATGTTAGAGATTTGTAGGGTAGCCGGTGAGTTAGGGATGAGTGTTTATTTGTTAGGTTCGGGGAGTGACGAAACAGTGAAGAGAACGGCAGAGGAATTGCAGAAAAAGTTTCCTAGTTTAAAGATCTCTGGTTTCGATAGGGGTCCAGCGATTGACGAACAAAACCCCACCCACTGTCCCTCCCCTTATAGGGGAGGGAGCGACACGTTGCTGTTCGCTGCGGTCTCTCCCCCTATAAGGGGGAGAACAGAAGAGGGGGTTTTCGTCGCCGGCATCAATTCAACCATTCAACAAATTAACCAATCAAACCCCGACATCCTCTTCGTCGCCTTTGGCATGGGCAAGCAAGAAAAATGGATTCACGAAAACCTATCAAAAATGCCGTGTGTAAAAATAGCCATGGGCGTGGGCGGGTCATTTGATTTTATTTCCGGAAAAGTAAAACGCGCCCCTTTATTTTTACGCCAAATTGGGTTAGAATGGGTGTATCGATTGATTCAGGAGCCTCGACGATTTGTGCGGATATTTAACGCAACGGCAAAATTTACTTATTTAGCGCTTAGAGAAAGAATGCTATAATTTTGTATATGACAGAAAAGTTTAGGCCAAATTTTCTTAATCCCGAAATTAAAGTCGGTCCTTTAGAGAGTGATAAGTATGGTGGCGGGAGTTTTGTAGAAGTTGGTAATTTGGAAAATCTGCCCGAGAGTATAAGAGAAAAAGTTCCGCAGGGTTATGTTATAAAACAATACCGCTCTTCAGATCAACCTATGAATTTGGCCAGGGAATTATTTTTGGAGGGGTCGAAAGAATTGAAAAAAGAAATTTCTGTTGGGGGAATCGCAAAAGAATTGAAACATCGAAATTTAATTATGAAGAATTACTTTGCCGATTCCTTACCGGAACTGATTGTGCCGACACAGTTTGTTATTGGCAGAGATGAGAAAACTAATAAAAAAATTATATATGAGATTCAGCCCCGCCTTAGTGAAGCCAGCACGGCAAGCATGGCAAGGGATTCTGCATTTATGGAACCTATATATAGGTATTATCATTGGGGAGTTAAGGAAGACAAGTTAGTGGCAATAGAATGCCTAAATAAATTTATTGTATACATAAAAAGCGCTTTTTCACCGGAAGTAATAGATAGACTTAAGCGTGAGCTCCCTATATTTATAAAAAAAATAACGGACATTCGGGCCGAGAATAAATATTTCCCATATGATTGCGCTAAATTAAATAATTTATTATTTACAGAACACGGTCTAAGGCTAATAGATACAAATGCGGTTATGCCCATTCCGGAGGGTGGCAGACAATGGAAGAGTAAATTGTATGAAGGTTCTTTAAAAATACTTGAACTATTAAAATCAAAAGTATAGATTTAATTATAGGGCTAAGTAATGCCCAAATAAACTTATTCGCTCGAAAATATTTTAGCAAGCTAAATATTTCACTCACTCATTTCAATTATGATCAAAACTCGTTTCGCTCCCAGCCCCACTGGTTATCTGCATGTCGGCGGACTCCGCACCGCTTTGTATTCATATTTATTTGCCAAAAAACATGGCGGGAAATTTATTTTGCGCATAGAAGACACGGACCGCGAGCGTTATGTAGCCGATGCTGTGGCCAATATTTTGAAATCCTTAAATTGGGCGGGGTTATCACCGGATGAAGGGGTGGTGATGGGTGAAGAAGGCAAGATTGGTGAAGTTGGTGAAAATGGGCCTTATACACAATCGGAGCGCCTTCCTATATATAGGAAACATGTTAATAAGCTTTTAGAGGCCGGGCATGCTTATTATTGTTTTTGTACAACGGAAAGATTAACGCAATTGCGGGAGGAGCAGACGGCTAAAAAATTACCTACCGGTTACGATGGTCAATGTTTATCTCTTGGCCCAACCGAAGCAAAAAAGCGGGCGGAAGGCGGAGAAAAATGCGTGGTGCGGTTGAAAATGCCGAAGACCGGCGAAACTGTATTTACGGATTTAATTCATGGTGAAATAAGATTTAAAAATGAATTGATTGATGATCAGGTGCTGATTAAATCTGATGGCTACCCGACATATCATTTTGCAGTAGTGGTGGACGATCATCTGATGGAAATCACTCACGTAATTAGAGGTGATGAATGGATTAGTAGTTTGCCTAAGCATTTACAGATATATAAATATTTTGGTTGGGAAGTTCCACAAATGGCGCACCTGTCTTTATTGCTTAATTCTGATAAATCTAAATTAAGCAAACGCCAAGGCGATGTGGCTGTGGATGATTATATTAAGAAAGGTTATTTACCTGAAGCCTTAATAAATTTTGTGGCTTTTTTGGGCTGGAACCCGGGAACGGAAAAAGAAATGTACAGTCTGGACGAGCTTGTTCAAGATTTTGATTTATCCAAGGCAGTCAAAACCGGAGCGGTCTTTAATGGCGATAAGTTGGATTGGTTTAATAAACAGTATATAAAGTTATTATCCAATGCTCAGCTTGTAGAAATTAGCATGCCGTGGGTTAATGAACAATTAACAATTAACAAAGAGCAAATTGAATTGTTGACGAAGGCCGTCGCATTGGAGAAAGAACGAATTACAGTATTGTCTGAATTGCCAAATGCTATTAAATTTATTTTTGACTTGCCTGATTACGCGGCCGATTTGCTGGTTTGGAAAAAAAGTTCTGCGGAAGAGGTGAAGAAAATTTTGCCAACCCTTGCGGAATTTATGAATACAATAAGTGTTCAAGACTGGAATAAGGAAAAACTGGAACAAAAGATAGGGGAGTGGATTGCGCAGATGGCGTATTCAACCGGTTCTGTCCTTTGGCCAATGCGCGCATCTTTATCCGGACAGGATAAATCTCCCGGGCCATTTGAAATTGCGGAGGTGTTGGGAAAAGACGAATCTTTAAACAGACTTCATTTGGCAATTAAAAAGTTGTCCTAAAATTTGGGGCAAAGCTTCTTTGGTGATATACTATATCTATGAAAAAAATCCTGGTACTTTTTTTGGTTATAGCGGGGTTGCTGTCCAGCCCGGTTTTTGCGTACGCTCAAACCGCGTCCGTGTCTTCCGAAATTGAACAATTGAATAAACAAATTGCGGAAAAAAAGGACAAGATAAAAGAACTGGAAGACACCATCGCAAAATACAACAGAAATATTGCTCAAAAGCAAACCGAGGCTGTTTCTCTTAAAAACCAACTTAGTATTTTGGATAATCATATTAACAAAGCGGAAACAGACATAGAACTGACCCAGGAAAAAATTAAACAGGCTCAACTGGAGATAGAGGCACTGCAACTTACAATTTCCGGCAAGGAAGCGGCGATGGAAAAACAAAAAGCAATTATTACAAAAATAATCCAAAGCATAAACGCTGACAAGCGAAAAAATTATCTGGAGGTGCTTCTAACCAACAATAACTTTGCCGAATTTTATGATCAATTACAATATACAACCAATGTTTATACGGATTTAGGTAAATCAATTAAGGTTTTGCGCCTGGTAAAAGAGGATTTGCAAGCCAAGCAAAAACAAGTAGAGGCTAAAAAGAAAACATACGAAAATTTAAAAGCGGAATTGGAAGGTAAGCGGCTAAAACTAACGGATCAGTCTAAAGCAAAGGAGAATCTGTTGGTACAGACCAAATCATCCGAATTAAAATATAAAACACTTTTGTCTAGTTTAAAACAGCAATACCAGGCTGTAATAAACGAACAGCGCGCCTATGAAGACCAGGTAAGGAAAAAACTGGCTCAACAAAATAAACTGGGAGACAGTGTGGGGCCGTTTTTCTGGCCGCTACCAAACAGAACCATCACTGCCACCTTTCACGATCCGGATTATCCTTTTAGAAATGTTTTTGAGCATAGCGCTATAGACATCCGCGCTTCACAAGGTACGCCTGTACGGGCTGCAGCCGCCGGTTATGTGGCGCGGGCAAAGGTTTGTAGCTTGGCAAGCTGTTACGCTTATGTTTTAATTGTGCATACCGGTAATTTATCAACTCTGTACGGACATTTGAGCCGAATCGATGTGGCCGGCGATCAGTTTGTGAATAAAGGGGATATAATTGGTTATTCCGGAGGCAGACCGGGTACTGTGGGCGCCGGACCGTTTGTTACCGGTCCGCATTTACATTTCGAGGTGCGTCTAAACGGAATACCGGTAGATCCGATGGGATATTTGTAGTAAACTAATTAACAAAAAACAATTAGCAATTAACAAATTTTCCGTTCCTGGCATGACTTCCACTAGTTTATTCCCAAAGGCTGCCGGAAAGGCGGGGATTGAATTTAGCGCCATGTTGGAGTATATTATCAAAGAGAGTTTGTAAACTTTAATTTGTATGGCATATCCCAAACTTTTTTCAGCCGGCATAATTGGAAAACTATCAGTCAAAAATCGGCTGGTAATGCCTCCTATGGTACGAAACTATGCTGATACCAACGGTTTTGTCACAGACAGATACGTTGCGCACATACAAAATATTGCCAAGGGGGGAGTAGGCACCATAATTCTGGAAGCTAGTTTTATTAGCCCGGAGGGCAAGGGTTTTGTAAACGAACTTGGTATTCATTCCGATAAGGTAATTCCGGGATTAAAAAGATTAGTCGATGTTGCCCATGAGTATGGCGCCGTTATTGGTCCCCAGCTATATCATGCTGGCAGACAAACGTCATCAAAAACCACCGGCAAGCAACCGTTGGCTCCATCGCCGGTAGCCGATCCAACAATAAACGAGGTACCGCGCGAACTTGATCATAAGGAAATAAACAGACTGGTAAAGGCTTACGGAGAGGCTGGGACCCGCGCCAAAGAGGCTGGTTGTGATTTTGTAGAAATTCACGGCGCGCACGGTTACCTTATAACTCAATTTCTTTCTTCTTTTAGCAATCAGCGGCAGGATGAATATGGCGGCAGTTTGGATGAAAGAATGAAATTTATGTTGGATGTATATGAAAGCGTAAGATTGGCGGTGGGGAAAGATTTTCCTATCATCGTGCGTCTTTCCGGAGAAGAAATGGTTGATGGCGGACTTACTATAGAAGACACAAAAATTATCGCCAAGCGTTTGGAGGAGGTAGGCGCAAACGCATTGCATATTTCTGTGGGAAACTACGCGTCGTATTCGCAGGGCCGCATGATTCCGCCAATGGCTGTTCCGGACGCTCCATTGTTGCATTTGGCTGAAGCTGTAAAAAAGGTGGTAAAAATTCCGGTGATAGCGGTAGGTAAAATTCGTTTTCCGGAAATGGCTGAAAACATAATCAAGCAGGGTAAAGCGGATTTTGTGGCGATTGGGCGTACGCTTTTAGCGGATCCAAATTGGCCGAATAAAGTAAAAAATAATAAGCTGGAAGAAATTAATCATTGTATTAGTTGCAACGAAGGTTGTATTAGCCGATTATTTGCGCAAAAAGATGTTTGGTGCACAACTAATCCGCAAACGGGGCGCGAATTAGAGTTTGCTGTCGCGCCCAAAAAACGAAGAAAAATTGTGGTAGTCGGCGGGGGGCCGGCCGGACTCTCGGCTGCCAAAACAGCCGCCGAACGCGGACATGAAGTGATTTTATATGAAAAAACAGATAAACTAGGCGGCCAGCTTTTTTTGGCCGAGGTTGCGCCACACCGCCAGGGATGGAAAGAGCTGCGGGAATATTTAACATGTGCCGTAAAGAAAATGGATATAACAATTCATTTAAAAACAAATTTCACCAAGGAATTGGTCGTAAAAGAAAAACCGGACGTGGTGATAGTGGCTATTGGTTCTATCGAGAAAATACCAAATATTATCGGCATTGACGGAAAAAATGTGGTAACTAACCGCGCGATTTTATCAGGCCACGCTACAGCAGGTAAATCGGTGGTCGTACTTGGTGGTGGTTGTGCGGGCGCGCAAACAGCGGAATTTTTAGCTGAGAATGGTCATGACGTTACTATTGTGGAGGTGCTGCAAGATATTGCTATGGGCGCGCCCATAGACGACAGAGCTCTTTTTTTAGAACGGTTAAAAAAATTAAATGTAAAAATGTTTACCAGATCCAAGGTTTTGGAAATTCGCGATAACGGTGTTCTTATCCAGGAAGGCGAAGCAAAGGGCAGGGAAATAATTGTTGATACCGTTGTAATTTGTCTTGGCTCTGTATCCAACAATCATTTGGCGGATGAGCTTAAGGGTATTCTTAATGAAGTAGTGTTGGTTGGTGACGCAAAGCAGCCGCAACAGGTAACAGAGGCAATGGCTGAGGGCGCTTTGGCAGTTTTGAAATTTTAGTATTTATTTCATATGGACAAAAAAAATTTATATAAGCTTTTTAACCCGGACTCCATTGCGGTTTTAGGAGCTTCGCGCGATGAGAAAAAAATCGGACACATTGTTTTAAAAAACATTGTTAATTCCGGATTTAGAGGAAGAATTTTTCCGGTTAATCCAAACGCCATCAATATAGAAGGAATGGATTGCTATGCCGATTACAAAGATTTACCGGAAATTCCCGATTTGGCAATTTTGTCCGTACCCGCAGAAGTCGCCATGAAACTTTTAGAACCAATTGCCAAAAAAGGAACAAAAAATATAATTATCTTCAGCGCCGGATTTAAGGAAATTGGCGCTCAAGGAGAAGTACTGGAAAATAATCTACGCCAGGAGGCAAAAAAATATAATTTAAATATTCTTGGACCTAATTGTTTGGGTTTTGTCAGCACATTAAGCAGTCTTAATGCCACCTTTAGTCAGGCAAGCGGCGCCGTAGGCAACTTGCGTTTTATTTCTCAATCCGGCGCGCTGGCGTCCGGAATTTTTGATTGGGCCAAACATAATCAGGTAGGTTTTAGTGAATTTATTACTCTGGGGAATAAGGCGATATTAAATGAAAATGATATTTTACGTTATTGGCTGGATCAAAAAACAAAGCATCTTAATGAAGATGGCCTGTCAAAATACCACCCGGTTGGCATGTATTTAGAATCAATCGATGAAGGAAAAGAATTTTTAAATTTGGCTTCAAGGATTTCCGCTAACGATCCGATTTTTATTTTAAAACCGGGAAAATCAAAAAAAGCCCGGCAGGCAATACAATCTCATACTGGATCTATGGCCGGTGATGATGCTGTTCAGGACGCGGCATTTAAACAGGCCGGAGTAATTCGTTGCGATGGTTTAGAGGATATGTTTGATTTAGCTAAAATTTTTTCCTGGGTTAATGCGCCCAAAGGTCCAAAAGTGGCGATTGTTTCCAATGCGGGCGGGCCGGCGGTAATAAGCACTGATGCATTGGAAAATGAGGGTCTGCAGATGGCAAGTTTTAGTGAAAAAACTAAAAATAAAATGAAGGAAAAATTACCACCCGAGGCTAGCGTTTTAAACCCGGTAGATGTGCTGGGAGATTCCCTGGCTAATCGCTTCGGCGATGCAATAAATGACGTGTTATCTGAAAAAGACGTCGATGCGTTGTTGGTTATTTTAACACCACAAGTAATGACTGAAATTGAAGCTACCGCCGAAATTATCGGACAACTGGCGAAAAAACACGGTAAACCGGTTGTCTGTTCATTCATAGGAGGGGACATGGTGGATAAAGGCGAAGAGATTTTAAATGCCTACAAAATTCCCTCATATCGTTTTCCGGAACGGGCCATATATTCCCTGGCTAAAATGTGGCAGTGGCAGGTAAACGTCCAAAACCTAAATACTAAAGCTAGAAGCCTTCCGGAAATTAAATCAGTTGCAAAAAATAAAATAAATAAAATTGTGGCAACGGCAAAAAAAGAGGACCGCAAAGCATTGAATATTTTGGAAGCGAATGAAGTCTTAAATTTGTGTGGAATTAAAACACCTGGGTCCATAGAGGTAAGTAACCTGATTGATGCCTTAAGATTTGCGCGGGTAAATGGCTGGCCCGTAGTCCTAAAAATATCCTCTTCGGAAGTATTGCATAAAACCGAAAAAGGTGGTGTAATAAAGGACATAAATAATCCGCTTAAATTAAAGGAAGCCTGGAAAAAAATCAATCTGGCAATTTTAAAATTACCTAAAAATTCTCGCGCGACTATTGTGATTCAACAACAAATAGCAGGGGGATTGGAAGTTATTGTCGGTATAAAAAATGATGTCAGTTTTGGAAACGTATTAATGTTCGGCGCTGGCGGCGTGTTGACTGAATTAATAGTGGATAATAATCTGAAGCTGCTTCCTATTAGCGAGAGCGGGGTAGAAGAGTTAATTTCCGGATCCAAGATCTATCCGTTGTTAGCCGGTTATAGGGGTAAAAAACCATACAACATACGGAAGTTGGTTCAGATCATCATTAAATTATGCGCGTTGACGGAACATATTAAAGCTTTTTCAGAACTGGAAATTAATCCTATTATTTTGACGGAAAAAGACGCCTGGGCGGTAGACGGAAGAATAATTTTAAAAAA
This sequence comes from uncultured Gammaproteobacteria bacterium, assembly GCA_964641245.1. Taxonomy (GTDB): domain Bacteria; phylum Patescibacteriota; class Patescibacteriia; order Magasanikbacterales; family GWA2-37-8; genus XYD2-FULL-39-9. The sequence continues at coordinate 146,029 of CAZXML010000001.1, read as the reverse complement.
TATATCATAATGTATGAAACCGTTCATATTTAAAATCGGAGGTGAAGCCGGATTTGGCATAATGTCCGCGGGTCTTAATTTTGCAAAATTAGCCGCGCGTTCCGGTTATTTTACGTTTGACTACTCCGAGTATCCGTCAATAATCCGGGGCGGCCATAATCTGATGCAGGTGGTAATAGCCGATGAACCTGTAAGAGCGCAATACAAAAGTACGGATTTTTTAGTGGCTTTAAACAAAGAAACAATTGATTTGCACATAGAAGAATTGGGAGACGGCGCCAGTTTATTATGCGATGAAGAAAATAAATTATTTATAAAACCGAAGAAAAAAATAAATATTTTTTTAATACCTATTAATAAGATTGCCAAAGAAATCGGCGGTTCGTTGCTCTTAAGAAACACCGCTGCGCTGGGAGCTTCTATTGCTTTGCTGGGAGGGGATTTAAAAATTTACAAGGATCTAATTACTCAAGAATTTTCCACGAAGGATCCAAAAATTACCGAGAGTAATATTTTAGTTTGTCAGGCCGCTTATGATTACGCAAAACAAAATTACGGCAATAAAATTATCAGTAGTCTAAAATCGCTTTCCCCTAAAACAAACCAAAAAATGATTATTAACGGTAATGAATCCGTATCCATGGGGGCGGTGGCAGCCGGAGTAAAATTCGCTTCTATATATCCCATGACGCCGACCAGCGGAATATTACACACATTGGCTGCTCTCCAGGAAAAATATGATTTTATCTGTAAACAGCCGGAGGACGAAATTGCCGCGATAAATATGGCCATTGGCGCCTCTTTTGCCGGAGCCCGCGCTTTGGTGGCCACATCCGGGGGTGGTTTTTGTTTAATGGCCGAAGCGTACGGTTTGGCCGGCATAGCGGAAATACCGCTTGTTATTATAGAGGGTATGCGCGGCGGACCGGCTACCGGTTTGCCTACTTGGACGGAACAAGGGGATTTGCGGATGGTTTTACACGCTCATCAGAGTGATTTCCCCCGTATAATATTGGCGGCCGGAGATATTGAAGAGGCGTTTCATTTAACTATGCAGGCATTTAATCTGGCGGATAAGTACCAGACTCCGGTGGTAGTGCTTGTTGACAAACAAATTTGCGAGAGTCATATGAGCCTCGGCTTGTTTGATTACGCTGATTATAAAATTGATTTGGGTAAGTTGCTTCTGAAAAAGCGCGAAGGTTATAAACGGTTTGCTTTATCCACAGACGGAATTTCGTTGCGTTCTCCGGCCGGTTTTGGAAATTATGTTATGGCTAATTCCGATGAGCATAATGAAGATGGTTATTCTAACGAAGGAGCGCAAAATAGAATAGAACAAATGAATAAACGCATGCAGAAACTGGAAACATGCGCCAAAAATGATATGCCCAAGCCGGTACTATTCGGCCCAAAAAATGCCGATCTTACCATTGTTTCCTGGGGAAGTAATAAGGGCGCTATTTTAGAGGCTATGAAGGGAATAAAAAATGTGAATTATCTTCACCTGATATGGATGAGCCCTTTTCCTGCTCAAGAAACGGCCAAGGTGTTACAAAAAGCCCGGCGTATATTAAATGTTGAATGCAACTATACCGCGCAAATGGGCGGACTAATTAAAGAAAAAACCGGAATAGACATCAAAAACAATCTGTTAAAATACGACGGCCGGCCGTTCTGTCCGGAAGAAATTGCCGCAGAAATTAAAAAAGTTTTAAAGAAATAATTTTTTTCTATGACTACTCATGAAGATTTAAAAACGCCAAAATTATGTACGTGGTGCCCGGGCTGCGGCAATTTTGGTATTTGGGCGGCCTTTAAGCAGGTGGCGGTGCAAAACGGCTGGGACAATACCAATGCGGTAATGGTCGCCGGTATCGGTTGTCATGGCCATATCAATAATTTTACAAAACTGACAAGTTTTGAAGGCTTGCACGGTCGCCCTATTCCGGTGGCTGCGGGAATTAAAATGGTTAACGACAAGTTAAACGTTTTTGTATTTACCGGGGACGGAGATTCTCTGGCGGAGGGAGGAAACCACCTTGTTCATGCCGCCAGAAGAAACGACGATATCACTGTTTTATTACACGATAATGCGGTTTATGGGCTTACAACCGGGCAAACATCACCCCGCTCATCAATTGGTTATAAATCAAAATCAACTCCGTTTGGAAACCAGGACGAACCTCTGCATCCGTTGCGGTTAGCGTTGGCCGCCGGCGCCACCTTTTTGGCCAGAGTTTCATCCAATGACTTACCCATGCTGACCGACATAATTCATAAGGCTAGCAAACATAAGGGTTTTTCTCTTGTGCAGATATTACAACCCTGCACTACCTTTAATAAAGAATACACGCACAAGTTTTATCAGGATAATATATATAAATTGGACGGTAGTTATAATCCTAAAGATAAAGAATCCGCCTTCACCAAACTGTTGGAGTGGGGAGAGAAGAAGATACCGGTTGGAATTTTTTATCAGGTTGATGAGCCTGTCTATGAAGGCCGGGTTTCCGGATCGGTAGATTCTGCCCTGGCGTTTTTACCTACAAAAAAAAGAAACATCAATGATTCTTTAAAAGTTTTTTGTTGATTGTTTTAATCCTTCCCGCTGTGAAACTTCTTATGAATATCCCGGAGGCGGGGATTAGTAAGGTGAGTGTAAATTTGCGTGGTCACTATGTTTTTGTGCCCAAGCAATTCTTGAACGGAGCGCATATCCGCTCCTTTTTGCAATAAATCGGTGGCAAAACTGTGGCGTAAAGTGTGAGGAGTGGCTTCAACAGGCAAACCGGCCATTGTAGTATATTTTCTGACTAAACGTTCAACAGATCTTTGTGTGAGGCGGTGCTCATTATCTGATTCATCCTTCTTATAATTAATGAACAGGGGAGCGTACATATCTTTTCTGGTTTTTAGGTAATTGGCCAGGCTTTTTAGCGTCCGGTTGGAAAAATAAACAGTCCTGGTTGATCCGCCTTTACCGGAGATGCTTAATTCCTGGTCATCAAATTTTCCTTTTATTAAATTTGCTATATTAAACTGCTTAATATTAAGCGACGTTAGTTCCGAGACGCGGGCGCCGGTAGAGAATAATACTTCTAAAATTGCGCGATCACGTAAACCTTCCGGCGTGGCAGCGTCCGGCATCTCCATTAATTTTTCCACTTGTTCAAATTTTAAAAATTTAATGGTTTTATCCTTGTCGGTTAATTTTGGCAATTTAATTTTTTCCGAAGGTAAAGAGGTGATATCCTTTTCGGCAAAATAGTTTAAAAGATTCCTAAGGGCTATTAAGTAGTAGTTTTGGGTGGTTTTTTTGGTATATTTACCCTTGGAATCCTTCTTACGGGACAAGTATAGGCGGTAGCTCCAAATATGCTCCGCGGTGAGCTCGTGGGGCTTTAAAGACAATAAATTAACCTCTTTAAGCCAGTTGGTAAAGGTTCGCAGAAAGTTATCATAATTGCGGGTAGAAACAGGGCTTAAACCTTTTTCTATCTCACAATATTCAAGAAATGTGATGATGTGTTGGGCGATTGGAGTATTAGATTTTTTCATATTCCCCTTGTATATACGTCGCTTAATCTATGTTATACGACGTTGAGTATATATTACCCAACAATACGGCTTTGGTCAAATCCCGCTCTTCCCTCTTCATTTCCAGTACACTTTTTCACTGAAACGCAAATCAACATATTGCTGCGGTTTAGTAGTTGGCAGGATTTTTTTTAAGGTTGTAATTTGCGCGTCATTATTATTCTTGGGCTGAAATAGAATATCCCACGAATCAGCAGTGTCAATGGCTATACCGGAGTTAAGATTGTCCAAAGTGAAGAATTTTAGGCGGGCAATCCCCTGTTCTGTAAGGGTTTTATACCAGGCAATAATGGCGGCGATATGTTCGGGCGGTAAAACAGCAACTTGTTTAACTTCCACATCAAAACCGCGCCGGTCATAAATTATAGGGTAATTGCCGAATAGCTGATTTATTTTCTTATAATCAGGCAGGTGTTCGGTTGTGGATGCGGTTATTGGTGTAGATGTTGTATTGGAGCTAAGCATGTCCGCGGCGCTACTGGCAATTTTTTGTATTATTTCGTCCACGGTAACATCTGTTAAATATTTAATAGCCGTTCCCCCGCTGTCCAGCAAGAAATATTTTTTTCCGTTATCATAAATAACCGAAGAAATTTTTTCTTTTATATTTACATCCAAACTGTTTGGGAAAACTTTTGTTACCTCCACGGTTTCAAAGGCAAATTTTTCGTAAAGTTCTCCGGAAATCTTGCCGGCATTGATAAAGAAGTAGCCGTTGAGAGGCAGAATACTTTTTTTGTTTAAATAATTCTGAAATATAAATTCATCCAGTTCGTTTTTGGTGGTATTGTTTAGACCCGTATAATTAACTTTGTTTACTCTAAAGTACGGTATATATGCCAGGCACACTGTCCATGCCAGCAGAAACAAAATAAACAGAATCAGTTTCACCTTGATTTTACTTGGTTTTTTGTGGGCCTTATACGGATTGGTTTTATAGTTAAACGTGTCTTGGGTGGATGAAATAGTGTATTTTTTTTTACGAAAAAATTGCAAAATTCTTTTGCGCCAGGTTACATGGGGTTTGTATTTTTGAAATGCGTATTCGGAACGGAAGTGCTTCATACTAGGATGTTTTTTCTATTCTTGGCAGAAAGGGATTTATCCGGTCGGCTATTTCATAGTTAATGGTTTCGCACCATTTTGCCAGATCATCCACGGAAATACTTTTTGTTTTATCCTTGCCGATTAAAATTACTTTATCCCCGGCTTTCACCGCCAGACCGGTTACATCAACCATGCAAATATTCATGCAAATGCGACCTAGTACCGGACAACGCTCATCTTTGATAAGCACATAACCGCGGTTTGAAAGCCTGCGGTCATAACCGTCCCAATATCCCACAGGTAAAATAGCTATTTTTATAGGCCGATTGGACGTATAAGTACCTCCATAACCGATTTTAGCGCCTGCGGGAAGCGTTTTAACCTGAATTATAGTTGTGTACCAGGACAACGCCGGTTTTAGGTTTATAGCCTGCTTTTGATTATTTGACGGGTATAAGCCATAGAGGCCTAATCCTAAACGCAAAGCATTTTCGCGGGTAAAATCGTAGGTAATACTGGCGGCGGAACAGGCAATGTGCCTAATTGGTATATTGATATTATTTTTTTCCAAAGTATCACAAACCGATTTAAAAATCTCGTGTTGGTTTTTGGTGTAGGCAAAATCATCTTCACTGGATGCAAAATGACTCCATATGCCTTCCAGATCCAGTTTCTTTAGCTTCTTCAGTTGATTTACGAAACTCAAAGCATCGGCCGGCAGAATTCCCAGTCTGGATGCGCCCGTATCAATTTTAAGGTGCGCTTTGATTTTTTTATTTAACCTCTCCCCTACTTTATTCAGTAAGAGCGCATTCTCAATGGTGTACAACGGAAAAATTACATTATTTTTAACGGCCAACGAAAGTTTTTTTTCATCTCTATCAAAAAAACTTAAAATCATTATCGGTTTTTTTATCAATTTATTTTTTATCAGTTCCAGAGCCTCATCTAGGTTCACTACGCAAATTCTGTCCGTTTCAGAGCTACTTTGGCAAATTTTTGCCACCGTTAAAAAGCCGTGGCCATAGGCATTAGCTTTTATTACCGGCATAAGCATAACTTTGCGGCCAACCATTTTTTTAAACTGACGCAAATTATGTTTAATAGCCCGAGAATTAATTTCGAGCCAAGTGAGCATACAAATTTCTAATTTTTACTACAGCTTTTTAAATCCGGTGTATTTATGTAGAACTTTTGGCACTAAAACACTACCGTCTTTTTGTTGGAAGTTTTCCACCACTGCCAGCGGAAACCTGCTTAAAACAACAGCGGTTCCGTTCAGAGTGTGAACAAATTCCGTGGCTCCGTCTTCTTTATGGTATTTTATATTCAAACGTCGTGACTGATAATCCGTGCAGTTGCTGGTACTGGTTATTTCCCCGTAGTCGCCCTGACTGCCGTTTTCCCCCTTCATTGTCATCCATGCTTCAATATCGTATTTTCTGTAGGCCGGTCCGCCTAAATCGCCGCTGGCCACGTCAATTATCCGGTATGGTAATTTTAAACCGTCCACAATCTTTTTTTCCAGACCGAGCAGTTCTTTATGCATCTTTTCGCTGTCTTCCGGTTTGCAATAAATAAACATTTCCAATTTAGTAAACTGATGAACGCGGTAAAGTCCTTTGTTGGTTTTTCCGTATGCTCCGGCTTCGGTTCTAAAACAATGAGATATGGCCACATACTTTTTTGGTCCCTTGCTCAAATCCAACACCTCCTGTGCGTGATATCCGCCCACGGTGATTTCAGCAGTTCCAATAAGACTTAGGTCGCTATTCTCAAGGGAATACACCTGTGTTTCTTCGCCCCGCGGATTAAACCCGACTCCCGCCAGTATTTCATTCTTGGCCATATCGGGAGTTTCGAGCAAAGTGTATCCGTGTTTGGTTACCACATCTATTCCATAATTTAACAGGGCCTGATTTAAACGAACCAAATTATTTTTTGAAAAATAAAATTTTGAAGCAGCCACCTTGGCCCCTCTTTCGAAATCTATTAAATCAAGGTTGAGCAGTAACTCCTCGTGGTCTTTAGGTGTAAATTTAAACGGCTTAGGCGCTGGGCTGTTGAAGATGACTTTGAAATCGTCTTCGCCTCCGACGGGAGTTTCCCCATGTGTTAGATTGGGAACCTTCAGCAGAAGTTCATTGTATTTATTTTCAATATCTTCTGTTTTTTTCTCCAGCACGGAAATATTGTCCCCCATTTTTCGTAACATGAGAATATCCTCCTCGCTTGGCTTACCTTTGGATTTACTTTTTCTCAACGCTCGCAAATCGTCTGTTTCTTTTATAGACTCGCGCCTCTCGATATCGAGTTTAAGCAAAACATCAATATCGATTTTGACATGACGATTTTTACAATTTTCTTTTACTAAATCTACGTTGTCACGGATAAATTTTATGTCTAACATATAAAAATAAACAATTAACAATTAGCAAATAACCAAAAATTTAATCAATATATTTTAATGAAATCTTTTTATTTTCTTTTATTGCTTGTGGCAATAAGAATTTTTTTCATACGTGGCTGATTTTTTTGTCCCTCTTCATGCGAATTTTGGAACTTTTATATATTTGTGGTTTGTATGATTTTAAACGTACAATTTGTACATTTTTATCAACAACCTTCCCCAGATCGTCGACAAAAAACTTTTGGTCATATCCCAACGCGATTACATCCGGCTTCTCGTCTGTTATGACCCTGTATTTATTTCCCAGACAGCCGAGACGTACCTTGTCCGCTATATTTAGCTGGGCAAGATTTTTTAAACGGGTTTTTTCATTAAACAGCGTTTTTTTTCCTTTGACTTTACACACAGTGGCGTCTCTGGCGACAATTACGGTTAAGTGGTCGCCGTATTTTTTGGCCTTTTTTAACATAAAAGTATGGCCCGGATGCAGGATGTCAAATGTTCCAAATGCTAACACCTTTTTCATAGGACTTTTGAGTTTTATTTTTCCGGTTTTAACATGGGAAAAAGTATTACCTCTTTCAAATTTGGCGCATCAACCAGAAGTTTTATCAGGCGGTCTATGCCCATACCTAAACCGGCTGTTGGAGGCATACCGTGTTTAAGAGCGGTAATATAGTCGTCGTCGTATGGCATGCTTTCTTCGTCGCCGGCGGCGCGCAGATGTTCCTGTTCCTTAAATCTCGATTCCTGATCCAGCGGATCGTTTAATTCGGAAAAGCCGTTGCACAACTCGTTACCGCCCACACAGACTAACTGCATGCGCTCTACATATTTAGGATTATCCGCTTTTCGTTTGGCCAGCGGAGAAAGTTCTACCGGATGATCAATCATAAAAATCGGATTGATAATTTTTGGACGCGCGTAGGTTTTATAAATTTCGTCAACCATTTTTCCGTACCCTGTTTTTGCGTCAACTCCTTCAATATTTAATTTTTTTATTTTGGCAAACAATGATTTTTGATCCGGGCATTCTTTGATGTCAATTTTGGCGTATTCCTTAATTAATTCCCGCATGGTTTTGCGCGGATATGGCGGCGTAAAATCAACATCCTGATTCTGGGATTTAAATTTGAGAGGCAAGCCGGCTGCCTGAATAATTTTTGGCAAAAAATCCTCAATTAAATTCATTAAGTCGTTATAATCGGCATAGGCCCAATAAAACTCAACTTGAGTAAATTCCGGATTATGATTGTTGTCTATGCCTTCGTTGCGAAAGCATTTTGCGATTTCATACACTTTTTCAAACCCGCCCACAATTAAGCGTTTTAAGTATAATTCCGGCGCTATGCGGAGAAAAAGCGGGATATTAAGGGCGTTATGGTGCGTTTTAAAAGGTTTGGCCGAAGCCCCGCCGTAAAGCGACTGCAACACCGGAGTTTCAACTTCAAAAAACCCTTGGCAATCAAAATATTTTCTTATTTCACGGACAACCAGACTGCGGGTTTTGGCAATCTTCATTGATTCTTCATTGGCGATTAGGTCTAAGTATTTTTGTCTGTATCTGGTTTCCATATCTGCCAGCCCGTGAAATTTTTCCGGCAACGGCAGAAGAGTTTTAGTCAGAAGTTTATAGTTTTTGACCAGTACGCTTAATTCGCCTTTGTGTGTTACAAAAATTTCTCCGTCTACATGAATAAAATCTCCCAGATCAAAATATTTTGTAAATAATTTGTAGCTTTCTTTACCCAGTTCTTTCTCAGAAAAAGCCAGCTGTAATTTACCGCTTGCGTCTTTTAAGTGAGAAAAGCAAATTTTACCCATTTCTCTTTTGGAAATTAAACGCCCGGCAATTTGTACCTGTGTTTTTTCCGGTTTAGCTTTTGCCTCCTCTAAGGAAATTCTGTTGTCCGTATGGCTCGGATACGGATTCATTCCAAGAGCGCGCATTTGTTCCAGGCGTTCCAGCCTTACTTTGTCTTCTTGAATTTGATCTGACATATTATCATTTAATTTCTAAAATCTCGTAGGTTTGTTTACCGGCAGGCGTGCTTACTTCAACATTGTCGCCAACTTTATGCCCCAGAAAAGATTCGCCCAAGGGAGATTCGTTAGATATTTTTCCGATTAGCGGATTGGCTTCGTGATGGCCGACAATAGTATAGGTTTTGGTGGCGCTTCCGGTTTTTATTACAATCACACTTCCTACGATTACCACCCCTTGATTTTTCTTAACGGATTCAACAACCTCGGCGTGATCCAGCAGGTAACGAATTTCACGGAGACGTCCTTGCGCCCAGGCCATTTGTTCTTTAGCCTGGTCATATTCCGCGTTTTCAGACAAGTCGCCCTGTTGTTTAGCCTCGTCTATCAGACTGGCGATAAGGGGGATCTTTTTATCTTTTAATTCCTCCAGTTCTTTTTGCATATCTATTAATCCTTGAGCGGAAACGTAGTGAATTTTATCATTAGACATATCAATATTTTAAGTTCCTGACTAAAAAATTATACCACGACTATAGGTGGTGAGTAAAGCAAGGAAATTGTGTCCTAGTTTGCGTATTTTTCCCCCCACCATGCCAGAAAATCACGGGCAATCGGCTCGGCCACCACACTGCCTTCTTTACCCTCTTCAATTAATACGGTCACCACAATTTTTGGACTATCAAACGGCGCAAATGAGGTGAACCAGGCGTGGTTTTCCTTGGTAGCGCTCCATTGAGCCGTACCGGTTTTTCCGCCACTGGCAAATGGCAGGTTTTTCATCATTTGGCAGCTTCCGTAGGATACGCAGTCTTTCATGCCCTGGCGGACAATTGCCAGATTTTCCGGTGATACGGGAATTGCGCGTTTACTGAAATTTAAAGAAATTTCTTTGTGGGTTATTGGCTCCTCCAGTTTGTTTGCCAGATGAGGCTGAACCACATTGCCGCCGTTTGCCACCGCCGCCGTCCAGACAGCCACCTGCAGAGGCGTGACCAGTAAATCTCCCTGGCCGATTGCCAGATTGTAGGTATCACCGACAAACCATGTCTCCCCTTTTGTTTTTAATTTCCAATCCTTGCTGGGCGCGAACCCCGCGGCTTCGCCGGTCAAATCTATGCCGGTTTTTTGGGAAATGCCAAAATATAGCATATATTTCACAATTCTGTCTACCCCTAAACCGACAAAATCTTTATATCCACCGCCGATATAATAATAAAAGGTGTTAACCGACCAGGCCAGGGCTTTGGTAACATTGGTAATTCCGTGTCCGCCAACTTTCCAATCTTTAAAAAAACGGTCGCCGATTTCCAATCCACCCTTGCTTAAAAAAGTCGTGCGGGAGGTTATTATTTTTTCCTGTAATGCGGCCGCAGAAATAACAAGCTTAATTGTTGAACCGGACGGATAGGCGCCGCCAATCGCCCGGTTAAACAGCGGATTATCCGGATTATTGATATATTTATCATAATTTTGCTGGCTGATTCCGCCGGAGAATTCATTATTATCAAATGCCGGTAAACTGACTATGGCTAAAATAGATCCGTCCCTCGGGTCCATAGCGATAGCGGCCGCTCTTTTTTTATGAGTTCTGGCCAACATTTCTCTTATCAGATCCTCCAGTTTTTTTTGCGCTTCAAGATCCAATGTCAGCACCAGATTTTTCCCTGGTTGAGGAGGTTCCTCGGCCAAAACAGACTGTTCGTGGCCGGTGGCATTAACCTCTACTTTTTTGATACCGTATTTTCCGCGCAACTCCGCTTCATATGTTTTTTCTAAACCGGTTTTTCCGATATTATCAAACGGTAAATAGCCGTTGTCTTTTAATTTCAGTGTTTCTTCATCGTTAAGTTTTGCCAAATACCCCAGCAGGTGCGAAACGCTAAGTGAGCTGGTGGCAGAGCTATTGCCGGTAATATATTTTCGCTTACTCCCCTTTTCTATGGAAATGCCGGGTAATTGCGAGCTCTGGATGTATAATTTTAAAGCTGATTCGTAATCTAGATTTTCCTTAATAACCAAAGATGCGTAGCTGTAAGTGTTATATTTTTTTAGCAATGAATTTATTTTTTCTTTTGGAACTCCGCTTAAGCTTACAACCTTATCAATAATGACTCTGCGTTCTTCGGGGTTGCGCGGTAAATCCTGCGGAATCATAGTTAAGGAAAAATTAGGCACGTTTTCAACAAGTTCTGTGTGAAATTTATCATAAATTATTCCCCGTTCGGAAAATATTGGGCGAAGACGAATTCGGTTACCCTCGGCCAAACCGCGGTAGTAGTCCCCTTTAATTGTTTGCAGATAAAAAGTTCTACCGGCCATAACCGTCAGTCCGGCGATTATCATCAGACTTAATATAAAAATCTTCTTTCTTGTTATGCTGGTTCCAAGATATGTTTTTGTCTGCGCTATCGGTATTTGCTTTCCGGATTCACCTTCAAAATTAAAAGACTCCTCCACCCAGTTGTGGTTATATTTTCCCTCCAAACTTCCGTGATTTATTTTGTCCTCTGAAATATTAAATAAATTAGACATATATCATTCCGCTCTTTTTACGCGCCGGATTAAGACTTTTTAAAAATAATGAGTATAAGAAATACAGTATAAATACGACTACGGATGACAGGAGAATTTCCCAGCCGGCAATCGTTATGATTTCCCGGTATGAAAGCGGTTCCTGGTGGGAAAAATAATTATTAACTGTCAGAAACAGGATAAATATAGCTCTATACAAAGTGACACCAAAAAACAACGATAAAAACACCATATATCCGGACCGGTTTGTTAGAATATTAAGCTGAAACCAGTTAATTACCAGAAGACTGATAATGGTGGACGCCATGCCAATTCCAAATGGCGCGCCGCTGAACAGCTCCGATAAATAAGAAACAATTAAACCGAGCCAGATTATTTTTCTATCTGAGTTGGCTGTTAAAAACAGCAGCAATAAGGAAAAAGTAATATTTATATGATTAAAAGGGGAAGGTAAAAAATTAATTACAAAAACATGCGTTATTAAGATTGCGAAGATAATGAAAATAAAGCGCAGCGTTCTCCAGAATAGTTGCAACATAGGCGGAAGGGTTAGTTGGAAATCAGAACGCTGACAATAGTGAGTTTGTAGAGGTCGATGGCGGTGGTGAGGACCGCCTGTTGAAACGGCTGGTAGGCCTCATTTTCGGCAACCGCAACTTCACCAATCAGCAAACCGCGCGGAATTGCCTGTTCCAAACCGGAGGTAATAATTTTATCACCGATAAGCACTGTTTCATTTCTTGGTATGAAATTCATTCGTACACTTAAACCATAACCACCCTCCACTACACCCAAACTGCCGTCTTTATTTAAAATTGTGGCCGCTATTTTGCTCTGGTTGTCATTTATTAAACGCACCATGGCGATATCTCTTTCAACCTTGGCAATTGTGCCTACCAGAATTCCGTCTCTGGCGACAACCGGTTGACCAAGTTTTATTCCCGCGCTACTACCCGCATCAATTATTACCATTTTTTCCGCGCTGTTGGAGCTTTGGCCAACGATGTCAGCGCCTACAGCCGTAAAATTTCGGCGATGAAAAAAATTCAGTTGTTTTCTGATTTCATTGTTTTCTTTTTCCAGATCCTTTATTCTTGCGTCGGCTACATCCGAGTCCTGATCTTCACTGAGACATTTATTGTATTGACCAACCAGATTTTTTTGATTGGCAAAATAATTGTAAGAATCCTGTGAAGACAAGCGCCATTGTGTTATTTTGGTGGAAATAGGAATTATTAAAGAACGTACACCGTGTTCCAGCGCGCCAAGCCACCCAAAATAATGGAAAAAAATAAGCAACACGAATATAAATCCTAAAAAAAAGTAATTTTTTGCCTTAAAACGAAGCATAGTAATTTACTAGGAAGATCCTTGATTTTGAGTTTTAACAGCGATTTCTTTAAGAAGTTCATCGTCATCCAGAAGCAGGCCTGTTCCTCTAACCACGGAAGTTAACGGATCGTCGGCAATGCGAACCGGAATTTCGATGGCGCGGGCAATTAGTTGGTCGAAACCGCGCAAAAGAGCGCCACCGCCGGAAAGCACTATTCCCCTTTCGTGAATATCGGCGACCAATTCTGGCGGTGTAATTTCCAGAGTGCCTTTTATATTTTCTATGATGGTCCGTAGTGATTTTGTAATAGCTTCTCTAACCTGTGAATCATTAATCATAATTTCTTTAGGCAGTCCGGAAACAAGATCGCGGCCGCGCATTGGGAAGTGCATTGGTTCATGTAGCTCTATGGCCGATCCAATTTTAATTTTGATTTCTTCCGCCTGTTTTTCTCCCAACAACAGATTAAAATTGTCCCGGGCATATTGTATAATATTACGGTTGAGTTCGTCTCCGGCAACCGGAATGGAACGCCATGTAACTATGCCGCTTAAAGAGATAACGGCAATTTCGGAAGTCCCGCCGCCAATTTCCACGATAAAACTTCCGACCGGTTCGCGTATTGGCATGCGGGCGCCGATAGCCGCGGCCATTGGTTCCTGAACCACAATTACTTCCCGGGCGCCAGCGTTAATAACCGCGTCGTTAATAGCTTTAAGTTCTACCTCGGTAATTTCCAGCGGCGCGCCAACCACCACTCTGGGGCGGGTCATAAAATTCATACTGTCTTCATAAACCTTGTCAATAAAATATTTAAGCATTTTTTCCGTAACTTCGAAGTCGGAAATAATACCACTGATGAGCGGACGGGTAGTAAGAATATGAGGCGGGGTTTTGCCGAGCATTTCTTTGGCCTCATTACCGACAGCAAGAATTTGTTCGGTCTTGGTGTTAACGGCCACCACGCTTGGTTCATTAATAATTATTCCGCGTCCTTTAACATAAACAAGAGTATTTGCCGTACCCAAATCTATACCAATATCTTTTCTCAGTTTTCCCAGCAGGTTCTCAAACATATGATTTAACGAAATCACGTCGCGTAGCGTCCTTTGAAACGCGACGCTTAAATAAACTTCCCGTTACTGAATTTTCGATTTGTAAAGACGACAGCCTCTATGGCCGCGAAAAGCAACAGCAGTAAAATTGCGTTCCACCACGCCAGCAGTTTAATTTGGAGTAAAATTAGGCCAAAAATAATTACTCCGGCCGTCAGCATGCTTTGTCTGAATGTGCTTTTAACGTGGTGAAAAACAATCTGATCATTTTTCAAAACGATTTTTTTTACCAGAAAACCGATAACGGAAAAAGTTCCGGCCAGCGCCAGAAATAAGCTGGTATAAAAAAATATGAAGCCAAAAATTCCGGACTGGGATGGATCTACGCTTCCTAACACAAAAAACCATGCTAACCAGCAGACGACCGCCCCTATGGACATTAAAACAAGATATTGGCGCAAAGTCATAGTCCTAGTATCTTAGCCTTTTTTTCATGGTTATGCAATAGGTATTTTTACGCTAAATACCGTACTTTTTCCACTGTTTGACCGCCTAATTTATCGTTTAAAGCCAAGATGATTTTTTTCTCATTCAGTTTTATTTCCTGGGCCATAACCGAACTTAAACAAGTAATGGTAATTGTCCGCTCCTTAAAATATACGGCTTGCGCGAATCTGGTTGATTCCGCTCCAAAGAATTCTTTTAAAACTTCATTTGTTTTTTCCACCACCATGGAAGCTTCCACATGCTTCCAGCCCTGCACCGGCTGTTTCATTTGTTTTTTTAATATTTCTCCCAGAGATTGCACTGACATAAGCTTAAATTAAACTGCGCCGTTTATTAAATCATCCTCAAATTGCAGAATGCCGTCTAGAGTTTGTTCATACTTATTTATATCCGGAAAATCTAGATTTTGTATTTTGCCATAAACGGCTACTACTAATTTTTTTAACCGTTCTACATCATCCGTCGTAATTGCGTACGGTAAAATAATCATTTCCTCGTCGGTGGTCGGTGTCAAAAATTCCAGATAACCGTTATTTACCGTGTATTTATTGTAATCCCGCGAACTTTCCACCAAAAGCTTGTAAAATACAAGCTGTCTTTTATAATTATGAAGCTGAATTTTATTGCTTGCGTCCTTACCCTCCCAGTTTCTTTGATATTTACCGGTTTTAAAATCATAAACCTCAAATATCTTATCCTGCTCATTCGGAATTATCTTGTCTATTTTACCGGTAATTTGAACGTTCTCAACCATGACACGTTGTGTTTTAAAATCAGTTTCTATCCGGTGAGATTTATTAAAACGGCCCCCTGCTTTTTCCATGTATACTTTCCATGTTTTATTGCCCTGCTCAAGATATTTTTCAAATTCCTGTCCGTCCATCGGTTCGTGTTTTAATTTTTCATGGAAAATTTCCCGTACTTTTAATAATGACGGAATTTTTCCCTCGCTCTTTAATTGGTTATAGATTTCCTGGACTGTTTCGTGCATGGCCGTGCCGTAAGACATGCTGACCGACTTTGCCTGGGGGAAACGTAAAAAATTCTGTTCAAAGAAATGGTGCGGTCCGCCTTTTTTTACATCAAGAAAATTGTTCAGGTGCGTGACGCTCATTATATAATTATCGAGCAGGGGCTGAAGAATGACGCGTTCGTCTACGGCAATCGGTCCGACATTTGGCAGAATGATTTTTTCCAGAGTTTTTATTGTGTGCAGCAGTTCCATTTTTTGATGAGCGGAATCGATCTTATGATTAAAAGAGGAAAAAAGCGACGGCTCCAAAAAAGGAATTTGCAGAGAATCTTTGCCGCTCTCCTCCATAATATAACTGGTGACATACAGATGTCTTTTTGCTCTGGTTAAAGCCACAAAGAAAATACGCAAAAAATCATCCAGAGTATCACCGGAAGGATCAATCGGCAGGTTTTTGGGGAATGCGATTGTGTCCCGGTTTTGTGATTTTGCCCAGACATCGTTTTGGCAATTTACAACAAAGACGGTGTCAAATTCCGACCCCTTCGCTTTATGCGCTGTTAAAAGAGAAACTGCGTTGGCGCCGCTTAAATAAGGGCTGGTATCGGTAATTGCCAGGTTGTTTTTTTCGTAGACAGCAACGCATTCTACTAAACCGGATAAACGGGCTGAATTTGTTCTAGCGCTATACGTAGTAACCGTATTTTTGAATGTATTTAAACTGGATAAAAACTGCAGATAAGTTCTGGGGTCTGTTTCGTATTTGTCTTTGCTGAAATAAAAACGCCGAAACGGGGACGTAAAAGATTCCGTATCTTCGGCCGGACCGATTAGTTTATCAAACAGAAAATCCAGCGTGTTTGTTTGCGCGTCGCCCGCGACTGATATAAGCCAGCCGGCAATATTCTTCAGATGAGTATTATCTCCGGAAAGCATGGTGTCAATCCAGCGCCCCCCCTTATCATCTCTAACTGTTTTACCAGCATCAATAGACAATTGCCAAATTGTTTCACGCTCTATTTCCCAAAAAGGAAACGATAACACCCGTGGCAATAAATCATTCTGATGTTTAATGTTTTGATTAGAAATTGATTCTACCAAACGGGACAGCAGTATCAGCTGTTGAATTTGAGATTCATCCAAAACGTTTCTTTGCTTTTCATATCTAACCGGTATATTTTCCGCTTCCAGATAATTAGACACTATTTCCAAATGCCTGTGATTTCTGGCGATAACGGCAATATCATCCGGATTTACGCCATTATCAATTTTATTCTTAATCTCGTTCGCTATGTAGGCATATTCATGCAGGGCCGTGTCAAAAGTATGGGCCACAATGGCGCCCTCGGCAATGTCCGGATTGGCGGCTTCTAATTTTTTTTCAATTTCCTTAATTTGATTTGTGAGCCGGACATCGCCCTGCGAAATAATTAATTGTGAAAAATCTACAATCGCTTTTGTGGAACGGTAATTTTTGGAAAGAGTTATTATTTTAGTTTCCGGATATTGCTTTTTAAATTGCAAAATATTATTGATTTCCGCTCCCTGAAATTTGTATACCGCCTGATCATCATCTCCGACAACCATTATGTTTGGTTTACCTTCATTGACCGGATTATCCGCGAGAAGGTTTACAATTCTCATTTGCGCGTCGTTCGTATCCTGAAATTCATCCACCAGAATATACTGGAATTGTTCCTGAAGCTGGCTTAGTATCCCCTTTTTATCGCCCAATACACGGTTAAGATCCATAATCATATCGTCAAAATCCACATATCCGGCCATTACTATTTTTTCCTGATATAGCGCGTAAACGCCGGCCAGAGATGTGTTTCGCTCCAGCTGATGCGTGTCTTTAAGGCGCAGTTCCTTTGTGTCCGGGTCTTTTTTTAACCATTCATCCTTCCAGGCAGTTAGTGCTTTTGTACCGTCTTCCTCAACGGCTTTTTCATAAGCAAAAGTAAGTGATTCTATTATTAAGTCCTTGTAATCCAACAGACTACTATGTTCAATCGGAGTTCCCTGCGTTTTAATGGCGCCCAACTTGGTTATTATTTTTGGCAGCTCATCGCGCATGCCTTTAGATATTCTTTCCTGAAATACCGGAATAATTATTTTTTCAATTTCCGTGTAGCACGTAGAATTGGTTTGTAGAATTTTTTGATATTCATCCGGCGTTATACCGGCTTTTTTTAATTTTCCAATCCTGTCTTTTAGACTGTTTAAATAAATATAAACGCCGTCCGGACCTTTTTTACTTAAGGCATCCGACAACGGGAGCGCGGAAAGGATGGCGGATAATGTTTCTATTTGGATTAACTCGTCCGCCGGATTCATTTTTCTGGCATCGTAAAAATTTTCCTGAAAACGATCTTTAATGTTTAGGGCGAAACTGTGAAATGTATGAACAGATATTCTGTGAGCGTCAATTCCGATTAAAGCGGAAAGTCTGTCGTTCATATTTTTGGCGGCGCTGTCCGTAAATGTTAGGCACAAAATATTCGACGGATACACATCACTTTTTTTTAAAATATTCGCCACCCGCATGCTTAACAATTCGGTTTTTCCGGAACCGGGGCCCGCAATTACCAAAACAGGCCCGTCAATTGTATCGACGGCCAATTTTTGCTGTTCGTTTAATTTTGCATATTTTTGCAAAAAAAGAGAGTCGTTCATATCTTTTAATCAGCAAATCCTCCGGCTTGAACTTTCCATAACTTATCGTAAAGACCGCCGTTCTTTTTTAATAACTCCTGGTGTGTCCCCTGTTCGGCAATCTTGCCGTTTTTTATAACAATAATACGGTCCATTTTCATAATCGTGGAAAGACGGTGAGCAACTACTAAAACTGTTTTTCCCTTGATTAATGAACCGAGCGCATCTTGAATTAATTTTTCCGATTGGGAATCCAAACTGGAGGTAGCTTCGTCTAAAATTAAAATTGGCGCGTTATGCAAAATAGCCCGCGCGATAGCCACTCTCTGTCTTTCTCCACCGGATAATTTTACTCCGCGTTCGCCCACATAAGTTCCATATCCCTCCGGTAAATCTTTTATAAATTCGTGGCAATGCGCCAATTTAGCGGCGCGGATAATTTCCTCATCGGTAGCGTTGGGTTTGCCGTAGCGGATATTTTCCATTAAGGTGCGGTGGAATAAAATCGGGTCTTGCGGAACCATGCTGATATTAGCCCATAAAGTTTCCTGGGTGACGCGGGAAATATCCTGATTATCAATTAAAATACTACCCCCGGACACATCATGCATGCGCAGTAATAATTTTATTATAGTCGTTTTTCCCGCCCCCGAGGGTCCAACTAGCGCTATTTTTTCTTTTGGCGCTACAGCTAGATTAAATTTTTCCAGAATTGGCCTAGTGGCATGATAATAAAAACTGACATTTTTAAATTCAATCTTACCGGCCTTTACTGTTAAATCTGAAGCGCTTTTTATATTGGTAATTTCGTGCGGTTCGTTTAGTACGATGGTCATTTCCTCCGCGTCCGCTAAATCTTCGTAAATACGCTGAATGACCCGGCCGAACTCCCAACTGCGATGAATAACAATAAATATATAAGATTGAATTAAAACAAAATCACCGACAGTAAGAATATTCTTTTTCCAAAGCCCGATAGCCAGATAAAAAATTCCGATTTCCAATGTAGTGGTTAAGAGAGCCAAAACCATTTCGTAAATATTTGCCAGATTCCAGGTAAACCAGCGCAGGTTTTTTACCACCGCAACCGCATTGCTGAAGTTTTTGACCTCGCGGTTGTAGCCGCCGAATAGTTTGACATTTACATTGTTGGTGATAGTGTCCGCCAAAATGCCAGTCGCTTTTGAATCCGCTTCGCTGCGCGCCAAATCGTAACGCAGTTTAAATTTGGTAAAGATTAGGTTGATAATAAAAAAAACGGTAATCCACGCGGCTATTCCCAAACCGAGAATCAGATTTTTTCTCGTCAGGACAAAAAGAATGATGGCGATATTTACAACCAATTGAACAATGTTAAAGAAAAATTTATCGGTAATGTCCTCAAAGGCGCGGGTAAAACGATTAACTTTTTTAACCAAGGAGCCAACAAATGTGTTACTAAAGTACGCAAAAGAATGTTTATGTAAATATTTAAAACACATATCCGACAGGTCGGCCATAATGGATGTTTGAAAATATGCCACAAAAAATGTACCCAACCGCCAAAAGGCCCAGGCAATTATTTCTATGAGCGCGATGATAAATAAAACTTGTATCAACTGAACCGCTAAAGCTTCTTTTGTTTGATTTTGAACAGCCAAAAGGTCGAAAAACTTCTTAAAATACAGAGGGGTCATGGCGCCGGCTGCGGCTGCGCCAACCACCCCAACTAACACAATAATTCCGGAAATATTGTATTTTCGGATTTCTTGCCAGTAAATTTTGAGCGTTAATTTAGTATTGGTTTTCATCACTTTTCGCCGCATTCGCAGCCGCAAAGCTTGTCGCATTCACAGCAACGCACGCAGAGGCTTTCGTTGCACAAGCAAGAATCACTCTGGTCCTCCAGAGGAATCTTGCATTTAGGGCACTGGTCCATATTTATGTTTAATGTGAGTTAGGCATTTGTCATGCTGAACTTGTTTCAGCATCTAACAGCAGATCCTGAAATGAATTCAGGATGACAGATTATATGGAAATTATATCAAAATCAAAAATCCGGGGCAATACCCCGGATTTTTGTAATGTCAAGGCTTATTGGTGTGGTAAATTACGGTATTTTTTAGCTACCTTTAATTTATTAGTTTCTCTGTCTATCGCCGCCTGTAATCTGGCATAATCCACATCCTGAACGTTTTTAATATTTTTCATTTGTTCTTCAGCCCTCGCTCTTGCTTCCTCGGCCTTGGTAATATCAATGTCCGCTACTCTTTCGGCATGGTCCGCTAAAATTACAATTTCATTGTTTCCGCGCACTTCCAAAAATCCGCCGGATACGGCCATGTTATGTTCACCGTCTTTATCTTTTATTTTTAATTCTCCGGCTTTTAAAACCGAAACCAAAGGAATATGATTTGGAAGAATCGTAATTTCGCCGCTCATGGTTGGAATGGAAACCTGAAAAATTTCATTTTCGTAAATTACTTTTTCCGGAGTGACGATTTTGAACTTAAGCATATTTGTATGTCATCCTGAACTTGTTTCAGGATCTTTCGTTAATTGATTTAGATGCTGAAATAAATTCAGCATGACAGTTGCTATTTAACTTCATCGATGGAGCCCTTCATATAGAAAGCTTGTTCGGATTTTTCATCGTGTTTGCCGTCCAGAATTTCCCGGAAGCCGCGGATGGTGTCGGCTAATTTTACATATTTTCCTTCTGTGCCGGTAAATGTTTCGGCCACGAAGAACGGTTGAGACAAAAACTTTTGTAATTTTCTGGCGCGGGTTACGGACAATTTATCTTCGTCGGAAAGTTCTTCCATACCCAAAATGGCAATGATGTCCTGTAAGTCTTTGTATCTTTGCAAAACCCGCTGCACTTCAAGGGCGGTGCGATAATGTTCCTCCCCCACAACCAACGGATCCAACATGGTGGAGTTTGAATCTAACGGATCTACGGCCGGATAAATACCTAACTCGGAAAGAGAGCGGTTTAATACCACGGTTGAGTCTAAGTGAGCGAAGGTTGTAGCGGGGGCCGGGTCGGTGAGGTCATCGGCGGGCACATAAACAGCCTGCACGGAAGTGATTGAGCCTTTGTCGGTACTGGTGATGCGTTCCTGTAGGGCGCCCATTTCTGTGGCGAGAGTTGGTTGGTAACCTACAGCGGATGGCATGCGGCCCAGCAAGGCGGAAACTTCGGAACCGGCTTGAGTAAAGCGGAAAATATTATCTATGAAAAGCAATAAATCTTTGCCTTCTTCATCGCGAAAATATTCAGCCATAGACAGAGCGGTAAGAGCAACGCGGGCGCGGGCTCCGGGTGGCTCGTTCATTTGGCCAAACACCAAAGCGGTTTTAGCTAACACGCCGGATTCCTTCATTTCACGGTAAAGATCGTTTCCTTCACGGCTTCTTTCGCCTACGCCGGCAAACATAGAATAACCACCGTGTTCTTGAGCGATGTTGCGGATTAATTCCTGGATAACAACGGTTTTTCCGACACCGGCTCCGCCGAACAAACCGATTTTACCGCCTTTTAAAAACGGACAAATTAAATCAATAACTTTAATGCCGGTCTCCAAAATTTCTGATTTAGTGGATTGTTCTTTAAAAGTTGGAGCGGCGCGGTGGATAGAATATTTTTTTTCTGATTTAACATCGCCAAGCCCGTCAATAACTTCTCCGGTAACGTTAAACATTCTGCCCAAAGTTCCGGGGCCAACCGGCACGGAAATGGCCTTGCCGGTATCTACTACTTCGGTTTCACGCTGTAAACCATCGGTCGTACTCATAGCCACGGTGCGAACCGTGTTGGAACCTAAATGCTGTTGGACTTCCAACGTTAAAGTATTGCCATTGGGCATTTTTACTTCCAAGGCATTAAAAATTGCCGGTAAATTTTCCGGGAAATGTACATCTACCACGACGCCGATAATTTGCGATATTGTTCCTTTGTTCATACATTTTTTATTTGTCATCCTGAACTTGTTTCAGGATCTGATTTTTAAATTTTTTAGATGCTGAAACAAGTTCAGCATGACAGGACTACTCAAGCGCTGCCGCGCCGCCCGCGATCTCCGCAATTTCTTGCGTGATGCCGGCTTGCCTGGCTTTGTTAAAATTTAAATTTAGTTCTTTAATCATATCTTCGGCGGCATCAGACGCGCTTCTCATGGCAAACATGCGCGCGCTGTGTTCGCTGGCCGCGGATTCCAGCATTGTTTGATAAATTTGCGTTTCCACCAGTCTTGGTAAAATCATTTGTAAAACATCCAACCGATTTGGTTCAAATAAATAATCTTTTAAATTAGTTTTTTCAATCTTTTCTCCTTCGGCAGCTATTTTTTCCAGATCAGTTTCCGATATCGGTAAAACTTGAGATACTTTTGCCAGCTGTAGCATGGCCGATTTAAAATCCGTATAGGCAATGACTACTTTGTCATAAGATTTTTTCTCATAGGCGTCTATAACCATTCTTGCAATTGGCAATGCGTCGTCCAAACTCGGCGTGTCCGTCATGTTGGTAAAGGCGGCGACCAAATTATAACCCATTTTTTTGGCAAAATCCGCTCCTTTTTTGCCGATGCCGATAACATCCACGCCGGCTTTTTCTGTTTTAAGCTGAACCGCTGTTTTTTTAATAATGTTGGAATTAAAACTGCCGCATAATCCCCTGTTGGATGTAATTATAACCATTAGAATTTTTTGCACGGGACGCACCGCCAATAACGGAATCTGTGCTTTTTGAGTTTTGGATAGATTGACCAACAAATTCCAAGCAAGCGTCGCGTAGGCGCGGGCATCCAGCGCGGCATTTACAGCCTTGCGCATTTTTGCGGCCGCAATTAATTCCATGGCTTTAGTAATTTTTTTAGTACTACCCACGGATTTTAAACGGCGTTTGATTGCTTTGGTATTTACGGCCATAGACTAATTTAAGATTTACAATTTTCGATTTAAGAATTAGACGATTGGTTGTCATTGCGAGGAGCCGTAGCGACGCGGCAATCCCACTGTCGGCACCACCAGTACTTTGGGATTGCTTCGCTGAGACTCGCAATGACAGTTACTTATTAAACTCCTCGCATGCAGATTTTAATTCGGCCTCAATTTTTTCATCCCATTCTCCCTTGGCGATTTTATCCAGCAATGTTCTTTTTGTCTTGCCCATAAAATCCGTTAACTTTTTTTCCGCAACCGAAATATCTTTTACAGCTACATCGTCAAAGTAACCATTGTTAACGGCAAAAATACCTACCACCTGATCTTCTACGGCTACCGGCTGGTATTGCGGTTGTTTTAATAATTCGGTAATGCGCTGACCGCGTTCAATTTGTTTTTTTGTTTCCGGATCCAAATCGCTGGCAAACTGGGCAAAGGCTTCCATTTCACGGAATTGGGCCATGGCCAATTTTAATTTACCGGCCACTTTTTTCATTGGTTTAATTTGAGCGGCGCCGCCGACGCGTGACACGGAAATACCCACGTTTAAAGCCGGGCGAATACCTCTGTAGAATAAATCTGTCTCCAAGAAAATCTGACCATCGGTAATAGAAATTACGTTAGTGGGAATATAAGCGGTGACGTCGCTGGCTTGCGTTTCAATAATTGGCAGAGCGGTAATAGAACCTCCTCCGGATTCCTTATTGCGGCGGCAAGCGCGTTCCAATAATCTTGAATGCAAATAAAATACATCACCCGGGTAAGCTTCTCTCCCCGGTGGACGGCGTAATAGCAAGGAAATTTCGCGGTAAGCCCAGGCTTGTTTGGATAAATCATCATAAACACAGAGCACATCTTTGCCCTGATCCATAAAATATTCGGCCATTGCCACTCCGGAGTAGGGGGCGATATATGATAGTGCGGCAGGAGAAGATGCGCCAGCCACCACCACGATGGTATAATCCATCGCTCCGGTTTCTTTTAGTTTGGCCACGATACGGGCGACTTTGGATTCCTTCTGACCAATGGCTACATACACGCAAATCATGTCCTTGCCTTTTTGATTGATAATTGCGTCTATAGCAACGGCAGTTTTACCGGTTTGTCTGTCGCCGATAATAAGTTCGCGCTGACCGCGGCCGATTGGAATCATAGCGTCAATAGCCTTTATGCCCGTTTGCAAGGATTGACTTACGGGTTCTCTGGTCATAACGCCCGGAGCAATTCTTTCAATCGGATAAAATTTCGTAGTTTTGATTTCCTTGCCGCCGTCTATGGCTGTTCCCAATGAATTTACCACCCGGCCAATCAGCTCCTCGCCTACTGGAACAGACAAGATTTTGTTGGTTCTTTTTACCGTGTCCCCTTCTTTAATATGCTCATAGTCGCCCAAGAGCACGCAACCGACGGTTTCTTCTTCCAAATTCAAGGCCAAGCCAAAAACATCTCCGGGAAATTCCAACATTTCGCCGGCTTGGCATTTGCTTAAACCGGAAATACGGGCGATGCCGTCGCCGACTTCGGTAACTTTCCCGGTTTCCTCTTTTTCAACCTCTTTTTGGAAGTGGGCAATATTTTTTTTCAGTTCTTCAACGATGTTGTTTGTGGACATATACTACAAAATAATTTTTTAATTTTTAAATTAGTGATGCTTTTAGCTTTGACAACTGTGTTTTTAAACTGGCGTCGTAAACCATGTCGTCAACTTTTATTTTTACTCCGCCCAGCAGATTCTTATTTATAGTTTCGGTGATTTCCGATTTCTCTCCGAATAATTTTTTAATACTGCTCAAAGCTGACGGTTCCAATTTTCTGGCGGTTTCAATTTCCACTATTTTAATCCCCTCCTGCTTTTTGGAATAAGTTATGAAATCTTTTATTATATAATCTATCTTTTTTAATTTATTATTTTTTTGTAAAATCAAAACAAATTGTTCTATTGTTCCGGCCAGCTGGGCTTTCGGCAAATCCTTAGTCACTTCGTATAATGCCTTGGCAAATTGAAAATTACTTTTTTTTCTCATAGGTTTTTCTGTCATTGCGAGGAGCCGTAGCGACGCGGCAATCCCATTGTTCGTACCACCAGTATTTTGGGATTGTTTCGTCGGTCGCCAAGACCTTCTCGCAATGACAATTACAATTGTAAATTACTTCATGCTTTTTATCGCTTCCTCGATTATTTTATCATCTTTGGCCACATCTATTTTTGCCGACAATATTTTTTCCGCAGCCGAAACAATTAAATCCGCGGCCTGCAGTTTTAATTCATTTATGGATTCGTCACGTTCGGTTTTAATGTTTTTTCTGGCAGTCTCCACCAGTTGTTCTATTTCCTTTGCGGTTTTCACTTTCATAGCTTCAGCGACCAAAATGGCTTCCTCCTGCGCCTTGGCAATAAATTTATTGGCATCAACTTTAGCCTGGTCTATCTTCTCCTGGTATTTTCTTTCGCTCATTCCCAGATTAGTTTCAATTTTTTTGGCGTTATCCATGCTATCGTCAATCATTTTTTGACGCTCAGACATTTTTTTCGTAAGCGGTTTCAAAATCAAAAACCATAAAACAACCATTACAATGGCGAAATTTATCAATTGAAATACAAAAAGTGTTCCGTTGATTCCCAAAGAGGCCAAAACCCCGCCTTCTGTTGCGGTTTCACCAACCTTTGCGGTTACTTCTGATGCGTAGGCAATGTTTGTAAACATAATATAGTTAGTAATTAGTTGAATAGTTTATTTGTTAATTGGTTCGTTTTACACTAATTAACTAATCGACTATTTAACTCTTAAATAATTTCATCTGGCTAGACCTAAATAAGATCCAGCCAATGAAATTACTTTAGGGTAAACACCACTACCAACGAGTAGATGGCGATAGATTCCACGAAAGCGGCGCCCAACAACATCGGGACAAACAATTTATCTGATGCTTCCGGGTTACGTCCGATTGCTTCCATGGCTTTTGCCACCAATATACCGATGGCGAGTGCCGGGCCAAATCCGCCGAGAGCCATGGTTAAACCTTTTACCAGGGCCAAAACTGTTTCGTGATCCATATTCGAAATGAATGAGAGAAAAAGTTAAATGTGTTTAGCTTTTTCCGAGTGAATTAGAATAATCGATTAATAAATATGATTTAGCGAAATCACGCCGCGTAACGACCATTGAGACGCGGCGCTGTAAATATTAAGCGTGTTCTCCGTGGGGGTCGCTGGACAGAACTACTAAATAAACCAAAGTTAACATGGTAAATACGCTGGCCTGTATCAATCCCACCAATAATTCCAAAAGCATAAACGGAGTCGGCAGGATTACCGCCATGATGCCGGCAATTACCGAGATTAAAACTTCTCCCGCAAAAATATTTCCAAACAACCTTAGGGAAAGGGATAAAACCTTGGCAAATTCGCTGACGATTTCTATTAAACCAACCGCGAAATTGATAATAGCCGTAAATATCGCCACCGGGCCGTGTCGTAAACTCTTTATAAAACTGCCGATTTGAATAAATTTGTTCAGGTGAGTAAATACTCCCACGGTCACAAGCCCTACTACATGAGAGAGTACCACCACCATAACCGCCATGGCAAGGGTTAAATTTAAATCGGAATTGGCCGGACGCAGTAACGGCGCTTCACCAACATGAATACTGCCGGTGCCCGGTAATAATCCCAGCCAATTGGAAAGCAGGATAAAAAAGAACACTGAGCCCACCAATGGTAAAAAGCGCAGTGTTTTTTTGCGGTCGCCGGTAATTTGATCAAAATAGTTAAGCAGTTTTTCCAAAAAAAATTCCATGAAGTTTTGCATCTTGCCGGGCTTTAGGCTGACTTTTCTGCTGATAATTACCCCGACAATGATTAAAATACCAATGGCTAGCCAAACATTAACAATAGTATTTGTTATTGGAAGCCCCCATATATGAAATAGGGTTTCCGGCGCTAATGTTGGTATATGAAATTCCATAATCAAGTTCATTGTCATCCTGAATTTATTTCAGGATTTTTTCGAAACATACAGATGCTGAAACAAGTTCAGCATGACATTTATTTATTTTCGTTCATTCTTTTATACTCTTTTCCGTATTTTTTTGCCTTCTCATATATAAGCTTCGCGGACAACAGCGCCGCCAACACAAAACCCAAAATCGTAAAAAGAGGTGGTTTATCGTATTTGCCGTCTAAATACTGCCCAGCAAGGACAAATAATACAACCGGAACCGCAATTGAAGCCCCAAAATCCCCCAGCATTTTAAATGCAAACAAATGATACTCCCGACCGCTGGTTTTTTTGGGTTTTTCTTCCAACATATTTGCGCCACTATTTTATAGGAAAAACCCTGAAAAGTCAAGGTTTTTTTAATTTGGGAGTGTGGATATGCTTTCTAGGTTATTTTTTTGAAAAGAATTAAGGAATTTTGGGTGGTAATAGCTACAATTTCTTCAGGAGTCATGCCTTTTACCTCAGCTATTTTTTTGGCCACTTCCTCTACCATCCACGGCTCGCAACGCTGGCCACGGTAGGCTTGCGGAGCCAGATACGGTGAGTCTGTTTCTATCAGCATTCTTTTCGGCGGGATATTATGAACAACTTCAAGCAGATCCAACTGTGGCTGAGGATCTTTTTTTGGAGGAAAAGTAATAACACCGGTGAAACCGAGATTTAAACCCAATGCCAAATATTTTTGCGCGTAGTTCCAGTTGCCGGTGTAGCAATGAACCACTCCTCTGGTGGGCACAGACAGGCTTGATAGTAATTCAACCATTTGTTCATGCGCCTCGCGGACGTGAATAACCATTGGCAGGTTTAATTCCTGCGCAAGTTTATGTTGAGCGGTGAAAACCGTTGTTTGTCTGGCCAACACCTCTTCTTTGCTGAAACCTTTTGGCAAATGAAATA
Organism: uncultured Gammaproteobacteria bacterium; assembly: GCA_964641245.1. Taxonomy (GTDB): domain Bacteria; phylum Patescibacteriota; class Patescibacteriia; order Magasanikbacterales; family GWA2-37-8; genus XYD2-FULL-39-9. The sequence goes on along the minus strand of CAZXML010000001.1, from coordinate 118,107 downwards.
AGTCCAGTCCGCATTCGCCAATGGCGATTACTTTTTTATTTTGCGCCAAATTTTTATAATATTCATAATCAAATTCTTCACCGCGCGTTTCAAAATTAACTTCTTGTTCGTCTACATGGGATTTAAAAAGATGGATTGGATGTAATCCGACGGTAGCGTACATATTTGGATATTTTTCCGCGTATTCTATGGCGCGCCGGCTGGTATCACGTTGGGAACCGACGATATTTAAAATAACGCTCTTTTCTTGGCAACGTTTTATCACGGCTTCATGGTCGTCTTTATATGCGTTAAATTGGATATGGCAATGGGTGTCAAACATAGCATTGTTTATTCATTATATGAGAGTTTCCACGGTACTCCGCAACATTCTTAATGCCTCCGGAAATAAAGGCACAAGAATAGAAGCGAGTTTAACCATGGGCGGGGCCAGTTGGGAATGCGCCAGGCCGTCCATAAATGATAGGCTGATTGGAAAACGGGAGATAAAATATAGAGACACGCCAATAACAACCGAACCCTCTAAGGCTCCAAAAATCATTCCTAATAATCTGTCTATGCCGTGGATAAATGGCAGTCTGGTAAAAATAGTTAAAAATTTTTCCATTATTAAAAAAGCAAAACCAACCAGTCTGGTAATTAGAACAAAGGAAACGATGAAGATTATTACTTTAACGTAGTTTTGATTCCAGTGAGTAAATCCGATGATCCAATTGGCCATTGAATCGTAATATCGGCTGGCCAGATAAACGCCAAAAACAGTGCCGATGAGCGACCCCAGGGTGTGGACTAAACCAAACCACAACCCAAACAAAGTAAAACTGCTTAGGATGATGAGAAGCGCAATGTCAAAGATAGACATACGATAAAAAATTTTAATTTTTTATTTTTTATTGTAAACGCGGGAAAAGTTGTTCCGATTTTAAAATTTTATTTCCGACTGTTAGTTCTACCCAGTCCTGCAATTCCGGCAATGACTTAGCCAGTTCGGCGGAAACATCCAGCCCAAGTTGAGTAAATAATTTTTCCGATGTTTCGGGCATAATAGGCCAAATCATAACCGCAATATGGCGTAATGCTTCGGCAAAATGATGCAACATATTTTTTACTTCTTCGTCCTTGCCGGCTTTCATCATGGCCCACGGTTGTCTGTCGGAAATCATCTGGTCGCAATAAGAAATAAATTTCCAGACTGATTCCAAAGCGCGGTCAAATCGCCAGGCGTTCATAGCATTGTTATAATCAACAGAAATTGTTTTGGTTAAAAAATCTATCATTTCATGATTTACCTCTGTGGTTTCGGGAATAACTCCTGCGCAATATTTTTCTATCATCACCAAAATACGGTTGGTAAGATTTCCCAAACCGTTGGCCAAATCCGCCTCATAGCGTTCGTTAAATTTTTTGTCGGAGAAATCGCCGTCATTGTCAAATTGAATTTCACGCATTAAAAAGTAGCGCGCCGCTTCCAGGGGATATTTTTGTGTTAATTCTAGCGGATTAATTACATTGCCGACTGATTTGCTCATTTTTTGATTATCGACTGTAATCCAACCATGCACGGCAATTTGTTTGGGCAAATCTATGCCAACCGACATAAGCATAGCCGGCCATAATAAAGAATGAAAACGGTTTATTTCCTTACCGATAACATGCGCATCCGCCGGCCAGTATTTTTTGAAAAGCTTATTATTTTTGGAACCCCAGCCCAAAGCGGTAAGATAGTTTGTTAGCGCGTCAAACCAAACATACATTACTTGGGCGTCATCATCCGGCACCGGCACGCCCCAGCTTAATTTTTCTTTTGTCCGGGAAATACTGATATCTTCCAAACCTTTCTTCAACATGTTTTTCATTTCGTTAAATCTGGATTCCGGATATACAAAATTCGGCTGTTGTTCAAAAAGAAATTGCAACGGCTCCTGATATTTTGATAAACGAAAAAAATAATTTTCTTCGGACACAGTTTCCGGAACTTTTTTGTGATCCGGACATTTGCCGTCCACCAGATCTTTTTCCGTTTTAAAAGATTCACAGCCAACGCAATATAATCCGGTATAAGTTTTTTTATAAATATCTCCGCTTTTCAAGGATTTCTTCCAGAACTCCTGCGCGCCCGCTATATGGCGTTCTTCGGTGGTGCGGATAAAATCATTATTGGAAATATTCCACTGATCTGCCAGCAATTGGTACTTGGCAGATTTTTCTGAAGAGAATTCTTCTACTGGTTTGCCGGCTTCCTTCGCCGTATGTAGCATTTTTTGTCCGTGTTCATCCGTACCGGTTAAAAAATAAACATCTTTTCCCAAAAGTCTTTGGTAGCGCGCCATTACATCGGTATACAAAATTTCCAACGCAAAACCAATATGCGGGTCGGCATTGGCGTAAGGTATGGCGGTGGTGATGTAGAATTTGTCCTTCATATTTAATTTGTCATCCTGAACTTGTTTCAGGATCTGCAGTATTGATTGAAAGATGCTGAAACAAGTTCAGCATGACAGTCTAGACCTGATTTACAACAACTACGAACTCCCCTCTTTCGTCTTGCATTTGTTCTATAATTTGATCAATTGTTCCGCGGTAAATTGTTTCAAACTTTTTGGTTAATTCTCTACAAACAACCAATCCCCTGTTCGCATCTATATTATCTTTTAATTCCTGCAAACATTTTTTTATTCTGTGCCCTGATTCGTAAAAAACAACTGTGTATTCGGCGGCCGCCACTTCCTTAAAAAACTTTTGGCGTTTATTTTTGTGGGGCGGGAAACCCATGAAGATAAATTTGTCTGTAGGGAAACCGGAGATGGACAGCGCGGATACTACGGCGGATGGGCCTGGGATGGGCACCATAGTGTCATTGCGAGGAGCCAACGGCGACGCGGCAATCCCATTGTTAGTTTCACCAGTACTTTGGGATTGCTTCACTTCGTTCGCAATGACAGCGCGGATAAGCATGTTGCCTGGGTCGCTGATTCCGGGGGTGCCGGCATCCGTGACGAGCGCCAAATTTTTTCCTTCTTCCAAAAGCTTGGCGATTTCTTTAACTTTTTTTTCGTCTGTGTGCTGGTGATAGCTGGTGAGCGGTTTGTTAATTTGGTAATGGTTGAGCAGATTTTTGGTAACTCTGGTATCTTCACATAAAATAATATCCACATTTTTTAGTGTTTCTATTGCGCGCAAAGTAATATCGCCAAGATTCCCAATCGGGGTGGCTACAATATAAAGTTTACCAGTCATAATCGAAATGAGTGAGTAAAATATCTAGCTTGCTAGAATATTTTTAAGCGAATGAGTTTATATGGGCTTTAGCCCATATAATATGGTGGTATTTTAGCAAATAAAGGCTAAGGATGCAAATAAATATCTAGAGGTAGGCCAAGTGATTATGGTGAGGAACTCGCCGAATTCCATCAGGTGGATGGTTCAAACGGGTAATCTACGCTGATAAAATTAGCGGCCGACATATTATACTTATGCAATTCCGGATGAGGATATGCTGATCCAGCGGCTTCCACGCCAATATTTAAATAAGTCAATAGGCGGTTATTAAAAAAGCCGGAGGCATACGTAACAAACCGCGCAATAGTGTTATAAGCCATTCGCTATATGCCTCCTAGCGGACTTGGTTTGAGATCTTTGTTTTTTACCTTCAATCCTGCGAAGCTTTGAGCCTTTTGTGGGACGAGTGGGATGACGTTTCTTTGGTATTTGGAGCGCCTGCGTGACTAACTCTTTCAACCGCGCAATGGCAATTTCTCTATTCTGCGGTTGGGAGCGTTCTTCTTCGGAGGTTATCACCAACTCATCTTCATTATTTATTTTATTCACCAATTTTTCCCGCACCCTGGCCTTTTCTTCATCCGACAAAACCACCGACTTCCCTACGGGCCAGTGAATAATAACTTTGGTGGAAGTTTTGTTTACATTCTGCCCGCCGGCTCCGGATGAGCGGGCGAAGGTGATGGTGAATTCGGATTCGGGGATTTGCATAAGATTTTATTTAGCTGTCCTCCCATAACGAGCGACCACCCATTGTCATCCCGAGCGAGCCGTAGCGACGAGGGATCTAAACCGATAAACGAAAATATTTTTTTTAATATGAATAGATACCTCGTCGCCCGACTAGGCGGGCTCGCTCGGGATGACAGTAGTGCGGTAATTACTTTAAATATCCCACCACATACACCACCCCCGCCTTATCATCCGAGATATACATTTTTCCATCTTTCGCAAAAATAATATCTACCGGACGGCCGGAGGCTTGAGTGCCTTTTATCCAGCCGGAAATAAAATCACTGACACTTAATACATTGCCGGCGCTATCCAAATGATAACGTACAACTTTATAACCGGTGGGCACGGTTCTATTCCATGAGCCGTGGTAGGCCACCAGCAAATCATTTTTATAATTCGCGGGCCAGGAGGCGGAGGATACAAAAGCCAAACCAAGCGGAGCGGAATGCGCCGGAATATCTATGTGGCTTGGTAATTCAAATGGTTCCATGCACGGGTTGCGGATGTAAACATTTGTATCAAAAACGCCATCGTGGATATTTTTACCATAACAATTCGGCCAACCGTAATTTAAAATATTGGCGGCGTTGGTGTCTATGATATTAACTTCATCCGGCGGAATATCATCACCCAATAAATCCCGGCCCATTTCCGTAGCCCACATTTTGCCGTTATTTTTATTCCAAACAAAGAAAACACTATTGCGCAAACCCCCGGCCACCTCTTTAAAATCCGTGCCGTCTTTTTTTAGTGACCAAATAGAAGCGCGGTGCTCGTCCGATTCACGGCAGACATTGCAGGAAGAACCGATAGAAACATACAACCGCCCATTCGGCCCAAAACCTATGGTACGACTAAAATGATTTCCGTCTCCGGGCAAGCCAATTACCTTTTGTATCGGGCCAACACCCGATGGTGTAACATTTGTTTTTGAGATTTTTGTTTCTTCGGCAAAATACAACACACTGGCATCATCCGGATCAAAAGCCAAGCCATGCGGATTTTTTAGTCCGCTTAAAACTGTTTCTTGTTTTATCAAGGCGCCGTCTTTAACGGTTAATTTGGAAATTTTCCCCGCGCTAATTTGGCTTAACCAGATATTGCCGTCCTTGTCTGTAACCATTACCCGCGCGCCGGGTAAATTTTTAGCAAAAAGAGAAACAGAAAAACCATCCGGCATTTTTAATCCGGGAACGCTCAACTTGGGTTTGGTGGGCGTTGTGGTTGTTTGCGGAACTTCATTTGTAATATCTTCAGAAGGAGGAAAAAGCGCCGGCCCCGCGCCACGCAAATTTTTGTAATAAAAAACACCAACCCAGCCTAAACCGGCTAAAACTAAAATTACAACGACTGCTAAAATAATTTTTTTCATACGAATAAAGTTAGGTTTTAGGATTGCTTTTCTTCCACTCAATAATCTTGCCCGCGCGGCGCTCCATTACATCCGCCGGACGGATTAAAGCACGATTTTTCTTGGGATAAATTTGTTTGTGCGGGGCGTTGTCTATAGCATCCACAATGTGTTGCAAATCTTTTTCCGTCGTCACCCATTCTATTCCATGAGCCCGAAGGTCAAAAGGCTTGGAGGAATAACTGACCAATGTTTTCTTTCCGTCTTTATCCCTAAAATATTCATGAAAATATGACAGCGCCAGTTCCCGCAGAGTTTTATACACCGGATCACGAAACCGCAAAGCCGCATGATTAGTTTTGCTGATGGCGCCCCAATACCCATTCCGCCTATACAACGCCACCACATGATCCACATCCCCCTTAGTTTTTAAATCCAACAACAATGGTTTTTCCCCCCGCAACCACAACGCCGCCGCCGCTACCAACGCCCCTTCCAAACAATGCATTTTCTTTTCTTTGAGAGCCCGGCGCGGAGAAAAGTACGTCTCCCCTCTCTTCTCCCAATTCATGGGAATCTTATCCAAATAATTCTGAATTTTTATGGGTGTGGAAAGTTTTTTTAAAATTTTTATTTCCGACTTAGAAAAACCAAGCATACTATAACATAAACAAAATATCTTCATCGCTACGTTTACCGCTAATAATACCTTCAACTATTTGTAATGTTTTTAATTTTTCTTGCAAGACACTATTTTTTTGTATCATTAAAGCCGTTACTTCGGAATGGTGTGGGGGTAAATGCTTAGAGTGTGTAATTTGCAAATTTTCATCGCGATATTTGCCTGCAATATCCGGCCAGGCATCATTAAAAATTTCTTCGTGAATTTCACAAATAGTATCCATTGAGATGGCTTTGTGAGAATGGGCGTACTTTCTTACGAAACGAGAGGCGCGGATTACTCCAATCGCCTCTCGTGTTTGCAGTTCTTCTTTAGTTAGCGGACGGTTGTTCATAGGTTTTTAGACTACATTACGCGCCAATTCTTCAAACTCTTTTCTATCAAGTTTACTACCTTCTAGAGTACTAGAATAATAAGCATGTTCAATATCCCAGCCCTTTTCGAGGGAGGATTTTTGTTTTGGCGAAAGTTTAGAAATAAACTTTTGAGCAGTTTTCATACTGACCAAAAGTTGGCTCAACTTAGCGTTTATCATATGTCCAAATTATACCATATATTGTACATATTGACAACCACCTGTCCAAAGTGTGGACAAATCAACTAACCGACTACAACTCCCTCACAAAAATCTTCATCATCCGCCCCTTCCTCCAAACCTTATCCACATACACCATCCGCCACCACCACCGCCCCAACAAAAACCCGCCAACCACCCCCGCCACCCAAAGCCCACCCTGAAGCGCCGGCGGAAGCGCGCAACCGCCATAAAAAGTGACCGCGTAATTGTTTTTGTAAGCCCAACTCAAATAACCCATTTCGATGAGGGCGTGAGCGAGGAAGCTTAAGAGGATGCCGAGGATTGTGGCGGAGAATAAATATACGGCTTTTTTTAGAGACATATTAAGATGGTGAGTAAACGATACAATTTTTATTAATCTGTATAGATCCTTCGTCGGCTACGGCCTCTGTCAGGATGACAGTCAGCGAACAGGATGACAGTTAAATTATTCTTTACTATTCACCGCCTTTACATAACTACAATAATCGCACTCCGCACCAGCCTTAGGTATTTTATCACTATTTAAACATTTGTGCGCGTCTTTGAGGGCTTTTTCTAGCCAGGAGTCGTTGCCTTTGTATGGGATTAGGGTGACGTCAAATTCCAGCTTGCCGTCAAAGGCTTTGCGGTCGGTTTGGCCGTTGCAATAAACAAAGTAGCCGGTGTTGGAAACTTTGTAGCCGTTTTGGCGGAGCAACCACTGATAAACTTCCATTTGCCGTTTGTAGCCAATCTGCCAGTCTTTATTTAATTCGGTAATGGCTTCGTCTTTGGAAGTAGCCTTATAATCCACCACAATATATTCGCCTTTGGAGTTCTGCCAAAGATCATCTATCGCGCCGGTAATCAAAAAATTTGTCCGCTCATGCAGAAATTGAATACCTGTAAAATTATGCCGCCACTTGTCTAGGTCTGCGTGAGCCACAGGCGTGGCATCTACACCGTATTTTGTAATTAAAGGATGTTTTGTGCCCTTGGCGCGATGAATATCAAACTCCAACTTTAATAAATGATCCACCGCCGAATTGAGGGCAAAAGGAAACCCAGGTGGACGACCGACGCCGAGGCGGCGGTCATAATAAAAACAGCGCGGACAGTTTAAAAAAAGATCTATCTTGGAGCGAGAGAGTTTGAAGGGGTCGGAGGCTTTGGGGGTGTACATTCGCGAGGTGCGTTGGGGGTTGTAGTATTGGGACATAAAACATGTGGGATTAAATTCCAAAATGTCGTTTTAAATATTCTTTAATTTTATCAATAAACTCCGCCTCCAGCTCTCCAATTTTTTTTATAAATCTTTTATTTTTGTCTACACTTTGTATTTCGTGAACTTTAATCAGAGAATCAAACATTAATTTGTTTAATAAACTTTTGGAAACAAAAATATCATCACTGTGTTTTTTATTTTGCGCAGTAAATGGCATGATCGTAATAATATTTACTATGTTTATTTGCTTGTCCGCTTCTATTATTACCGCAGGTCTTTTGCCTTTATATTCATGTCCGATACCAAAAAATTCTACGTACCAAATTTCACCTTGTTTCATACTTTGTTAAGCTACAAACTCATATAATAATCATGCTCCTCTTTCGAAATAGGACCGAGACGTTTTATCATATCCTCTCCCGCCGCATCTTGCCACATTTTACGATAATCATTCTGCGCGTACGGAGCTTCGCGCTCTACCACCAAATCATAAGGGATAATCTGCTTATCCTTTGTCAATTTCCACGGCGCATCTTCATGCACATAATCTTCGATTTTTCGCGCGCTCATGTCGGATAACCTGCTAATGACAGAATCTATAATTTTAATTTCTTTTAAACCCAACGATTCTTCATCATAATTAGCAAGCGCGACATATCTTTTTTGAACCAAACCGTAATATTCTTGTGAGAAAATTTTAAGCTGATCGTCGCTTTGCATTTTTTCTACCACAGCACAATACTCCTTGGTGGCCGGAACCGGTCCAAATTGACGATTGACATAATTAATCCCAGTCATCGGCTTTCCCGTTGTTTCAAAATTATCGAAATCAATAAAATACAGTAGTTTATAAAGTACTGTTTCCCCAAGATTTGGCTTACCCCCACACTTCTCTAATATGTAGAGAATGATATTCCTTAATTTATTTGGTTCAAATTTAAAATTATTTTCTACACCAACAAATTTACCCGGTTTATCATCGGACAATATAGCATCCGTACTAGTATTAAAAAATCCGGCAATTTTTACCAACTCTACCGAATCAACACCTCTGTTCCCGCGTTCCACCTCTGAAACAGCTACACGGCTAAGCCCTATAGCCTTGGAAAATTGCTCTTGGCTTACGCCCTTCTCTTCGCGCCAGTTCTTAATTTTTTCTCCAAGCTTTTTTTGGCTAATCATAGAGATAAATTTAATTATTTTTCTATAATCGTATTATACTCTATGTAAGTAAATCTTGCAATGTGGATAACTTTTTGAAGGAAAAACCGCTTAAAACTACAGATCTACACAACAGCGAGGGCAGTTTAAAAAAAGATCTATCTTGGAGCGAGAGAGTTTGAATGGTTCTGATGCGCCCGGTATGTACATTCGCGATGTGCGTTGGGGGTTGTAGTATTGGGACATGGATTAAAACACTAAACTTGATTAATAATCCTAATTTCCCCTTTGTCGATCTCTAAATTCGTACGATATGGCATGCCATCAATGTCTTCAAAGTCAACCTTTAATACAATCTTTTCATTTCTAAATAAATTTATAAAAGAAAAAATTGGCGGTAACATACTACCCAAAACACTCATCTCGACTCTATATTCTTCTTGAGGTGCTAATAATTTTTTTGTATTAAATTGATGTTTGAAACCACCGCTATCTTGCAATTCTTCAAATTTAATATTATTCGCAACTCCAAGTCCAATATTTTTTATCGTATCTACATCCCCATGATTAGGGTGGTGCTTCTTGAATATAATAAGTATTGGTTTTAAACTAAGATTTATCTGTTTCATCTGAAGCTCTTTTAAACTTTTAGTTTCTAATGTATTCCAAAAAATAGCAAAAAATGTTCCGCCTAAAACTAGCATGCTTACCATGCTTAAAACAATAGAAAAATCATCATTAGTCTTTGTTACGGGACCGAATTGATTAATAAGAGCTAAACATAAAAAAACTAAAACAGCTAACGCAACTAGTGCTTTGATGAAATTAAAATCGTGATTAAAAACCCATCTTTTTAAATTAACTATGATTCTAGCTTTGGTTTCAGGGTTCATAATTTGCTAATTTTATCAACTACCTCCACCATATTTTTCTTGTCCACCCATTCAAAGTGATAATTTTTATCTGCTAACTCCTGCCATATTTTTCCTATCTCCATTTTATATTCCGAATCTTCCGATCCTTCTAAATGTTCACCTTTATATTCCAAAACGAAATAATTGCCTTTTTTAGTTTTAACAACAAAATCCGGATAAAATTTATGCTTCAGCCAACCTTGAATATAAAACCCGCCAACGTCCGGATTGCGGAACCACCATAAAACATTATCCGAATTATCAATTTTAAACGCTAAATCTAATTCTTCCCGATTCATTGCTCCAGCTCGTTCGTATAGGTGCTTAATAAAGTTATCTTTAGTGTATTGTAGTAAACTAATTTCAGCTCCCAACACAAGGCCTTCGCCTTCAGATTTTAACAACTTTTTTAATTCAATAAATTTTTTCTTTGTATGTTTATCAACCGCTAAATCAATCTGTCGATCAATTTCTTCTTTGACCTGATAACGATTTGTACTAAGAGCGCTTAAACTATACTTACTTAATAAAACTCCAATGGCTTTAGAGACATATCCACTCATTTCTTTTATGGAAATAAAGCCGCGTTGAATTTTGGTAATAAACCAACTTTCTAATTCTGCGCGCGATAAATCCTGATGATGGTAAATAAGCCCCAATTTTCCAACAGAATCGCGCACCAGTTCACCCTCATGACCAATATCAATTTTTATCATTTTACTATCACTTTCCAGCTTAACACCACCAGAAAAAGAAGCGGAAACCAATATTGAGTCATCGCCAATTAAATCTCCAACATAATCCATCTTACGATATTTTTCACCTTCTTTAATATTCAATAATGGCAAAATAATATTTTTATCTTTAATTTTCCGTGCAAAAACATTCCGCACAATATTAACACCGTTTGCAACACCAACGACATCCTCATATCCGTTTTCTTGCAACGCCTTAATTACCATTTCTGATGTTTCACTAAAATTCCTAGTACAAGCAAAAACATAGGCCGAATTTAAAGCCGGGTCCGCTTTTTCTTTGGCTCCCGGTAAACGCATTAGACGACCGATGGTTTGCTCCACCGAAAGTCTGGCGCCCATATTGGATACCGACACCAAAACATAGGCGAAAGGACAGTCCCAACCCTCACGCAAAGCATTAACTGTAATAATATATCTTATCGGACATTTTTTATCGGCTAATTCTTCGGCTGTAGGCAACTGCTTAGTTTTACTGGTTTGAATGGCGATTTGTTCAGCGGGAATTTTTGCTTCCTCCAATAAAAATTTAACAATTTTATCTACATAAATTTTCTTTTCATTAACCAATTCTTGCTCCGCCTGAATAAGCATAATTGGTCGTATGTATTCACCTTTTAATTTTTGTGTGATCTTTTCCAATTCCTTAATTTTCTCAATACCGGCATAAACAGTATCTTGCCAAGGTGTTTGATTCGCCAAATAAATTGGCATTTTAATCATTTTCTCTTCTTTCAATTCCTGAGCTGAAATATTTATCAAAACATTGCTTTGCCCTTTTGGCGTGGCAGTAAACTCCAAAATAAACGCCGGATTCAATTCCTTCAACATGTCAAAAGACAAATTCGTTTGGACATTATGCCCTTCATCAACAATCACCAAAGGATTATATAATTTTATAACATTGGCCAAAGAAAAAACCACACCACCTTGTTTGTTTTTCTGTAAAAAATCCAACTTGTCAATTTCTTCATTCTCAAAATGAGTCATCAGACTTCCGTTGTCTTGAAAAACCTTAAGCCACTCTCTGTCAGTGCGCCTAAAGGCGCTTAGAGTCGTAACAACTATGCAGGCATTATCCCGTAAATCATCCTTCTTCATTGTCTTGGCTTCTGATAAATCAAAAACTTTAACTGCGGTATCAAAACGATCATCCAAAATCGAACGGTAAGGATGCTTACGATTACGTAAATTATCTAAGGTTTGTTTTTTAATTGCGTCCGAAGGCACAAACCACATTACTAATCCGTGATCATTTCTCTCCGGCACAAACTGTTTAAACAAAACACCTAAAGCCGAAGAAGCGATAATTGTTTTACCTCCACCGGTAGGTACCTTTACACAAACGAATGGGCTACTCCCCAACTCCGGCACCCAATTATACTGCTTATCCGCTTGGACCATAAAAGCCACACCCGCCGCCTTGGCGGTGTCGTATTTTTTAATCTCCAGAACATACTTTTCCAGAGCATCTAATACTTTTTGTTGGTATTTTTTAAGCTGCATTTGCTTGTATTTAAAATGAATGTTACAATAACGCCTTATTCTTAATTTATTTTTATGAAAGAAGATATTTATCTGACATCGGGTTTAGCTTATAATTCCAACTTACAAAACATATCGACTGGTAGTGGGTTAGTGATGCTGGTGACATCAACCTGCCTGGGCCAAGACGCCGAATTCTGGACTGCCAAACCTGTTATGTGGATTAATTCGGAAATGAGCCCGTTTGTATCTTACGCTGATGTGCATAGCGCACTGGTAAATACTGGTGTTTTTTCATCGCCGTCGCGCGGCACCTATATCGTTTCTTTGAGCGAAACCTCCCTCACAGCTCAAGACACTATCCGCGCCATTGCCAATGTCTTGGAACACAGCGCCACATTTAACCCTAAAATTCTTGATTAATATACCTTAATCTGATACGGAATTTGTTTGAAAATAATTTGGTACTTTTCCAACATATCTTCATCTAATAAACATTTATCTGCATAAATTACGTTGCGGCTAGTTTTATTTTGGATTTGTTTTAAAAACTTACGATCCAAAATATTTTTGTCCTTGCCGGTGAACAGTAGATAGTAATCAGAATCAGCAAAATTACCCAAATATGGCTCTTTAACTTTCCTCTTTTCTAAATTGGTAAGCGTTTCAGTAAAAAATACATAGCTGGCCAAGTCAAAATATTTTACGCTGTCACTAATCGCTCCGGCGTTAGAAAATAACGTGGAACCCAGTTCAACATATTCAAATCCGCCACCTAAACCAGCAACTTTCACTGACTTATCGCTATTAGTTTTATAGGAATACCCGCCGATCACCCGCCTCATTCTTTCCGAAGTAATTTCTTTGGCAATTTTTTCTTCCATTTCTACCAAAATAAACTTACGATTCCCACCGTCCTCTTTATTTAATTCCAAAACCGCATGGCCAGTTGTGCCGGAACCAGCAAATGAGTCGAGAATTATCGCCTCTTTGTCTTTTTCAGCACAAAGCGAAACTAATTCTTTGATTAGGCTGGCGGGTTTAGGGTAAGCAAAAATTTGCTTACCAAAAACCTCCTTCAATTCCGTACTACCGTGTGCGGTCGTTTTTACAATGTCAGAATTAAGAATAGATGAATAGGCGGTATTTGTTTCTGAACCAGACGGTATAATTCTATAAGCTTCGATGCGACCATCCTTCTGTTTTTCAAAAATAACAGACCCGCCAGAAATTAACTCCTCCATTTTATTTTTACTTATGCGCCATCGTCCACCACTTCCATCTGGTCTTATCGGGTATACCTTACCAAATTTTTTTGAATACACAGAATAATACATCGTGGGACGATCCTCTCTTCGATCACCTTGCCCCCACTGTCGCAGTCTTTCTTTGGCCTCACCAACACTAATTCTTTTGTCGGTTTTAAATTCCAGTTGTTGGATATTTTTTGCATAAGCCACAACATATTCATGCAATTTGGCTGTAGTCTGAGAAGTAGCACCTTTTCCAAGTCTAGATTTCCAGATAAAAGATTCAACAAAATTTTCTATACCAAAAATTTCATCCACAATCATTCGCAAGCTACAATGTTCATTGTCATCAATGGAAATAAAAATAACTCCGTCATCCCGTAATAAATCTTTTAACAGCTTTAGCCGTGGATACATCATGCACAACCACTTGTCGTGGCGCGTAAGATCCTCCCCTTCCGGTCCGACGGCCTTACCCAGCCACTCCTGAATTCTTGTTGAATTTACCCTGTCGTTATAAACCCACCCCTCATTGCCGGTGTTATATGGTGGGTCAATATAGATACATTTTACTTTATTATAATAAAAAGGCATTAATGCCTTTAATGCCTCCAAATTATCACCTTCCACAACCAAATTATCACTTTGCCCAAGCGAAAGTTTGTTATTTTTCTTCAACAGCCGGAACGGCACATCCTTGTCATGATTAGTAATTTTATCTTTTCCGATCCAGTTGAGTGTGGGCATACTTTAACGAATGTTTGCAATTTGCTTTAATTTCGTACCTGGGCTACTGGTTGTAATTTTTTCTATGTTAGTCAAAGCATTGAGCAACTCCTGCTTTGGTTTATCTGGCAAGAAAGCATATCCATCAGATGATATCATTTTAATAAATAGAATTTTTGTTTGATTAAAATTCTGTATTAAAACAGCCGGATCGGCAGTTGGGTTCTGCTGACTTAAATCTAATGCAAGCTTAACTAAAGCACTATGAATATGTCCTGATTTTTGTTCCAGTTGTTTAGAAATACTTAACTGATTTAGCGATTCATCAATTAGCAGACATTTATTATAGAAATTATTTATCAGATCAAGTTCGTCACGATCTAAATCATTTATAAATAAATAATTATACTTTGACCAATTATTAACCGGGAGCAATTTATTCTCATTATTTAACAACAGTTGCCCTTCCTTCATCCGATCAATTGTATTCTCAGCATATCTAACTTCCATTAGAAGTATATTTGCAGCATCCCTCTTAAACCCAGCTTTTTGGGCAATATACAAATAAATCACAAAACTACCCACAAAGAATGTGACTAGAGCAACATAAAAATCTGATTCTTTTATCAATTTTGAGTTTAAAAAGTATAAAAGAACCGAGATTGAAGTGAATAAGAAGATAATGATTAGCAATGAAAAATAAGGTTTTAATTTAGTCATATGATGTATATTATTTTTATTTCCACCCCTGCTCCACAATCTTAAATCCTACCTGTTCCTGCGGAATTTGGATCGGACCTTGAGGTGTTTGTTGTACAATATTAACTTGTTGTCGTTTAAATTCTATTGCAAGTTTGAAATGATTATCTGTCGCGGCACTGTCTATGCAGGCAATCTTATACTCCTTTCTACTTTGCATGACTGGTCCAAGTTCATTTTCCGGCACCCACATTTTGTCCAGCTCCATCTCACTCTTGTATACATCATAAAGTGTGGTCATTAAGTTTGCCAGGTTTTTTTCGGCATCAACAACAGTCTTAACATTCAAGTCCTCTCTGGCTTCTTTGCGGCCAACAAAATATTGATGTGAATATAATTTCTCGGTAAAATAATCTACCACTTTTTCTATTTCATCTTCTTTCATTGGCGACTTATGGCTTTTCAACAAACGTCTGGCCAACATACGGATTAAATTGTGCGTACGATTTACATTGCCCAACGCGAGCGGATGAATCTGAGGGTTAGCGCCAATAAATTCGGTAAAGATATCAGTCAACTGCTCATCGCTTTTTATTCCAAATTTATTTTTAGCTAAGTCAAAATATGCCATCACGTCTTCCACGGAGATTGGAATTTTCATCTGCGGATTTTGCGGATCGGTTGGATTAAAAACGTTGGCCGTGGATGGGTCAATCGGAGAAATTTCCGATAAATCGCTCATGACTATCTCGTCCGCACCCAATGATATCATGGTTGCAGAGCTGTGGGCCTTGTACGGAATAAGAACCGAAAATGTATCGCAGTATTCGCGAATCATAGAAACTAAACGCCAAGGCACCATGGTGTCGCCGCCAGAGCTATAAAGAAAAAGGTCGATTTTGCTTACCTTCCCCATTAAACGAAGCTGTCGGCTAAAAATTGGTATGATATCCATGGCAATGCGGGCATTAACCGGCCCCTGTCTATCGCTTGTTAAATAGGTTATAACTTTCGACCCTCTGGTTTGTTCAATTTGTGCTATAAGTTCTTTCTTGTCCATATAAAATACACGGTTAAATACATAAATAATTCCCTTTAATTTTGCGCCATTTCAGCTATAAAGTCAAGAAAATTAATACACTCCTTGCCGATGCCCAATACGGATAATAACCAACAAAACAAGGTCTTTATATACCCGATAAATTATCCTGTACGGCCAGACGCGGAGACTGTAACTTTTTAATCATACGACATACTCCCCCGATGATCGACTTCTAGCAGAGAAACGACTCTATTTACCTTATCCACAACATAAATAATTCTATATGGCCAAACACGCACTTTCCGCGCATGTTTATATCGTCCAAGCATTTTTTCACCCTGGAATGGATCTATCGAAATACTATCTATCGCCATTCTAATTCTTTCTATCCACGGAAAAGGTATTTTACGCATTGATTTTTGGACTGACGGAGGTGTTTTAACAAAGAATTCTGTGGGCATATTAACGCTTCTTTTTTCCACCGCCAACACGATACTTTTTTTTGCCTTTATCTGCCAATGCCATAACACCGGTCTTTTGCGTATGCCCCCATCCTTTTTTAAAATCAGTCCAACTTACATAATCACCGCGCCTTAGCTCCTTTTCCGCCTGTTCAATCCGTTTCATTGCTTTTGGGTCACTCAAAATTTCCATTGTTTCTACCCACGACTCAAATTCCTCCGCACTCATCAGCACCGCTTTTGGCTTTCCATTTTCTGTAATGGTATAATAATTCCCCGGGCGTTGCACTGCTTCGGCGATGTCAAATATTTTTTTTCTGGCTTCGGAGATGGAGAGGGTGGTTTTGGTGTTCATATTATATTAATTAAAATGGTTAAGGGATCCCTCCACTGCGGTCGGGATGACAATGAAGTGGCCAACCCACCCCTACCCCGCCCAAGCGGGGAATACGGATATGTACATAATAACGTACATACAATGATTTGTCAAATTTACATTAAGCCCAACTCTTTAAGACTACTAAAGCCTGATTTAGTTACTATTACATGATCTAACACCTCTATTCCCAATATCTTCCCCGCTTCCACCAAACGCTTGGTGATTTCTATATCCTCTTCGGATGGTTCAGGATTGCCGGAAGGGTGGTTGTGGGCGACGATAATTTGGGCGGCGCAGTGGATAATGGCCGGTTCAAATACTTCGCGTGGGTGGACTAAATTTGCATTAAGAGTACCGAACGAAATGATGTCCCGTTTAATTTCCTGATTTCTGGTATCAAGATAAAAAATAACAAAATGCTCCTTCTTTAAATCCCGGAGATCCCTTAACTCCTGCCACACCTCTTGAGGGGACAAAAGCAAAGCGAACTTCTTGTCTTTTAGCAATCTACGTCCTAATTCAAAACAAGCAGAGATTTCGCAGGCTTTGGCGGGACCCAGGCCAAAAGTATTTTTTAATTCATCAAAATTTGCGGTGGCCAAACCTACGCTGCTAAATTTCTTTAGAATTTTATTTGATAATTCCACTACATTCACACCTTTTACTCCCGTACCTAATAAAATTGCCAACAATTCTGAGTTAGATAATTTCTCCGGACCGTACTTTATTAATTTTTCCCTGGGTCTGTCTATTTTAGGAATATCTTTAATTTTGGTCATAAAATAACTAAACACATAAAGGTAAAAATACCCCACTCTGTATCTCTCCCCTAAATAGGGAGAGAGCCACCTAAAACTTAAATAAAAAAACCGCCGCGATAATCTTTTTTGTCCCGACTCCACGAGTCGAGGATCCCGCTCGCTGCGGGAGAATAGACAATAACATGAATTGCTTTTCCGCAGCACGCGCAGGTTTTTTGTAGGCGTTTGAGGATTGTTTTGGTGGGCATATTGGTTGTATTTTACGCTTTTTGGGGGTGTTTTACAACTAATAGATCCTGAAACAAGTTCAGGATGACAAGATACGAATTTACGATTTTCTTTTATAGGTATAGATCCTACGCTTCGCTCAGGATGACAGTTAAAGACGCGAGATGACAAGTGACAAGCGGGAATGACAGGCATAAAATGACCTGTGGATAACTATTGACATTTAGGTTAAAAAGCTGTATTCTAGAGTCAGGTATAAGTCCTTTGTAGATTGTTCTAGATGTTCCCATCCATCGGTTGGCTATAATCTAGGCATCACAAATCTATAAGGCTACCTCCCCGCAAGGGGCTTTTTTGTTTTATAAAAATTGTTCATCAAATCTTACTTTTTCATCAAATACACCATACCATTCGGTGTTTTGTCGTTCATATTTTTGAAATATCCCCCAAGAAAACAAATCCACAGCCTGCAAGCCGTAATTCTCATGCGAAAGCCAGTGATAAATATCCAAAGGAATGGTGGGTGATAAACGGCCCTCCAACTGTCGACGAATGTAGGAATTAAACTCAGCGATCTCCGGTTTAGCCATTGATTTATCTAATATTAACTCTACCCTATCACCATTATTCTTTTCAAAAGGAATTTGGTCTAAAACTTTACGAGCGATATAGTTATAGATACGCGGCTTATCTTTAGCTAATCTTTCAAAAACTTTTTTCTTATTCAACGTTATAGAGTAGATGCCAAATTTAATTTTTTTTGCCTTTCCGAAAAAATACTTTTTTACTTCTATCGTTGTACCAGTACCTTTAAGTTCCTGAGCGATTCTTTTTTGACGCTTGGCGCTGTTGAGCTTGCGACGCAACGTAATTTTAACCGCTTTAATCATCTGGCGATTAGCGTCGCGGGTGCTCAATGCCAAAATGGCAACCGTAAAAAATTTCGATGGTTTTTTATTTACAAAATCAAAACCCAAATCACCACTTTCGTCTAAGTACAAATACCACATAAATATAACTTATTTCCTATGCTTAAAAAACTCAACCTGCCCCAACCGTTTAACAGCCTCGGCCCGAGTTTTATACGGCCCGCCTAGATTTTTGCGGGTTTTTTCGGAGAGGACATAATATTCTTTTTTACGTTTTACTATCATACGATTTTGCCTGTGTTATGGGGTTTTAGTCCATCGCCAAATTTGGCGATGGCTATAAAATAATCAAGGTCTTCTACAAAATCATACTTTTCAATTCTGTCTTTTATCCAATTGGAAAAATCTCTACCCACGCCCAGCCATTTATACAATTCTCTGGCATTAACGAACCGCTTTTTCTCACCGTTAAAATCTTTCTGAATTACTTTAATGTTTATAAGGTCATTCATATTATTTTTCAATTTCAACATCAATAAAATTAAAGCTGTTCATAAGGAACCATTCGAGCGGATCTAAAAGCTTGCCGCACAACGGACATTGATAATCTATATTGCCAACTTTAATTGCATTTTTATAGTCGTGCCTGCAAGCCATTTTTTTGCTTTTTTTTACCGACGATAATTGTAGTTGCTTTATTTTTGATTTTTTTCTCATAGGTTTACCCGATATCAAACAAATCCATTACAAATTTATGCATTTTAATTATACTTTCCTTTGTATACTCGACCGCAAATTGAGCTCGTTCTAAAACGTCCGGACCCGTAAACTCCTCTGAAAATGAACTGGCTACATAACCATAACTATTACCTCGATATTGCGCATGATCAAAAAGCTGTTGTATCTTCTCGTCGTCCTCAAACTTATTTATATTCTGCTTTATGGTTTTATAAGTTAAGGGATTTATTTGAGCCTCAACATTTATAAAAATTCGACTTACCGAGTCGTCTAATATGCGTGTCTCCACTATCATTTGCACTTGAGAATACGGTCCGTCATCACCCCAAATTTCCTGTATTTGTATCTTGGTTAGCTTCATAAAAAAAATTTTAAGGGAAAAATACCCCTCTCTTTATCTCTCCCATATGGGCTTTGCCACATATTTGCTTCGCTCGCTCGGAAAAGTACACTTTGTGTCCTTTTCTCTCACTCGACTTGCAAATAAATGGGGAGAGAACCATTGAGCGAACACCCCTCCCCACCCAAAACTCAAGCCGAAAACCGCCCAGTGAACGGCTTCGTTTTATCCTTGCCAATAACACTTCGGACACTCCCAATACTCCACATACCCATACGGCTTAGGGTCTTTTTTCATGACTCTTACCTCTGTTTTTCCAAAAAGTTCTTTTGTAAAACCAAAACTGTGGGCGCGCGCTTCCTCTTTTTTGGTATATAGCGGGAGTTTTCCAAAGAAATGGCCGCCGCGATAATCTTTTTTTTCCCGACTCCACGAGTCGAGGATCCCGCTCGCTGCGGGAGAATAGACGATGACATGAATTGCTTTACCGCAACACGCGCAGGTTTTTTGGAGGCGGTTGAGGATGGTTTTGGTGGGCATGTTGGTGGTAGTTTACGCTCTCCTGAGGTGTTTTACAAATGATAGATCCTGAAACAAGTTCAGGATGACAATTAAAAAACTAGATGACAAGCCGCGAATTTACGATTTTCTTTAATAGGTATAGATCCTTCGGCGGCTACGGCCTTTGTCAGGATGACAAATGACGGACAGGATGACAACTGACGGACAAAGATCCTGAAACAAGTTCAGGATGACAAAATACTACAATAGATTGTGTTTTTTTATAATGATTGAACGGGCGGATTCGTATTTTTTTACTTCTTTGGTTTTCCAGGGTAGAAGATACATAAAACTGGGGAGCCAGGTGCTGATGCCTTCGCGGGAGCCGACTACTTTTTCGTAGAGGACTTCGGGGATGAAGACGCCGGTTTTTCCACGGGATAAGAGAGTGAGCCAGAGGTCCCAGTCTTGGAAACGTTTTAGGGATGGGTCGAAGGGGCAGACAGAGAGGGATCCTTCACTGCGTTCAGGATGACAATTGAGAGATTGGCGGCGGATGAGGGAGGTGACGTCGATGTAATTTAATTGCTTTAGTTTTTGAGCGTCGAAGGGGTGGCTTTTTATGGTTTTCCAGCCGAATTTGAATTGGGAGTAGGAATAAGAAGCGTCGGGGTGTTTTTGTAAATAAGAGAACATTTTTTGGAGCATTTGGGGGTTGGCGAGGGTGTCGGCGTCCCAGAAGATGACGTAGTCGCCTTTGGAGAGGGCGAAGCCGTTGTTGCGGGCGGTGGGGGCGCCGGAGTTGGGTTGGGAGATTGTTTTTACAGTGATAGATCCTGAAACAAGTTCAGGATGACAGCTTGACATGACTTCGGAGAAATTGTCGGTGCTGCCGTCGTTGACTACGATTACCTCTAAAGGGCGGTAGGTTTGGTTAAAAATAGAATCTAGGGATCTTTTTAGGGTGTGGGCGTGGTTGTAGACGGGGATGATGACACTTATCAATTCCATAATTTCTAATTTCTAATTTCTAATTTCTTCAATTGTTCTGACCAATTAAACTCACGTATAACACGTTCTTTGCCGGCTTGGCCCATTTGTTTGGAATAATCCGGGTTGCGTAATAATTCGGTGATGGCGGAGATGATGCTTTGGTCTTGGTAGACGTCTACCACCAGGCCGGAAACCATGTTTTGGACGGCTTCTTCTACACCGCCGGCTCTACCGGCCACTACGGGGAGTCCGGAGGCGGCGGCTTCAACGAAAGCGGTGCCCCAGGCTTCTTCGGCTGTAGATTCGTCCGGGTGCGTTAAAAGCACCAATAAATCGGCCAATTGGTAGTATTTGGGGAGTTCGGTGTAGGGTATTTTGCCGATGAAACGGGTGACGTTTTGCAGGAAGTTTTTTTGGATGGATATTATGACTTCGTCTTTTTTAGGGCCGTCTCCGACAATAAGCCAGACTAGGTTTGGAACTTTTTCCAGAATTTTTGGGAGCAGGCGGATGATGTGCGGGTAGCCTTTGCCTTCGGCGATGCGGGCGACGGTAATGATAACTTTTTTACCCTCCAACGCCAGCTGTGATTTTAATTTTTTTAATTCCGGTTCCGGAACGCGCCGAGAAAAAATTTCGTCCGGGCAGGGATAGACCACGGTGATTTCTTTTTTTAAATCTTCAAAAGCGGATTGAAATTTATTTTTTAGATATTCGCTGTTGACCACTATTTTTTCCGCCTCCGCGCAAATCTTTTTTAATTTATTTTTTTTATTTTTTATCCCTAAATCCAAATCCGTGCCGTGGAAAAAAACAACGTAAGGAATTTTTTGGAATTTTTTTAATAAATAGGCCACGTAGCCCACCGGCAAGGCATGATGAGCGTAAATCATTTGGATTTTTTCTTTTTTTGCCAAGTCCCAAACGTGTACCAGCATTCTTACCCACTTCGGCCAGGCAAACCAATAAAACGGATTGGCGCGCATAACCTTCCATTTATTTTTTTTATCAAAAGCCAAGTCCCCTTCCATTTTTGGGGCGTAGACGACAACATCGTCGCCAGACATGTTTTTGGCGAGGTTGTAAGTGTAGGATGCCACTCCCCCGATTTGCGGCGGGTATTCCAGGGTGATGATGAGGGTTTTCATAATTATAGATTACACGGATTTTTAACGGATTATACGGATTTGTCATCCTGAACGTAGTGAAGGATCTCTGTCTAGTTGTGATTGTACGGACAGAGATTCTTCGCTTTGCTCAGAATGACAAAATTGACGACGCTACGCAATTCGACGTTTCGGCTTTAATTTATCAATAATTATCGAAACATGGTTTCTGGTAACAACGCCGGTAAAACAAATCAAAATCAGATAAATTGCGCCACCGATTAAAATTGTGGGGAGGTAATGAATTTTATTGGAAAGGTAGTAGACGACGGCGGCCATGGCTAGGGATGGCCAGAGGGTTTGGTTGATGTATTTTAGAAGTTTTGTGGAATCTATGGCCACTTGGCGGCGGGCAAAATAGAGGCCGGCCAGACAAAGAACGGCATTGCTGGCCAGCGCCGAAATGGCTGCGCCGGTAATTCCCAGCTTCGGCAATAAAATTATATTTAAAATAACATTTATAACTAAAACTACAGCCATTAGTGCGGTTTGTGTTTTTTGTTTGTTGATGGCATTGAGCAAAGCGCCGGTTATAAATGACAAAAATCCAAAAATTAAACTAATCAGCAAAAATCGCAGGGGTGTGATGGAGGGCGAAAATTCCTGGCCAAAAACTTTGCGTACCACCGGATCGGCAATGGCAATGAGCCCAAAGGCGATGGGGAAAATAATGGCAAATAAATAACGCCATGATTTTTCGAACAACGGACCAATGGCCATTTTGTTGGTTAAAAATAAACTGCTGAAAACGGGGTAAACACTGGCGGATAAGGCCACGGGAATAAACTGGAAAGCAAAAGTGATTTTGTACGACACGCTCCACCACCCCAGCTCTTTAGCGGAAAGCAGTTTAGACATAAGCAGAGAATCGCTGAAAGAAAACAACCGGCCGATAATACCCGCCAAAGCAAACGGCAGGGCTGTGGCCAGAAAAATTTTAAACACCTGGCTTTGCCAGACAAAATGAACGCCGATGTTGTAAACTTTTTTTAAAAAAATTCTAATGTAAATTAAGTTTAAAAAACTGGGAATAGTGTAGGCCAGGATAAGCCAGACAAGCGGCCAGTGATTAAGCAACGCAAAAGTGCCGATAAGCAAGGTAGTGAATTGGGAGATGATAATACCCAGAGATTCATAGATTAGATTTTTCTTGGCCCGAAAAATACTGTTGAACGCGCCGGTAAGATTGTCCAGGAACATGGTAATACCGGAAACATAGATAAGCAGTTTGGTGGTTTCCGGATATTTTAAAATATTGGCGAACAAAACCACCAATAAATAAGTGCCGGCGCCAAAAATTACTTTTGTCCAAAAAACGGTGTTGAAATAACTTTCGGATCTGTCCGGAAAACGGGACGCTTCTCTGGTTAAAACCGAGCCCATACCAAAATCGGCCACCACAATAAAAATAGTTGTAAAAGCAATGGCAAAAAAATACACGCCGGTATTTTCTACCTGAATTATTCGGGCGACAAAAATAAAGTAAAAAAAAGAAATTACCTTTTGCAGAACAGAGGCGATGGTGAGAAAAGAGGTGTTTTGGGCGACGGTGTAGGACATAATGGGTATATTTTACCCTAGTGACACCAAAAAAACAAACGATTTTACTGTCATTCCCGCCGCAAGCGGGAATGACAATTGCCCGTCAACTAAAAAAGCCTCTGCAAGTGCGAAGGCTTTTTAAATAATCGATTAACGTTTGGACCACTGTGGTGCTCGGCGGGCGCGTTTGAGACCGGGTTTCTTGCGTTCTTTGACGCGGGCGTCGCGGGTTAAATAACCTTGAGTTTTTAGTGATTTCTTTAAATCTTCGTTCCATTTTACCAAAGCGCGGGCAATGCCCAATTGGACGGCGGTTGCTTGGCCTTTTTGGCCGCCACCGACGATTTTTACGGAAACATCGAAAGTTTTTTCTTTACCGACGGCTACCAGCGGGGCCATCACGATATTTTGCCATTCAAAATAAGGAAGATAGGTTTTAAAATCTTTTCCGTTGATGGTGATTTTGCCGGTACCCGGTGTTAAGCGAACACGGGCCGATGCGGTTTTACGTCGTCCAACCGAACGAAGCGAATCCCCTGCTGTTTCTTTTGTCTTTGCAATCTTTGGCATAGTATTTAATTAACAATTAGCAACTAGCAATTAACAAGCAACAAACCGTTTGTTTATTGCTAATTGTTTTTTGTTATTTGATTTATAAATTTAATACGCAATAATCTGGCGGTGCGCATTTTGTTTTTTGGCAACATTCTGGAAACAGCGTGCTTAAGAATTTCTTCCGGATCTTCTTTTATCAAAGTCTGGGCTGTTTTAATTTTTAAACCACCCGGGTGTAAACTGTGGTGTCTATATTCTTTGCTGATAGCCTTTTTTCCGGTAAAACGGATTTCTTTAATGTTAGAAACTTCCACTTTATCTCCGGTGTCTATGTGGCGCTGGAAATCCGGTTTGTTTTTGCCCATCAAAATCATAGCAATTTTGGTAGCTAAACGGCCGACAATCTGGCCGGAGGCGTCTAAAGATATTTTTTTTCTTTTAATCGCTGTTGTTGTCATATTCATTAAATTATACTAACTCGATAAGAACCTCTTCAGCGCCGTCGCCTTTTCTGTTTCGAATCATGATGATACGGGTAAAGCCACCTGGTCTTTCTTTAAATCTTGGGGCCAAGTTCTCCATTAACTTTTTAACCGCATTTTGAGTGTATAATGACTTCATGATATCTCTGCGGGCGGCTAAAGTTTGCAGTTTGGCTTTGGTGATTAGGCGTTCCACGTAAGGGCGCAAAGCTTTGGCCTTGGCTTTAGTGGTTTTTATTTTTTCGTATATAATCAAACTCTCAGCCAGGTTTGCCAAAAGAGATCGGCGCGCGGCTGTCTTTCTATCTAAGGTAACCTTGTTCTTTTGGTGACGCATATGATATTTAGTATTGTGTCATGCTGAACTTGTTTCAGCATCTTTCGGGGATTCCGTAGATCCTGAAACTAGTTCAGGATGACAGGTGTTAATTACGCTTTCTTTTTAGCTTTTTTAGCTTTCTTGGCTTTTGGTTCTTCTTCGGCTGTAACCGGTACCGGCATTTCTTCGATTATTTCGGCAGCGGCGGCGGCGATAATAGCAAAGTGATCCATTATAATCTGGGTGGTTTGTTTAACGGCTTCACTTGGAGTGATAGTGCCGTTAGTTTCGATATTTAAAATTAACTTTTCGTAGTTGGTGATATCGCCCACGCGGGTGTATTCAACATTATAGCCGACATCTTTGATTGGGGTGTAAATGGAATCGATAACGATAGTACCCAAATCATAGTGCTTTTTGTCTTTTTCTTCTACCGGTTTAAAACCGCGTCCGCGACCAACAACCAAATCCATTTCAAAAGTTTTGTTGGAGGTAAGGGTAGCCAAAACCAAATCCGGATTCATAATTTGCACACTGGCATTTGGTTCGATGTCGGCGGCGGTGACTTCGCCCGGGCCTTTCTTGCTGATGTGTAAGGTAACCGGTTCATCTATAAAAACTCTGACAGCTAATTGTTTTAAGCTTAAAATTATATCTACCACATCGTCTTTTAAACCTTCGGCGGAACTGAATTCGTGGGAAACGCCTTTTATTTTTAAGGCTTCAACCGCGGCTCCGGGAAGAGAAGAAAGCAAAACGCGTCTTAAAGTGTTGCCCAAAGTTGTGCCGTAGCCAAAAAAGCACGGTGACACAATTAATTGCCCTTTGTTTGGGGCGTCTCCTGGCACGAACTCTATTTTTGACGGCAGCAATAGATTTTCCATAGATTTAAACTGTGAGTAAATGGGGGTGTCCCCTCCTTATAATCGAAATGAGTGAGTAAAATGTTTAGCTTGCTAAATATTTTCGAGCGAATGAGATTATATGTTTTAACTATCAAATTAACGTGAGTAGAACTCAATGATTGATTTAGCGTCGTAACCCGGAGTATCTACCGTAGGAGCGTTAAGCACTTTGGCGGACGCATTTTTTGGATTGATAGCCAACCAACCTGGCGCGTCTACTTTGCTTAAAGTTTCGGTAACTTTGGCAAAAAGCGGACTGGTTTTGCTTTTTTCGGATAAACCAACTTCTTCACCAATACGAACTCTGTAAGAAGGGATATCTACTTTCTTGCCGTTTACCAATACGTGGCCATGACAAACCAATTGTCGGCCGGCGCGACGGGAAGAAGCCAAACCGGTGCGGTAAATAACATTGTCCAGTCTTGATTCCAAATAATTTACCAGAAACTTTCCGGTGTCGCCGGTGCTTTTTGAAGCTTCGGCTACATAGTTTGAAAATTGTTTTTCCAAAAGACCATACAATTGTTTGGCTTTTTGTTTTTCGAACAATTGTTTACCATAAACAGATTGCTTGTGGTGTTTTTTGCTTGGACCATGAACGCCGGCCGGATATGGGCGTTTGGTAAGCGGACATTTAGGAGAATCACAAAGCTTCTCTCCGTATTTTCTGCACAATTTATGTTTTGGTCTTAAATCTCTTGCCATATTTCAATACTTGATAATTGATAAATGATAAATGATAAATGATAATTTGCGTTTAAATTCTGCGTTTTCTTGGAGCGCGGCAACCGTTGTGCGGGATTGGGGTGACGTCGCTGATGGATAAAACATTCAAACCGTTTAAGTGCAAACCGCGGATGGCGCCTTCACGGCCTCCGCCGATTCCTTTTACAAAAACATGGATATCTTTAAGTCCGTAAGCAACCAACTTATCCACAATGTCTTTTACCACCATGCTGGCGGCGTAAGGAGTGGCCTTTTTTGGACCCTTAAACCCTACTTTACCGGCCGATGACCAGCCCAAAACATCTCCGTTAGGATCGGTGATGCTGATGATGGTGTTGTTGTAGGAAGCCTGAATAAAAGCATTGCCATGAACAACTTGTCTGACTACTTTCTTTTTCTTTCCCTTTGCGACCGGCTTTTCGGAAGTAGTTTTGACGGCTTCTGTGGCCACTTTTACTTCGGCTGGTTGTACTGATTGAACATCTGACATATTTATATTATTTGTCATCCTGAACTTGATTCAGGATCTATTAATTTATCCGACTGGATGCTGAAACAAGTTCAGCATGACATTAACGATTATCTTTTTACTTTAAACCTTCCTTGACCCGGCCGCTACCCATAGTTTTGCGGACATTACCGCGGACAGTGCGTGAGTTGGTTTTGGTGCGCTGACCTCTGACCGGCAAGTGTTTCATGTGGCGGATGCCTCTGTAGGCTTTGATATCTTTAAGACGTTTGATGTTGGCCATAACTTCACGGCGCAAATCACCTTCTGTCTTATATTCTTTTTCAATAATCATGCGTAATTTGTCTTCCTGTTCCGGAGTAAGATCTTTTGTTCTGGTGTCTTCGCTGATTTTGGCTTGAGCCAAAATCTTTTTAGCAAAAGTAGGGCCGATGCCGTAAATATAACTTAAAGCAATGACGATTCTTTTTTCCTTAGGAATGTTTATACCGGATACACGCATACACGGAGAAATTAATGATTAGAAAAATGATTTAGAAATTAAGAAATTAACCTTGTCGTTGCTTGTGTTTTGGTGTAACGCAGATAACACAAACGCGTCCCTTGCGGCGGACGATTTTACATTTGATACAAATTTTTCTTACAGATGCGCGTACTTTCATAATTTTAGTTTTAAAAAATACCAATCACTGCCGCGATATCAGCACCAGATGGTTAAGTTATACGGACATTTAGACGTTGTATAACTACGATCCAGCTACACCGCAATGATTGATATGTATATATAGTAAGTTGTCCACTCCCTTGCCGACTACTAGAATCTATACGTTATTCTTCCTTTTGTCAAGTCGTATGGCGTCATTTCTATTTTTACGCTGTCGCCAATGCTCATTCTGATTTTATTCATTCTGATTTTTCCGGATAAATGGGCAATGATCATCTGGCCGCTTTCCAGCTTTACTTTAAAAGTCGTAGCCGGGAGTAGCTCCTCTATAGTACCTTTTACTTCGATGATGTCTTTGTTATTAGCCATTTACGTGGATATTAGTAACGAGGTATATGATAATACAAAACAGTAATTAAGTCAAGGGGTATGTGTCTTGGCTCTAACTGGCGAAAATTACCGGCTCTTCCTGTTTGTACACCCAGTACTTATATAGAAGGAAATTCCAGGCTACCGAAAGGGCGATGTTGGAAAGTCTGACCAAAAGGTAATTAAAGCCGAATATATGATTGAAAATATACATCCAGCCGATAGAAATACCGTAGTTTATTCCCGATAAAATAAAAAACCGGATTACCTGCTTGTGCGTAACGCCTTGCGATTTAAAAGTCCAATACTTGTTTAGAAAAAAAACGTAATTAAGCAAAAATATACCGTTGACAATAACCGCAATTACCGGACGCAAATGTAAATATTCTTTTAACAAGTAAAGGCTGCCGATGTCTAAAACGACCCCGCCTAACCCAATAATAAAATAACGCGCGAACTGATGGCGCATTGACCAAAGATATAAAATAATTTTTTTGAGCATAATTTATTCCAAAATAGCTTTGATACGGCGAATTCCCGAACTCACGGCTTCTTCTTTTATAATTTTAAATTTACCGAGAGTGCCGGTGTGTTCTACATGAGGACCGCCGCAAATTTCGCGGCTGAATGTTAGGGAATTGGCGTGAGCGTCCGGAGCGGAATTGGGATCGCCGATGGAATAAACTTTAACTTGGGCGCCGTATTTATCGCCAAATAAACCCATCGCGTCCTTGGCTTTAGCTTCATCTACAGACATTTCGGCGAAAGATACATGGTAGTCATGGCCGATGGCGTAATTTATTAAATCTTCCACTTGTTTTTTTTGTTCCTCCGACATTTTTTCCGGATGAGAAAAATCAAAACGCAAACGTTCGGCGGTAATGTTACTGCCCCGCTGTTCTACATGCGTCCCGAGCACTTTGCGCAGTACGGCATGGAGCAAATGGGTGGCAGTATGATATTTGGTGGACATCTCGCCGGTATCGGCCAGCCCGCCTTTGAATTTTTGTTCGGCGCCAACGCGCGATAAATCCTGATGCGCTTTAAACGCTTCCTCAAAACCGTTCACATCTACCATTAAATTATTTTCGTTGGCCAGCTCCTGGGTTATTTCCAAAGGAAAACCAAAAGTCTCAAATAACTTGAATGCTTGTTTGCCGGAAATTTGTTTTACCATTTGGCCTGTCCCGATTTCAACTGGCGTTGAAATCGAGGATGCTCGATTTTGCCGAGGCAAAATCGGCATTTTTTCGAATGCCATTTGAAATCCGCGCAATAATTTTTCAAATTCTTTTAAACCTTGTTCAATGGTATTTTTAAAACCGCTTTCTTCCCGCGCCATTTCGGTTAACACAAATTCTTTATTTTTTTCCAGCTCCGGATAAACATCGGCCAAAATATTTATTACTTCTTGAGAAATAATACTGCAAAAATTGGCGTGCATGCCTAACAGCCGGCCGTGACGCACGGCGCGGCGGATTAACCGACGGACAATATAACCCTGATCCACATTACTGGGCGCGATTTTGGTATCGTCGGCCATAATCATAGTGGCCGTACGCAAATGGTCGGCAATTATTCTCATGGAACGGGTGACGTCCGCGCTTTCTATATACTCGCGCCCGGAAATGTTTTGAATTTTTTGGATAACCGGCCAAAGCGTGTCTATCTGAAAAACATCCGCATAACCATTTAGAACCACCAGCGTCCGTTCCAAACCCATACCCGTATCTACATTGGTTTGTTTTAACGGTTCGTAGGCGCCGGCGGTATTTTTATTGTACTGCATGAAAACATCGTTCCAAATTTCCAACCAATTGTCTTCGTCTGTTTTGGGATTACTGCCGGCCGGAGGAAATTCACCCGCCGCTTGCCCTGTCGAATGACTGGGGCGCCAAAAAAACATTTCCGTATCCGGACCGCACGGACCGGTTTGACCCGCCGGACCCCACCAATTATTTTTTCTCGGTAAAAACGCAATTCTTTCTTCACTCATTCCCAAAGATTGCCAAATTTCCGCGGCTTCGTTGTCGCGCGGAATCCCCTCTTCACCTTCAAAAGCAGACACGGCCAATTGGCGCGGGTCTAATCCTAAATAAACTGTAGATGTTAAAAATTCCCAGCTCCATTCTATCGCTTCCTTCTTGAAGTAGTCGCCAAAAGACCAATTGCCCATCATTTCAAAAAAAGTAAGATGACGGTTGTCGCCCACTTCGTCTATGTCGCCTGTACGCACACATTTTTGCGCGCTGGTAACCCGTTTGCCACCCGGATGTTTTTCTCCAAGCAAATATGGAACAAGCGGGTGCATGCCGGCTGTGGTAAATAACACAGTGGGATCATTTTCCGGAATCAAAGAAGCCGAAGGAATAATGGCATGCCCTTTTGATTTGAAAAATTCCAGATATTTTTGACGTAATTCGTGAGAGTTAATCATATTGATAAATCTTATCACTACTCTTGACAAAACTCAAGAGGCAAAGTAGTATATAAAACGTGAAACCCAGCGGGACCTGGGTTGCTCACACCGCTCAAAAATCAACCCCAGCAACACCCACACCGAGGAAGGAGGGTACTACAGACCGTGCCGAGCGCGATGGCGCAGAACATGATAGGCCACTAGGCCGAAGAACCATGGTCAGCGACCGCCATCGGGGTTGGTTAACCCAATGCTCCCACCTACGGGAAGAGAGCATCCGAAAGCACAGGACAATCGGAATGAGACTTATCAGAGCCAGCCCCATAAAAAAACAAAAAAGGGGCGGTCTGGTAGGTCTTTTTCTTTTTTAGTTTATTATTCCACCGCCAAGACATTCACCTTTTTTATAGAAGACAGCAAATTGGCCGGGGGTTACCGCGCGTTGAGGTTTGGAAAATTTAATGGCCAACCCACCCCTACCCGTAGACCGCCTCCCGACAGTGAGTCGGGATCCACGATTCTCGAGAATCGGGACAAGCGGGGAATCAACGAGGCACTTTTGCAGTGATTGTCGATGACGCAAACGGACTTCGCAATTTAAGGGAAATTTCGGTGGTTGCCCGCTTACCCAATTTACCTCCGACACTTCGGCGGTTTTTTTATATAATAACGGATCGTCTTCGTAGCCGACTACCAATTCGTTTTTCTCAAAATTTTTAGCAAGAACGTAAAGCGGTCGCGTATTGTCATCCTGAGTGCCAGCGAAGGATCTCTGTCCGTTTGACGATTGAGACAGAGATTCTTCACTCCGTTCAGAATGACAAGACGTCCGAAGGCCTTGGCGCTGTCCGATAGTATAAAAAGGCAGACCATCGTGCACGCCAATTTGTTCACCAGTACTTAAAATAATTTTCCCTTTTTTCGCCTTAATTTTTTTCAATAAAAATTCTTTCATTGGCACTTCGCCCACAAAACAAATTCCCATGCTTTCTTCCTTGTCGGCATTTGGTAAATTGAATTTTTTGGCCAATTTTCTAACTTGGGGCTTGGTGTATTCTCCGATAGGAAATAAAACGAATTTTAATTGTTCCTGATTTAATTGGTGTAAAAAATAGGTTTGGTCTTTGTTGGCATCCATCGCTTCCATTAACGCCAACCCACCCCTTACCCCGCCTGCCTGCCGGCAGGCAGGCCCAAGCGGGGAATTTGCGAGACGCGCGTAGTGACCTGTTGCGAGCTTATCAAACCCCAACTCCTTCGCCTTTTCCAACCACACGCCAAACTTTACAAACTTATTACACAAAACATCCGGGTTCGGCGTTCTGCCTTTCCGGTACTCCTCATACATATAATCCAAAACGGTTTTTTTATATTCTTTTACAAAATCCAAACGCATCAGCGGTATGCCCAGCTTGGCCGCCACCCGCAGAGCGTCTTGATAATCACTAGTCCAGCAGGATTCGCCTTGCGGGCCAATTTCGTCGTAATTGACCATGAATGCGCCAGTAACATCATAGCCTTGGGCAACCAAAAGAGCCGAGGCAACCGAGGAATCCACCCCGCCACTCATGGTACACAAAACCTTTATTTTTTTATTTGCTTTGGACATGGGGATAAACTACTCTATTTTTGATATTTTTTCAAGCACTTGTGGCCGGCTTTCTCCCCCTACAAGGGGGGGGGCAGAGGCGGGGGTTTGGTAATTGAAAAAGCCAAATTAAAACAAAACCCCACCCATTATCCCTCCTCTAATAGCGGGAGGGAACAAGATGAGTGGAATAAAAAAAGCCGTCCGATGAAATCGAAACGGCCTATAACAACGCAGGAACTATAATACTATTTTTCTTCCTCATCTTTGTGCAAAGGGATTACCTTACCACCATCGATAACAGTATGTTTTTCCTTAGGCTTTTCCACGGACTTAACTCCGGGATAAGGAATATCCAACTTAAAATTCGCAAAAAACTTTTCACTAGGAATGAACATCGAAATTTTACACGTCCTACAGGTAATTATTAAACAAGGTTTCCCTTCGCTATCCGTGGGAATCCCCCACTTAAGATTGGCGACCGAACACCCACACAAAGGTTCCGTCAGCTGAATTTCAATTTTTTTGAACACATATCCTCCTTTTTAATAAACCCAATCTTACAGAAAAAAATTGATTTTGTCAATGATAACAAAACACCCTCCGGTTAGGAAGGGCGCTCTGTTTTAAGTTTAAATTAGGAATTTCTGCGAGCTTGCATACATTCTCTGCAGTAAACCGGCTTGTCGCCAGATGGTTGGAATGGTAATTCCGAAATCTGGGTTCCGCACTGAGCGCAATTTACATTGACGCTGTACATTTGTCTTGGAGCGCGAACACCTCTGTCGCCACCTGCTGGTCTGTCTTGGCGGTAGGTCTTGTTGCAGTCAAAACAATAAACCGGGCGATCACCTTTTGGTTCAAAAGGTAATTGTGAAATGTGGGTTCCGCATTTTCCGCAGGAAAGATCCACATTGTACATTTGTCTTGTTCCGTCGAATGCCATAGTATTTGTACTTCTTGTTTGTTCCCAAAATGGTTTTTGAGAGTTTATTAAGTCGACCTACTTTGGGAACTTCGTTGGTACTTCTGTACCCCAAATTATATAGTTATCATTATACTGCAATTTTTAATTTTTGTCAACCTGCCTGCCGGCAGGCAGGCCATTATCCGTGTCATCGTCTATGTGGACAATTTTATCCGGGAAAATCTTTTTCTCTGTTTGATTTATTGGTAAAGGTTTAGGCGGAATTACCGACGCCGGTGTCGCCGGTGGCGCTGGCGGTTTTGGCAATTCCCCGCTTGTCCCGATTCTCGAGAATCGAGGATCCTCGACCGCGGTCGGGAGGCGTCTGGGTAGGGGTGGGTTGGCATTTGTCGCTTGTTTAGGAACCGTCTGACTCACCTGCACCGGTTTATGTTCGTGTTTTTTCTCTACTTTAACAGGTTGTTTGTTAGTTTGTACTGCTTGCGACAAACTTATCCCCTTTTGACTTGTATCCACCAATGAAATCGGCTGACTGTCTTTTATGTCTGATTTAACCGGAGCGGGTTCTGATTTTTTGACCGGCGGAGGGGTTGTCCCGATTTTGCGTTCGGGCAAAATCGAGGATCCTCGATTCTGACTCGGAGTCAGAATCGGGAGTTTTTTTACAGCAGACGGAGTCGGAGCTTTTGGAGCAACCGGCACCATTGGTGGAGCAACCATCTTATCTAACAAAACCGGCATACCCTCTTCATCCTCGCCGTAATTTTCATCGTCCTCGTCTACATCGGTATCCCCCGTTCCGCCGGCTTCCATACCGGTCCAACGCATAATTTTGTCTTCTATATTTTCCCGGCTGGTGGCGTAGCGTTCGCGGGAAACTTTAATAACTTTTTCTGTGCTATGGGTGGAAATATTTATCGGCGATAAAGTGTTGGCGGAAAAAGGCTGTGAAGCAACGCCGTCTATCATTAATTTTAAATAAATTTGAAATTTTGTTAAATTAACCAAATCGGTTTCTATAAAAGTAGGCGCGAATTCTTTGGCCAGAATTTCCGCATCCGTAGAACCCACCCGGAATGTTACCAGCGTACCCACGTTACCAATTACCGCGGCCAGCACGGTTTCATCCAACTGCTCCATATATTGGTGCGCCATGGTTAAGTCTAACCGGTATTTGCGCGCTTCGGATAAAATGTTGGAAAAACTTTCCGTGGCAAAATTTTGAAATTCATCTACATAAAGAAAAAAATCTTTGCGGTCTTTTTCCGGAGTGTCTACTCTTTCCATGGCCGCCAATTGAATTTTGGTGATAAGCATACCACCCAGCAACCGGGAATTATCTTCGCCGATTCTGCCTTTGGATAAGTTCATGATAAAAATTTTCTTGGTGTCCATGATTTCGCGGATGTTGATGCGCGATTTTGTCTGCGCCACAATGTTGCGGATAACCGAAGCCGACAAAAATTGACCGATTTTATTTTGTACCGGAGCGACCGCTTCCTGTTTATAGCGGTCGTTATAACCGGCAAATTCCGTTTCCCAGAATGAACGGATAACAGGATCTTTTAAATTTTTAATGACGCGTTTGCGGTAAGCGTTGTCGGCCAGCAGTCGGTTGATGCCTAGCAGGGTGGTGTTGGGAAATTCCAGCAAGGCCAAAAGAGTGTTGTTTAAAATGTATTCCATGCGCGCGCTCCACACATCCGGCCAG
Organism: uncultured Gammaproteobacteria bacterium; assembly: GCA_964641245.1. Classification (GTDB taxonomy): domain Bacteria; phylum Patescibacteriota; class Patescibacteriia; order Magasanikbacterales; family GWA2-37-8; genus XYD2-FULL-39-9. The sequence continues at coordinate 83,152 of CAZXML010000001.1, read as the reverse complement.
ATTTTTTTGAAAACGCCCATAAGTCCGGATGCCACCAAATGGCGGTAGCGCGGATCTATGCTTTCTAAAATATTAAAACCGATTGGAAAATCAATATCGGACGGATTAAAATAAACCACGTCGTTAATGCGATTAGCCGGAATATAATCTATAATTTTTTCGGCAAAATCGCCGTGCGGATCTACCACTCCCACGCCGTGCCCCGCGTAGATATCATTAAGAACCATGTTTTCTAACATGGTGGTTTTGCCCATACCCGTTTTGCCCACAACATATAAATGCCGGCGGCGATCGTCCAGCTTTATGCCAAATTTCCGGTTTTTATTGCGAAAATTGGTGGTGGCAAAATAGTTGACATCCGGGTTGCCTATAATGTCCGGTTCTTTTTCGCTTGGTTCCATAATCGAAATGAGAGAGCTAAACGACAAGCTTGCTTGATCGCTTCCGAGCGAATGAGTTTATATCCGTAGATATACGGATATATAAATTATAGCACAATTTCCGCGAATGAACCAATTATTGGCCGGACTCGATTTTTTGCAATAAATCCCGCACCAAAGCCCACGCGGCCAAAACCTGTCCACCCCAAATCTCTCCTTGTTTAATCATATTTTCAAATTCATCCACCCGGCGCAAGATTACTTCGGTGTGTTCCACATCATGGGATTTTGGCTGTTGTAATTCCGTTAATTCGTTGGCAATAAAAACATGGGATAAATCTTTTAGCATGCCCACGCACGGTTCAAAGGTTCCGATTTTTATTAAATTATCGGTTTTATATCCGGTTTCTTCCAAAAATTCCCGGTTGGCCGCGTCTGTCGCGGATTCTCCCGCGGTAATTCCCCCGCCCGGAAATTCCACACTATACTTTTCCTCCAAATATCGATACTGCCTCACCAACACCAGCCGGCCATCGTCTAAAACGGGGATTAAAATAACATTGCCATTTGTTCTGGCATAATAATAATCATCCTTCTTGCCGTCCGGCAAAACAAACTTGTCGCGTACATATTCCCAAAACGGATTTTTGTGAACAATTTCGGAGGAGAGTTTTTTTATTTCCATAGCGCACTTTATGTCATTGCGAGGAGCCGTAGCGACGCGGTCCCGACCGCGGTCGAGGATCCTCGATTCACTATCGGGACAATCCCATTGTCAGCACTACAGTATTTTGGGATTGCTTCGCTTCGCTCGCAATGACAATTATTAGATAAATAATTCTGCTACTCCCTTCACATCCACGCCCTCCCCTTTACGAATTATCGAATGCATACTCCCTCCCCCATCCCCATTCCACCGCGGAATAAGATGCCAATGAACATGCCCCACGGCCTGCCCAGCGGCTTTGCCGTTGTTTATTCCCAAATTTATTCCATCCGGATTTAAAATTTTTTGTACTTTAGAAAAAACCCCCGCCAATCCCCCGCTCATGCCTTGCCAATCACCTGCCGACATTTTCGTTAAATCCGCAAAATGTTTTTTCGGCACCACCACCGTATGCCCCTTGGAACAAGGATGAATATCCAAAAACGCCAAAACATTGGCGTCTTCGTAGACGGTATAGTTGGAAATTTCTTTATTGATTATTTTACAGAAGAGGCATTCTTGCATAATTATTTATTTTAGATTGACCGCAGTATTATATCTCACCACCGCCGTATCACCAAATATTTTTGTGCTATTACCGCCCAAAATTCCTTGCTGTGCAAAATTCGCCTTCTCCCCCACAAACCAACAATGGTCGGCTTTGGTCAAAGACGCTGTTTGAGAAAGTAAATTGTCGTTGATGGCTATATTCATTTGTTTAAATAGTTCTTCCCGTTCCGGTTGGGCAAAACTGGCATCTATGGGGAAACCGCCGCCGATGATTTCTTTACCGGAAACGGCTTCCAGCGCGAGCAGTGGATAAGTGTTGCCTAAAACACAATGCGTATTACTATTTTGTTCTTGGGACCAGACATAATTGATGGCAGTATATTGATTGGCGCTGACAGTATAAGTATCCGGACCCAAAGTATATGAAGCGGTGATGGCGAGGGATAAAATAACTACCGCTAAACCAGCCATACACTTTTTATCAAGAATATCTTTTACTCCGTAGAAAAGCAAAATCAAAAACAAGAGCGCCAGTGTTGCGTCCAGACGACGGGAAAACAAGCGCTCGCCGGATAATAAATAGAAGGATAAAAAATAACTGGTGAGCAGGACGGAAAAAATAGTCAGGATAAATTTATAAATTGGGTCTTTTCTGTTTCGCTTAATTCCCAGGATAATAAAAATGATGGCGGACAAAATTACCATTGGCAACCACCATAGCCATTGCGTAAGAATATTTGATGTAAAAATTGAAGCGGGCATTTGATTAAACAAAATATTCCCGCCAATAATATCGTGCGGACGCGGGCCGGCGGCCAAATATAAAGATAAAAAATTGCCGGCAAATTGTTTTGCTTGCAACAAAATATTTACCCCGCTATCCCACACACTAAACTTCCCAGCTAACTCTAAAACCGGTAAAATCAATGTCGCAACCACTGTCATTGCGAGCAGAGCGAAGCAATCCCAAAATACTGTAGTGCTGACAATGGGATTGTCCCGATAGTGAATCGAGGATCCTCGACCGCGGTCGGGACCGCGTCGCTGCTCTCCTCGCAATGACAAATGTGAGACAAGCGACATTAAGAAAAAACTCATCCAATACAAAACAAAAAATAATAAATACCCCAGCGCTGAACCAAGTCCAAGTGCCAACAAAATATTTTTCTGTTCGTCATTTGGCTCTTTTATTCTTTTAATCAACAGCAAAAACAACAAAACAAAAATTAGGAAGCCCCAGTTCACGGGCAAAGAAAAAGAACCGCCAACCTGCAAAGCAAACGGCCACATTCCGGCCCAAGCAAAGAGCAATGAATTCCGGCCGGACCAGCCCAACGCCAATCCAATCTCTAATAACAAAATAGTAAAAATTATTGACCAGGAAATCGGCAAAAACCATTTGGTCAAAGAAATTAAATCTATTTGCAGTATTTTTGACAGCGCCGCATTTGTTCCCCAATAATTGGCATAAGACAAAAGCCCGGCTTTGGACTTCAGACTTTGGACTTCAGACTTCTGATTTTTTGTGTCAGTAGAAAGCTTTGCTTCTAAGAATGATTTTCCTTCCACCAATCTCTGTTCATTCGCAATATGTCTCCAACCGTCCGCGCCGTAAAATAATTCGTGAGTGAGCGGTAAATAACTGTGAAGTAAAAATGCATGTACTATAAGAAGGAACAGTAGAGTTTTTAGAGAAATCTTTGAGAAAAATATTAACGCACCCAGCAAAAAAGTAGCCAACAAAAAAATCCACACATAACTCTGATTAATAGTTTGCCACGGCGAAGAAATGACGCCACCGGTTTTGGATTGCATCAAAAGATAAAATCCGTAAATTACCAGGCCCAGATAAATTAAGACACTGATTTTGGCGTGGGGCGGTTCAAGGTCTCCCTCCCCTATTAGGGGAGGGGCGAGGGGTGGGGTATCTGTTTGTGCGTCAATGCCCGCCGTATACCCCTCTCTCTGTCTCTCCCCTAAAAGGGGAGAGAGCGATTGAGTGGCGAGTGACCACGCCAGTGCGTTTACAAAAAAAGATAAAAATACCGCCAAACCATTAAAATAATCAAAAAATATAAAAATTCCCAAAAACCAGCCCAATGTGGCCAGACTTAAAAAAAATGCCAACAGTCTAATCCGCAACGATTTTGTAAATCCGAAATAATTTACCAACACCCCTTGTGTTTTGGCCGAAACAAACAAAAAATATAAAAATAAAACCAGGGTTCCCAAAAACCAATTATGCCATTTTTCAAAAACCAAATAAGCCAAGGCAGACAAAGCCCCGGCCGGAACCATATTTTTCAGTAAAAGGCGAGAAATCATATAAATGCAATTATATCAGATAATCTGAAAAGAAAAAGACCCCATCCGCATGATGCGTAACGGGGCCAACATGGTGCTGATCATCAGAAGCTAGAATCGAGCGCCAATACGTTCGGCTTCCTTCTGCGCTTGTTCAATCAAACGGGTAATTTGGCCTTTATTAGGACCGTCCTCCGAAATGATGAATAGGATGGTTGCGCTATGATTCTCAAGAAAGATGAGAAAATAACGCAGGTTATCCGGAATATGATAAAAATCACCAGCTACGGAACGAAAGGCCACCAAGTACGTTCGCTTTCTCAACGACTTCTCGTATTGCGACGCCTGTTCACTCATTGGCATTCCTCCGTGGTTGGTTGTCTGACCACGCCCATAATAGATCAAAATAACCCAAATGTCAACCCCAAACAATCAAATTAATTCTACCCACATTTCATCCCCCTTCTGCTAACATACGGGCCTTGATTTTTTCTTGCCAAAAGAAACGTGCTGGACTAAAATAGACGAACCAAACTACCCGTCATCCTGAATTCATTTCAGGATCTACGGTGTATCGAAAGATGCTGAAACAAGTTCAGCATGACACATTAACATGACACAAGACATAACCCAACTGGAAAAAATTCCACCGCAAAGCATGGAAGCCGAGATGTCATTACTCGGTTCGGTTTTGTTGGACAAAGATGCGATGTTAAAAATTGCGGATATTGTTCAGCCGGAAGATTTTTATAAAAACGCTCACGCGCAAATTTTTGAATCCATTTTGGAACTTTACCAAAAAAATGAACCAATTGATTTACTGACACTAAGCAACCGGCTTACGGAAAAAGGACATCTGGAAAGAGCTGGCGGTTACAGTTATTTAGTATCGCTTACCAACGCCGTTCCCACCGCCTCTCACGTGGTAAATTACGCCAACATTGTTCATAAAAAAGCCACCCGGCGCCGATTGCTTACGGCCGCGCACGAAATTTCTAAAATGGGCTATGAAGAAACCGAGGAATTGGATTCTCTTTTGGATAACGCGCAACGGCAATTGTTCGGCGTGTCGCAAAATTTCATGCGGCAAACTTTTACGCCGATTCGAGGAATATTAAATGAAGCTTTTGACAGAATAGATGACTTGCACAAAAATAAAGGGCAGATGCGCGGCATTCCCACGGGCTATCCTGATTTGGATAATTTACTGGCCGGACTGCAAAAATCCGATTTAATAATTTTGGGAGCCCGCCCCAGTGTGGGAAAATCTTCTTTTGCTTTGGATATTGTGCGTCATGTGGGCGTAAAAGGAAAAATACCGGTCGGATTATTTTCTTTGGAAATGAGTAAGGAACAGTTGGTAGACCGTTTGCTTTGTTCGGAAGCCAATGTGGATTTATGGAGAATGAGAACCGGCCGGTTAAGCGAACGTCCGGAAGATGATGATTTTCCTCGCATCGGCCATGCCATGGGTGTGCTTTCCGAAGCGCCAATTTTTATAGATGACGCGTCCAACAATAATATAATGCAGATTCGCACCAAAGCGCGCCGGTTGCAAATGGAACATGGTTTGGGACTGATAGTTATTGACTACTTGCAGTTAATGGAATCCCGTGGCAATATAGAAAACCGCGTGCAGGAAGTGGCGGAAATTACCCGTGGTTTAAAAAGTATCGCGCGTGAATTAAATATTCCGGTGCTGGCACTTTCCCAATTATCGCGTACCGTAGAATCCAGCACTCCTGCTATTCCTAAACTTTCTCACTTGCGTGAATCCGGTTCTATTGAACAAGACGCCGATGTGGTATTATTTATCTACCGAAAATCCGCCGACCGCAATTACCGCCCAGAAGATATTTCTCCGGATGAAAAAAATATCGCCGAAATTCACATTGCCAAACACCGCAACGGCCCCACCGGCATGGTGCGCATGATATTTGACGAACAGCGCGCTTCCTTCCGCAGTCTAACCACCAAATTTATAGACCACCCCACCGCCACGCCAACACTAAAGCCAAAATCCGCGTTTACACAACGCAACAGCTCGGCCATGCCGCCGATGTAGTGTTAGTATTAAGTAGCAAGTATTATGTATTAAGCACGAAATCGTTCGCTGGATACATAATACTTAATACATAATACTTAATACAATATGTCAGTGTTTAGCAAATTAAAACAATTCAAAGACCTGCGCGACCAGGGTAAAAAACTTCAGGGCGCTTTAGCGGGCGAGTCCGTCACCAGCCACAGTAGTGGCGTGGCTTTAACTATGGATGGAAATTTACAGCTAACCGGCGTGGCCATAGACGACGAAATGTTAAATCCGGCTAAAAAAGAAAAACTGCAAAACGCCATCAAAGACGCGCACGGCGACGCCACCAAAAAAATGCAAAAAATAATGGCCGGCAAAATGCAGGAGATGGGCGGATTTGACGGCATGCTTAAGAAGTAATTGTCATTGCGAGCAAAGCGAAGCAATCCCACAATACTGGTGCTGCCAACAATGGGATTGTCCCGATAGTGAATCGAGGATCCTCGACCGCGGTCGGGACCGCGTCGCTTCACTCCTCGCAATGACAAAACAACGCTATGTCTTATTCTCGTTCAATTCAAAATCTTATCGGCGCATTTAGAAAACTGCCCACGGTCGGTCAGCGCACCGCCGAGCGGTTTGTTTTTTATTTGCTAAAATCCGGGAAAAAAGAAGTTGGCGAAATTACCCTGGCTTTAAAAGAATTGATTGATAATGTGAAAAGCTGCGAGGTATGCTGGGATTTTTCCGACCAAAACCCTTGCTCTATTTGCAGCAACAAAACCAGAGACCAATCCGTGCTGTGCGTGGTAAGCGAACCGCAGGATATTCCGGTTATAGAACGCACGGGAATGTACAACGGTTTGTATCATGTTTTACGCGGAGTGATAGAACCGGGAGATGATGAAATTGATAAAATAAAAATCAAAGAATTGTTTGAGAAAATAAGAAATGAAGAAATTAGAGAAATTATCTTGGCGCTTAACCCTGATCTGCCCGGAGAAACCACCATGCTTTATTTTGAAAAAGAAATAAAACGGCTCAACCCTAATTTAAAAATTACCCGTCTGGCGCGCGGTTTGCCGATGGGAAGCGACATTCAATACGCGGATGAAATTACTCTGGGAAGCGCGATTAAGAACAGAACAACAAAATAAAAAATCAGCCCTTACGGACTGATTTTTTTATATTACTTAATTTTCACTTGGCTGAATCTCTGTCTTTGCCCGTGAACTTTGTGGTAACGGACTTTGCGTTTGAATTTTTCTACGCGCAAGGTGCGTGTCTTGCCTTGTTTTTCTAAAGTCGCTTCTATGGTTACACCTTCCACATAAGGCTTGCCAACTTTTACATCGGAACCGTCATCTTTGGCGGTAAGTAAAACTTTGTCAAAAACAACTTTCTCGCCTTCGTTTAAAGGCAATTTTTCTATTTTTATAACATCGCCGGTTTTAACAAGATACTGTTTTCCGCCGGTTGCGATTACTGCGTACATAATTTGATTAATTAACAAATAACAATTAACAAACAACAAATCGATTGTTAGTTGCTAATTGTTTATTGCTAATTTGTTAGTGCGCTTAGTATATATTAAAACTCAAAATATGTCAACCCCGCGCCTAATCCTGTATTATTTCCACCGTATCCCCTATTTTCAACCCGGTTCTTTCCATAAAACCGGCTGATACTTCCAAAACCAAGGTAGAGGCGGCGCGGGATCGGTAGATTGTTAATTGCGATTCGGCCAGTCCGGGTTCCAGGGGTATATTTGGGGCGATGTCTATGATTTTAGTTCCGTCCAGCCAAATTATATCCAATGGAAAATGCATATCACGCATTACCATGGCGTGCTGGGCGCTATCGGGAAACACAAAAAGCATACCGCCGTATTGGCCCATATCTTTCCGGTCGCTCCAGCCTTTTAGACGGTGGTTATAGGTGTCCGCCACCAAAACGCGGATTTCTTGCCCACCGATTTTTATAGTCGCCTTTGTCCACAAAGAACCGTAGATTTTATAACCGATGGAAATAAGGATGACTATGATTATAAAAACTAAATGCCAGGTTTTAAAGGGTTTTGGGTCGCGCATACTGAAATTGATTAAATTGGTAAATCGTTACGCTTGATGAAGGTGGTGCAAATGATCTATTGTTGTAGTTGGTTAATCGCTCCGCGTGAACAATTTGTTCATCTTCACCATTTTCACCATCATCGTCGTCCCAGAAGACGGCTAATAACCGCCATCAAAACCACTAGCGCCAAAAGCGCGTACAATTTTTGCAGGCTTTGTAAAAATAAAGTGGTGATGCCGAATAAAAATGATAAACCGTAGAGCAAGAGAACGGATTGGCGGTGGCTTAAGCCGGAATCCAGCAGGCGGAAATGAAGATGCTCGCGGTCGCCTTTAAATACAGATTGTTTTCTTCTGATTCTAACATAAGCCACGCGCGCCAGATCCAAAATCGGAATGGCCATTACCAGCAAGGCGGTGGCCAATTTCCCTCCGCCGATTATAGCCAGAACGCCCAGCATAAACCCGATAAACATACTGCCGCTTTCACCTAAAAATATTTTTGCCGGATTAAAATTAAAAACTAAAAACCCAAGACAAGCGGCTAGAAATACAGCGGACACTAAAGCAACATTAGGCTGATAAAATTTGGTAACGGACGCGAGCAAAAAAATAATAAGCGCGCCAATCGCTACCACGCCCGTGGCCAGTCCATCCAAACCGTCTAAAATTTTTACCGTATAAGTTGTGCCCATCAGCCAAAAAAATATCAAAATTCCGCTGGCTATTTTCCCCAGCGCAAAATATCCGCCCAATGGATTAGTAATTCTGGTCAGCGATCCGCTTGCCCAAACCGCGATAAATGAAATGGCAAGCATCACAAACAGCAAACGAACCTTGGCTGATAGTGGCCGAAAATCATCGGCAATCCCGATCAAAAGAATTATTGTTCCGGAAAAAAACGCGGCTAGCAATTGATTGGCTATTCTTTCTATGCCAAAAATCGGATTAAAAATTAAAAATATAACCACGGCCCAAAAAGACAAAAAAATAGCCACTCCGCCTAATAGCGGGATGGGTTTCCAATTCGGTTTTCTTTGCTGGTCAGGATGGTCTGTGACCCGAAGGCTTTGCGCCGCCTTTTTAACCAGCAAAGTTAAAATTATTGATAAAAAAAAGGTGATTAGAAAATAGAACACAAATTTTAATTTACATTTATCTCTCCTCCCGCCCCGACCGTCACCATACTGCCTCTTTTTAATTTTCCCTGTAAAAATAATTCTGCCAGTTTATTTTCTACTTTTTCCTGCAAAACCCGGCGCATCGGCCGAGCGCCAAATTCCGGATCAAAACCGGCGGTGGCCAAAAATTCCAGGGCATCGTCTGTGGCCGTCAACTGCACGCCTTTTTGTTCCATGCTTTTGGCAATAGCGCCAAACATTAAACCGGCGATTTTTTTAATATCCGGCTGGGTTAAGGCGTTGAACAAAATAATTCCGTCAAAACGATTTAAAAATTCCGGGCGGAAATATTCTTTCAATTCTCCGTGCAAAAGACTGTCCAGCAAAACTTCGTGCGCCACGCCTTTTTTATTTTGTTCTTGCACATAGGCCGTACCGGCATTGGATGTGGCGATTAAAATTACATTGGTAAAATCAAATACGTGTCCGGCGCTGTCGCTAAGCCGGCCTTCATCCATAACCTGCAGAAATAAATTCAGCACATCATGGTCGGCTTTTTCTATTTCATCCAGCAATAAAAGAGAAAACGGACTCCGGCGGACAGCCTCGGTAAGTATGCCGGTTCCTTTGGCTCCGGGCATGCCAATCAACCTATATATACTGCTCTTGTCCTGATACTCGCTCATGTCTAGGCGAATCATTTTGTTTTCACCTCCAAAGTACACTTGGGCGATGGTTTTGGCAAGTTCGGTTTTGCCTACGCCGGTGGGGCCCAAAAATAAAAAGTTGGCGATGGGCCGTTTGGACGAACGCATTTCGGCGCGGGCCCGGCGCAAAGCATTGGCGACGGCGGTTACGCCCTCATCCTGGCCAATCACGCGTTCATGCATTTCTTCTTCTAAAAGTAAGAGTTTGCTGGATTCATCACTGGAAATAGCGGACAAAGGAATTTTGGTTTTTTCGGTCACTACCGCCGCCACTTCTTCTTTGGTGACGATGGAATTACCGCCTTTTTTATTGTGAGTATAAGTGGCGGATTCGGTAAGAAGTTCCAAAGCGTTTCCTGGCAAAAATGATTCGTGAATAAATTTAACGGCGTATTCCACGGCTTTGGCCACGGCATCGTAAGAAAAAAATACATTTTGTTTATACTCCAGCGCGCCCGCCCGCGATTCCAAAACCTGTATGGCCTGATCTTCGGTCATCTCGGCAATATCTATTTTTGTAAACACGCTTTTAATTGAAGAGTTGGAAATATGTTCCGAAAAATCTTCGGTGGTGGTGGTGGCGATGGTTAAAAATTTATCACTGTCTAAAAATTCCGTGAGGGTGTCCGCGATATCTAAACTCCCGCTCTCGCCGGCCGCCACGCCAACCAGTTCGTGTAAATTATGAATAAATAAAATTACATTGCGCGCCCGCGACATTTCGTTCATTATATTCCGCAATCTTTCTACCGCTCCGGCCGGACTGGTACCGGCGAGCAGCGCCGACACACTTAAACGCACCAAACGTTTGTCTTTTAGTCTGGCCGGCACGTCGTCTTCTATCATGCTTTGCGCAATGCCTTCCACAATTGTTTTTTTACCGACGCCATGTTCCCCCACCAGCAATACATTGTGTTCACCACTGTCTATAACCTGATAAATTTCTTCTATTTCTTTGGAGCGGGCCACGCATTGATTTAACTGGCCGTAATGCGCCAGCATGGTAATGTCGGAACTGAAACTATTTAAATAAGGAGTGGCCAGCGCGGTCATAGCTTTGTCCATGCCGTATTTGGAATGATGACTGGCCGCCCGTTTGAATTTGAGGTATTGACGGTGAAGTTTTTCGCGCATTCTGGCCCACTCTATAACATTTGCCAAATCACGTTCGCTGATATTAAAATTAAATAAAACCTTGGCGATGGCCGGAGTTTCCTGCAGGGCGATGATAAGTAGTTCGGTGACGCTAACGTAATCCTGGTGCGCGCTATAGGCCGATTCGTAAGCCTGAAAAATAATTTGTTGAAAATCTTTGGACACTGTTGGCATTTCTCGATTCCCCGCTCGGGCGGGGTTGGGGTGGGTTGGCAACAACGGTACCAATTCTTTTTGTAGTGACGAAGCCGGAATGCCTAGTCTGATAAAAATATTACTGATTCTGTTGAATGATAGCAGGGTATAAAATAAATGTTCGGGAGTTGCTTCTTTGGCGCCATTCTTATCAGCAAAACGATACGCCTTGGCCAGCGCGGATAAAGCCTCTTCGGTAAAAGCGTCGGCGATATTATGTTTTTTTCGCTTTGGTAATTTTTTTGCGTCAACCCAGGAACCAACAACTAAATCTTTTTTATTTTTTTCATCATAATTAAAAGTTTCCACCGCGCCCACCAATTCTTTTTGCCGGATAATCCTGTACCAAAAATAAAATAAACTGATTACGCCCATCCAAAATAAAATGGTGGTGCTGTTTCCCAAAGTTAAAATAAAATTACGCCAATGAATGGGATCACGAAAAACAATGCCTAAATCTGCCTTGTAGGCAGTGACTCCAACCCAAATCCAACAAGTTAACCAAAAAACCAGCGCCGTAATTAAACGAATACGGTTTAAAATCCGCCGTCCGCTTTGCAAAGATAAATTATAACGGGTAAGCGGATAATCCCAATAAAGCCATTTACCCCTTTTGCTGATTCCCATTTCCATTCCCTTGCATTCCGGGCATTTGCCAAACCCAATATAACCGGTTGCGTGGCAACGGTCGCAGGAAATTAAATTTAATGGTTCAGCTTTTTTAAATTGCATACGCAACAAGCGCCGGCAATGCCAGCCAGCCTAAAAATAAAACAAAACACAAACTAACCCAAACGGCCAGCGCTACCGTACGGGCAAAAATTTGCGCCAAACGCATTAAAAAACTGACAATCCGCCCCTGCCAGTCAAATTGCCCAAACATGGGCACAAATAAATTTGCCAGCCACAAACCCGGAGCCAGATTTTTGTTTCCTGTTTTTAATAAATTAAAACACCAGCGCAAAGCATGCGCCGCGCCTTTGGTGTACCACCAAATAGGGAAATAAAAAATATCCAGTACCGCGTCCAATAACAAACGTTGTAGGATGATGATAGACATATAACATATTATACCATATCGTCTAATAACAAAAAACTCCCTCGTTGTAGACAAAAATAAATGTTACCGAAACCTACCGAATTTAGAGTAGTGATTTCGGTGACCGTTTATTTTTATCTACTGCTCGCGACCAACAACTCACATACAAAAAAGACCAGTTTTAACCGGTCTTAGCAGGGCATCGTACAGGACGTTAGAACTATTTTTATGAAGACAAATCGGTATGTTTATATACCGACTTTACTCCCTAGCACTACTCACTGTATATTAAAATTTAACTAAACAATAAAAACCTCTTTACAAAGGCTTTTACAAATACTGCTTAAATTTTTCGACCAGTTCCTTCCCGCCCATTCTTTCCAATTCCTTTACAATATCGTCCTGACAGTGAATGTCATTATGACGAGGCACCATAATAAACGGCGGATTGGCATTGGCAAACGGTGCCTTGTATTTATCGTGCTTGCCAGAACGTTTGTTATCAAGAACAAAATTTAGCTTATTTAATGCCCGCACACACTGTCGGCGATTGAAGGTATTTTCGCCCATAGTGTTTAAGCTGGTTGCAAGTGTTTATCCAACGAGACAGTCCCATAGCCGTCAAGTGTCATTTGATTATGGACAACATCGCCTACGCGCCGCGGAACATCAAAGTACGTTAAAATGCCGTCGTTAATCATTTCTAACAATTCTTGCGGATTGCGTGCTTCAGTAATAAAACCAGGCAAATTTTCAGAGGTTGCAATAATCCAACCATCTTTAGTCTGGAACTTAAAACGGATTTGTGATGGGATTTTATATTCTCGCGCTATATCAGCCGGATTACGCGCTGGAAAGACCGAACGGAATAATTTATTAAACATACGCTTATTAATTATAAGTATTTATATAGTACCACATTACCTGACTTTTGTAATGGTCTATATTACGTTAAAGCGCCTTTCTGGTCAAGGGGCACGCCTTGCCGGGCGTTATGGTACGCACTTGGGGCTTAATTAGCTAAAAAACCAAATTAACCCAAGAAACACATCTTCATTCCTTCCAAAATTCCGGACTTAAATAAATCTTCTAATTTTTCAGCAGACATATCCACCCATTTATATTCTGTATGCTCGCGGCTAACGCAAATATCCCCTCCCAAATATTCCGCTTCAAAAAATATATACTGAATATGAAGTTCGCGCTTAAGCCTGCTTTGATGGGCATGCACCAGATGACGGCCAATCGCAACCGGTTTAGGATTAAATTTATATTGTATATCCCCCACTTCCTCTGTAATTTCCCGTTTCATTATTTGCTCATACGGAACATCAAATTCGTTTGCATCTATACGGCCTCCCGGCAAATCATAACAACCAGAATAACTTCCATATTCAGGTGTTTTCAAAATTAAAACCTCGCCTTTTTTATTCCTTAAAATAACTTTCAAGGAAATTTGATAGAAATCTATTTCCGGCATAAAGTGAATTTATTTTGCAGGCCCGCTCGGATTCGAACCGAGAACCGCGGTTTTGGAGACCGCTGTTTTACCATTGAAACTACAGGCCTAAGAACAAACCCCACCCGGAAAACTATTCAGAGCAGGGCTTTTTCATTTCTATTTTGTTTCTTTGTGACCGGTGTGCTTTCGGCAAAACTTACAGAACTTTTCCAGCTCCAAGCGGTTCTTTAAAACCTTCTTGTTCTTGCTGGTAAAATAGTTCGTGTGTTTACATTCCTTGCATTCCATTTTCACCAAATTATCCTGCGACATATTGTGTATGAATTACGAATTAAGAATTAGGGATTGTTTGTAACGTTCATGATTCATGATTCGTGCTTCATGATTCACGCGTTGAGCCGTTGTCGGGATTCGAACCCGAGACCTTTTCCTTACCATGGAAATGCTCTACCAACTGAGCTACAACGGCACTGCTTCGCTACGGCTACGCAGTGCAAGCTACTTCTCACACTATCCAGTGCAAGCTATGTCTTCACTGTGCGTTTTGTAGTAGTAGCTAAGTGTTTATTCCTAAACGCAATTCCTGAATGTGATTTTAAGTATTGCTCAAATTCTGCAGCTAAATGCTGATCTTTAAAACAGCAATAAAATACTAACTTAACTGGTCTCAAATTTTTTGTATTAACGCTTTTACCATCCTCATGCTCTTTCAATCTTCTTTTAAGATTGTTGCTTAAACCTGTATAAAAACTCTCATCGCAACATTTCAAGATATATACAAAGTGTTGCATAATTTTATGTACCTAGGCAAGACTGAGTTTACATAGTGTAACACAGTAGAAGCTGTGGTTTACACGGCGTAACGCAGTGAAGCCGTGTGGGTGGAGTAGGATTCGAACCTACGAAGGCGGAGCCAGCAGATTTCACTAATCCAAAAGTTTCCTTCTGGCGTGGACTATATCTTTGCCTTAGTCACATTGACTTTAGGCACTCTGGTATCTAGTCTCTACGGCGCCCCCGACCAAATATCGGGGTTCCCACGGTATTGGCATAGCACCTGCCTTAGCTTTCACCGTTATCCCAGAAAGTTCATCCTGAAGTTTCCCTCAAGAGCTGCATTTTACTACAGTCTGCCCCTTTTGACCGCTCAGGAATCCACCCATTTTATAACGACACGACCAAACTATTACATAGTGATAGAATTTTGTCTAATAATTTCTTATCACTATATCGCACATGAATTACTCCGTAAGGCATTGCTCTACTGCCTCTGTTGAAAGTTGAACGCACGTATGGTTTTGTGAATTGATTTCGTTCAGCTTTCAATTGAGACGACCAATAACTAATCAAAGAATTAGAATCTTGATCTGAAAAACAGTACAAATAAAACCGCAATCGCTTCTCGTCTATACGACAAATTTTCCTTAAAAACTTTAAAAATAATTTAACTGTCCGACCATCTGAATTCGCAAAATCAACCGTAACAGATGTTTTTGCGCCCTCGCCATAATACAGCATAATCGCCGCAATCAGGAGTTCACGTTCCTTTGTTGTGAGTTTTTCCTTAAAACGAAACGACAATGGCTTTCTCTCAAAAAGAACTTTATTTTGCTCACGTAAGCTCTTGCGTGGTATTTGTTGACGGCGGAGAGAACCGTAAACTTGTTTAAGAGAAATTTCTAACTTAGTGGCAATTTCCAACCCCATTTTTCCGCTAGAATACAAACTCTTTACTAAGGCTTCCTGTTCTTTTGTAATTTTTTTATTAGGCATAAACTAAATGGCGTATAGCCACTTACATTATACCTTATTTATTTTCAAAGAACAACCCCTAATCTGGAGCCGCCTCAGGGATTCGAACCCAGGACCTTCACTTTACAAAAGTGTTGCTCTACCAGCTGAGCTAAGGCGGCGTTTAATTGTTATTTAATCATTGGAAGTTTATGCCGCCCCGTGGCGGCACCCCGCCCGCGGGCGGTGGCAAAACTGTTGCTCTACCAGCTGAGCTAAGACGGCATTTCGTTTTTCTTATACGCCTATTCGATAAATTCTATCTTTGAAACTGGGTAATTTTTGATTGTCGGGGTTGACTAAGCGTAATTCTCCGTAACCTTTAAGCGCCAACTCTTTATTGCCGCATATTATAGCAATTTCTATCAATAAGTCAAGGTACTTTGGATTTTGGGGTTCCAGTTCTACGGCCTGCAGAATAGATTCTACCGCCACCTGCGGTTGGCCCACCTTTACCAGCAGTTCGGCCAAGTGATAAAAACGCGGGGAAAATGAATCATTGACCAAAACCGCCTGCTGGTAATGATGTATCGCCTCTTCCAGATCGCCATGGCTTTCCGCTATTTCCGCCAATTTGACCAACACATTATCGTCGTCCGGTTCCATTCTGATTAAAAATTTATAAGTCTGTCTGGCTTCCTCCAGAGAATTTTTGGCCAAATAGGTATCGCCTAATCCTCTATAAGCGACCGCAGATTTCGGGTCAATTTTTATGGCGGAGATAAAAACTTCTTCGGCTTTATCGTAATTGCCCGCTTTTAACTGCTGTTCGCCTTCCTGAATTAAGGAAGTTAATTTTTGTCCGCTCTCTTCGTTGCCGACAACAGTCTTTTTTTGTTTTGTTTTAAGCACCTGCTCATGATGAAGAAGTCTTTCTATTTTTCCCACATATATTCTAAATTGGAGCTGAAGCCTTCCCCACAATTTGCTGACCGGCACAAGACTTCTGATAATTTTTTCTTTTAAAAGGCCGCTACTTTTTTCTATGCGCTTATTTATAATTTCTTTTTTCTTGCGGTAAATTTTTTCTTCGTCCAGATTTTGAATATCCAAATTTGCCAGATGAGGAAATTTGCGGATAACCAAAAACAAAATAACGGCGAGGGCGGCAATGATGATTATTATAAATAATGCGTTTAGCATACTACTACTTTTAATCGGAACAAACTTGAATTAGATTGTCATCCTGAACGCAGTGAAGGATCTCTGTCTGTCATTCCCAACTTGATTGGGAATCCAGTGTCCGGTTGAATTGTCTGGATTCCCGCTCTCGGGCGGGAATGACAATATGCGGACAGAGATTCTTCGCTTTGCTCAGAATGACAATTAAAAACTATTAGATATAATTTCCATCCAGCTTTCATAATTAGCCGACGCGCTACCGACCAATACGCCGTTTATGTTCGGATTTTTTAAATATCCGGCAATATTTTTGGGATTGATACTGCCTCCATATAAAATAACGGGAGTGATGCCGGTTAACGCGATAATTTGTTTTTTGATCAGTTCATGCATCCGTTCGGCTTCAATCGGATCGCAATTTTCTCCGGTGCCAATAGCCCAAACCGGTTCATAGGCCACAATTAATTCCCGTTCCTTTGGCCAGACAATATTGTGAAAGGCGGCTCTGATTTGAATTTCAATGGCCTCGTCGGATTTATTTTCTTTTCGTTCTTTTTCAGTTTCGCCAACGCAAATAACCGGAGTTAATCCCGCAGATAAAATTGCTTCTACTTTTTTACGCACCTCATCGTTGGTTTCGTGAAACAAGTGCCTGCGTTCGGAATGACCAGTTAAAGCATACTCACATCCGGCTTCGTTGTACATGACGGCTGACACTTCACCGGTGTACCCACCTTTGTCTAACCAATATGTATTTTGCGCGCCAACACTAATGCCGGCATCATGCAAAACCTGCCCCACAGGATAAAGCGACAAAGCGCTTGGGAAAATTGCCATTTTTACGGATTTTGGAATAATTTTTTTCTTATCAGCAATAGCGTTCGCTAAAATATTACTTTCATCGTAATCCAGGTACATTTTCCAGTTGGCGAATAGGTAGATTTTTTTATTATTCATATGTTTGTGCGTTTGTCATTCCGAGCGAGTCTTGCGCCAACTGTCATCCTGAACGCAGTGAAGGATCTCTGTCTCAATCGCCGAACGGACAGAGATTCTTCGCTTTGCTCAGAATGACAATTAATGGGTCGGGGGGATGACAGAAATATAGGTTACTTTAGTAAATCCAAAACTTTTTCTCTGCTCATCGGGCCGATTACGGCCACGCGCATTTGATTTAAATCAAATAATTTTTTGGCCAGCTTTTTTACATCCGCGACCGTCACGCGCTTAATTTGTTTTACCACTTCGTCGTATGATTCTATTTTGTTGGCAAACCAAAATTGTTTGGCAAACCATTGAGCTTGCGCGCTGGAATCTTCCATGGCCAGTTCGGTTCGTCCGGCAATATTATTTTTTGAATCCAATAATTCTTTAGCTGAAACCGGTTCTTTTGTTATTTTTATTAATTCGTCTTTTATAACTTTAAGAGCGTCGGCTAGCCGGGAAGGATCCAAACCGGCTTGAATACTAGCCACTCCGACATCGCGGAATGAACCGGCGCCGGCATTGACCATATAGGCCAAGCCGCGTTTTTCGCGCACTTCCACAAATAATCTGGAACTCATGCCTCCGCCTAAAATATTGAATAACACCGAAGCGGCAAAACGGTCGGGGTCATTATAATGTAGCCCGGGAAAGCCAAGAATTACCTGCGCCTGGTCCAGTTTTTTTTCGGAGACTACCACTCTGTTTTCCAAAGGTAAAATGGTTTTTGGCCAGACAAACTTGGTAAAATTTGCTTTTAAATCATGCTTTCTATCTTTTGCCCTGTCTGCCGCAAAAAGTTTTAATGATTTTGCCAGTTTTTTTTCATTAAGATTGCCGGCCACGATTAAAACCATGTTGCTGGGTAAATAATAATTTTGATAATAATTCCACAAATCAGCCCGGCTTAAACCGTTTACGGTTTCCGGGGTACCGCCCACATCCCAGCCCAGCGGATGATCGCCAAACATGGCTTTTTCAAACAAAGTATCTACAGCCATCAACGGATTGTCTTCATACATCCGTAATTCTTCCACAATCACACCTTTTTCTTTGGCGATTTCCTCCGCGTCCATTTTGGAATTAAAAATAATATCGGCCAGCCAGTCAAAAGCTTTTTCGGTATTAACTTCTCCGGTTTTTACATAATAACCGGTATAATCTTTGGAAGTGAAGGCGTTGTATTCGGCGCCCAAGGAATCCAGTTCGCGGGAAATTTCTAAATGAGTGGGGCGTTTTTTGGTGCCCTTAAACATCATGTGTTCCACAAAATGCGAAGCGCCGGAAAGTTTTTTGTCTTCATAACGCGAACCAACCGGAAACATGGCCATGACGGTGAGGGCTTTGCTTCCTTTTAAAGGAATTTTGATAAGATTGATGCCGTTTTTTAACTTTGAAATTTTGTGCATACACTTTATTATTGTCATCCTGAACGCAGTGAAGGATCTCTGTCAGTATTGTTTTTACCAACCAGACAGAGATTCTTCGCTTTGCTCAGAATGACAGTTAAAAAACGCTAAATAAATTTATTTCTCAAGTACTCCCCTAACCCCACCATCTCAACCCTTTCTTGTTCCATCGTATCCCTATCCCTCACTGTCACTTTTTTGTCCTCTAACGATTCAAAATCTACTGTTATACAATACGGTGTACCGATTTCATCTTGCCGGCGATAGCGTTTGCCGATGCTTTGGGTTTCGTCATATTCCACAGAAAAATCTTTGCGCAAACTGTCTGCTAAATCTTTGGCAACATTGGATAATTCTTCTTTTTTGGATAACGGCAACACGGCAACCTGAATTGGAGCGAGGTGTTTCGGGAATTTCATGACGATACGTGCTTCGGATTCTCCCTCAACAGTGGTCGGAGCCGCTTCTTCGTGATACGCCTCCAGCAAACACACCAACAGCATACGGTCGATGCCAAAAGTCGGTTCTATTACATGCGGAATGAATTTTTCGTTTGTTTCTAAATCGGTGTAATGCATATCCTGACCGCTGACGGTTTCGTGGCGGGATAAATCAAAATCCGTGCGGTAGGCAATGCCGTGCAGTTCTTTAACGCCAAACGGATATTTGTATTCTATATCTACCGTGCGTTTGCTGTAGTGAGCGCGTTCGCCTTCCGGAATTTCGTGCCAGACCAGATTGTCCATGTCTATTTGCATAACATCCTGCCACCAGCGTTTTATTTCTTTCAACCACATTTCAAAAACTTTTTCCCAGTCTTTTGGGTTGATAAAATATTCAAACTCCCCGATTTCGAATTCACGGGTGCGGAAAATAAAATTTCCCGGCGTGATTTCGTTGCGGAAATTTTTGCCGATTTGGGCAATACCAAAAGGCAAACGGCGTCGGGTAACATTTAAAATATTTTTGAAATTAACAAACATACCGGCCGCGGTTTCCGGACGCAAATAGGCCGTGGTGGAAGTATCTTCGTTTACTCCCAAATAGGTTTTAAACATTAAATTGAATTGTTTTGGTTCAGTAAGCCCGCCGTCGCAATCAGGGCATTTTAATTTGCCGCCATGAGGCGGCACCCCGCCCGCGGGCGGTGGCAGAACTCTAGGGGCTTCTTTGTCGTAACCCGGCTTGGCGCTTTCGGCTTCCAGTAAATGGTCGGCCCTAAACCGGTGATGGCATTTCTTGCATTCCACCAGTTCATCGCTAAAATTTTGCAAATGCCCGGACGCCTCCCAAACCTTTGGGTTCATAATAATGGCCGTATCTAACGGCACCATATCCCCTCTTTCCTGCACAAAAAACTTCCACCAGGCGTTTTTAATGTTTTGCTTAAGCAGATGCCCCAACGGCCCATAATCCCAACTATTAGCCAAACCGCCATAGATTTCCGAACCCGGAAACACAAAACCGCGTCGTTTGGCCAGAGAAATGATTTTGTCCATTTTTTCGTTATTATCTGACATAACATTGACAATATACTTAAAATCTGATATACTACTGCGTTCTGGCACGGTAGCGAGTCAACTGGGAATTTTCCCTTCAGCCACGGGCTTGTCCCACGGCAAAGAGTCCCCACGACAAACTACCTGCCAGACTTTTTTTATTAGTAATTATACCAAAAAATTAATAAACAAAAAAGGCCTTTACAGGCCTTAATTATATCTTAATTTTGCTATTTACGTCAACTAGATTAAGCCAACTTTTTCGCTGCCCTGCCTAACTCATCGCGCTGTTTTTTTTGCAAGGCTTTTGTTTCTTTCCGATGTCTGGCTTCAATTTTCTTTATGTCTTCCGCGACCGGCAAACTCTCCGGGAAAATACCGGTTTTTGTTAAGGCGCCGCGGACATTTCTATTATTATTAACGTGCTCATCCCGTATCTGATTTTTTCCCGAAAGATTATTCTGCCTCGTTTTTTCTATAGTCATCGCGGTGGCTAAATCTTTTGCTTTCAGTGTTACATTCGGCAAATAATCCGCCAGAGGCTTCTTGAGTTGAACCCCTAATTTTTGCTTCATTTCGTCGGTTGTTCTTCCGCCAAAAAGAGCTTTATCGCCCTTAGAGCGTATTTCTCCAATACCCTTACTATCAACACCTCTGCTAAACGCCATATCGCTAAACTCCTTTTCAGTAATTTTTAATTTTTCTCTGGCGTCAATTCTTTCCAGCTCGGCCATTCGTTGTTGTAATAATTCAACAGTTCTGGTCTGGGTGACAAAATACGCCTGGGCAAACGCAATGGCTTCTTTTTTGGGATCTCCGTTGAGTGTAACCAAATAGCAGGCGTATCGGGTAAGTTTGATATCTACCACTTCTTTGCTTGCCCCCTTAGGCATTTCTATCGTTTTCGTGACCTCACGAAAATGATCTTCAACATTTGCGCCGGTCTTCAGACACGAGTCTTTTGCTCTGTTTATAGCGGTTTCAAAGTTCTCCCAACGGACATAGCCCAATAGCGGGTACAGCTCTCGCGCATACCAAGACTCAACACCATTTTGATGCCGGATATCATCTAAAGTTTTAGCTAAACGCTTCAAATGTTCTTGCTGCATACTTCTATATCGTATTTATCTCCCCTTCTTTCTTTACCACAATATCTTTAACTTTATCGTTGTATTCTTTTACCAATTTTTCCAGATCTTCCTGCAAACGGTATTTTTCATCTTCGGTAACTTCACCGTCTGCTTCGGCGGATTTTATCATTTCTTTTACTTCCTCTCTGGTTTTACGAAGGGCAATCCGGGCGCCTTCTTCTTTTTGATGTAAAATTTTTATTAACTCATTCCGGCGTTCGCTGGTTAGTTCCGGCATGGCTAAGCGAATCTGACTGCCCGTATTTACCGGATTTAAACCCAAACCGGAATCACGGATAGCTTTTTCTACGGCCGACAAAACACTCTTATCCCAAGGGTCAATATTTACGGTTTTGGCATCGGGGATATTAATTGAGGCCAAAGATTTTAGGGTTTGGTGCGTGCCGTAGGCTTCTACCATTATGTCTTCAACTATCGCCGCCGACGCCCGGCCGGTTCTTAATCCGGAAATGTCTTCTTTGAAGAATGAAATGGCGGAGTCGAAGTCGCTTTTAAAGTCTGTGATGTTCATACGATTTTTCTGTCATCCTGAACGAAGTGAAGGATCCCTTACACATAAACGAGAGGGATTCTTCGCTATGCTCAGAATGACAATTGAAATAAATTAATACTTAATACTTTTACAACGTCGTGAATCCTAAAAACAACATCTTGCCGTTTTCTCGGCTGGTAAGCATATCTACCGGTATGGTGTTAGACGGGAGTTTTCTTGTGACCCAGTTTACTCCGCCGTCTACGGATTTGTACAGAGTACTGCGGACGTTTTCATTTTTATCTCCTAGGATTGTGCCGGTGTAATACATTTCAAGCGGATTTTTTGGGTTGATGGCAAAGCCATAAATATTTACACTGCCGGGCGGAGTGAGTAGTTTGATATCTGTCCAGGAAGCGCCGGCGTTGTCGGAACGCAGGATGCCATATTTGGAAATCCAGAATATACTGTCTTTTTGAGATGGGTTTAAGACAAAACGGTTAAAAGTAAAGCTGTCGTTGAAATTTTGAAAGCCGTCGGTGGCACTAACCCAGGTTTCTCCGCCGTCATCGGAACGGAATAGACCTTGGTTGTACGCGGCGGCAAACAAACGGTGCGCGCTTAACGGATCTACAGCTAAATGGCGCATTTCAAAACCAAAGCGTTTAATAATACGCCAGCTTTGCCCGCCGTCTTTACTGCGGAAAATATCTCCGCCCAATTCCGCGCCATAAATTATTTTTGAATCGCTGTTATCTACGGCCAAAGCCACAAATCTTTGCGTGGTTCGCTCTTCGCTGAATAATAAATCCCAAGTTCTTTGGCAATCCGATGTTTTATAAATATGCTGGCCATCGCTGACATAAATAACGCACTTATCGCGCGGGTCTACGGCTAAAGCGTAAATGTACTTGCCGGCCATTACCGCTGTGCCCTGCCAGGTATCGCCGTTATCGTAGCTATAATACAAACCTTGGCCGCGTGTGCCCATATACAAGGCTTTGGGGTCGCCGGGGTCGGTAAAAATTTTGTAAACTTTGGCTCCGGCCAGGCTTTTTACTCCCTGCGCGCTAAGCAAAACAGATTTTGACGCCCAGGTTTCACCGGCATCAGCTGACCGGAAAACCCCCATTGGCCCCTGCGCGGAATTTGTAAACTGAATACAGCCGGCGCCGGTGAGGACCAGCGCGGACAATAGGCCGAGCAGGAGATGGATTTTTTTGGACATAGAATAAGTATTACGTATTAAGTATTAGGTATTAAGTATCGTACGGACAAACAACCGCATAATACTTGATACATAATACTTAATACCTATCAAATTTTTAATAATATCTCTTCAACAACCAAACGCGGGTTCATGTTTTGGGATAATAAAATTTGCGCTTTTTTAAAACTATCTATCAGCGAGGCCATTTGCGATAATGAAGCGCCTCCGCCTCCTGCATTCATTGTATCCAAAATCCGGGCTCTCCACAATACGGTCCAGGTTTCTAAGGCGT
Source organism: uncultured Gammaproteobacteria bacterium (assembly GCA_964641245.1). Lineage (GTDB taxonomy): Bacteria > Patescibacteriota > Patescibacteriia > Magasanikbacterales > GWA2-37-8 > XYD2-FULL-39-9. The sequence goes on along the minus strand of CAZXML010000001.1, from coordinate 59,539 downwards.
TGGATATTTTTTCACTGGTGCGAAGGTTATCCACCTTTTCATTGAATAAATCTTCAACCGCTTTTATTTTTTGATAAAACGGGGCATTTTCTATTTTTTGCCAGCGTTCTATTTCGGCGTTAAAATTTTTTCTTGATTCTTCGCTACCGGCCAGCATTATGGCGCGCCCGGGCCTGCCCCAGGATATTTTGGCTGATTCGGCGGATAACGCTTGGCTGTAACCTAATTTTATAAGGCCGGCTTCGATTTCATTTTCATTAACCAAAGAAAAATAAAACATCTGACAGCGGGAGCGGATGGTGGGTAGTAATGCGCTGTCGTCCGATGTTAATAAAAAAAAGACTCTCTGCCCGCCGGCTTCTTCCAAATTTTTTAACAAGGCATTCCCCGATTCTTCGTTTAACAATTCGGCTTCGTCTATTATTATTACCTGATACCCGCCAAACCAGGATTTACGGCCCAATTTTTCTTTTATTTGCCTGGCCTGCAAAGCGCTGATGTCTTTTTTTAATTTTTCCGTTTTTTCATCTACTTGCCTGGAGATAAAATAAAAATCAGGATGCGTATCCAGTTGTTTGTCCGACACCTTAAGCACCTGCGCCGCCAGATATCTGGCGGTTGTTTTTTTTCCGGTCCCATCACTTCCCACAAAACAATAAGACTGCGCTAGCGCGTTATTGGCTATCACTTTATCAAAAAAAGAAATGACTTTTTTGTGACCGATAATGGACATGTTATTTAAGTCTGGCTTTAACTTTTTTTACCACATCACCAATATTCCAATCGGCCTTAACCAGATAGTCGTATACTCCGTGTTTCAGCCCCTCGGCCACTTTGCTTTCATCACTTAGGTTTGTCAGCAATATTACCGATACATTTTTCCCCCAGGAATCCTGGCGCAATTTGGCCAACATAGTCATCCCATCCATAATCGGCATTATAATATCCAACAAAATTAAATCCGGATGACTGCGCAACGCTTCCTCCAAACCAATTTTTCCGTCCGGGGCTTGTAATACCTCAAATTTCTCCATGATAAATTTTTTTCTTAAAACCTCCAGCAGGTCCAAATCGTCCTCCACGATAAGAATTGTGTTTCTGGCGCTCGGCATATTCAAAATGAATGAATTAAATTAAATAGAAAGTTCTTTTTCTCCTTTCACCTCCCGCATTCCGGCCTTAGAAATGGTAAAATGAAACGCGCTGCCTTTGCCTTCGGTGGATTCGAACCATATTTTTCCACCGCCTGTTTCTACGATTAATTTTGTCATGTAAAGCCCCAGACCGGTTCCCTCGGTTTCCACCTTAACGGCGTTATCGGCGCGGTAAAATTTAGTAAAAATCTTATTCTGCACGTCTATGGGGATGCCAATACCATGGTCGACTATATTTATCTGATAAAATTCCCCGCTTATCTCCAACGATACATTTATATCACATTTTTTGGTTTGTGAATACCGGATCGCGTTATTTAGCAGGTTGGAAATTACCTCCTTGGTTAGCATTTCGTCTATCTTTACCGGCGGCAATTTCTTTTTAGGCTTGGTAAATATGATGGTACAATTTTTAGCGGTGGCATAAGGAGTATCTTCCGCTACTATATTGCCGATAAATTCCTCCAAATCAACCGGCTTGGGATTTATTTTTAATCGCCCAGATTCCAGACGAGAAATATTGAGCAGAGAGTTTATTAAAAGAGCCATTCTTTGTTCGCCACGGTCTATTTCCGCAATATATCGTTTCTGTTCGCGATTTAATTTCCCGGCATCCGCGCTCAGCAACATTTCTGCGTTCCAGCGCATAACCGTAAGCGGGGTACGCAATTGGTGCGAAACAAAAGAAATAAAATCATTCTTCATTTCTTCCACCTTTTTTTCTTTAGTAATATCCCGTTCTATGCCGACAAAAAATTCTACCGCGCCATTTTTATCCAGTATCGGCGTTATATTTAATGACGCGACATAAGGAGTGCTGTTTTTCTTATAATTGTTTACCTCGCCGATAAAGCCTTTCTTTTCGATTTTAATCCTATGCCACATTTTTTTATAAAACTCTATCGACATGTGCCCGCCCCAGATTTTTCCGGGTTTTTTCCCCAATACTTCGGCCGGCGAAAAACCGGTAATGGTTTCTACCGCTTTATTGGCGTAAATAACACCACCCTCCGCATCGGTAATTATAATATGCTCGTTCGCGCCGTCTACGGCCAGCTTAAACTTTTCCAGCTCACCGGCTAAAGCCGCTGATTTTAATTGCTCTTTTTTAATTTCTTCCTCGGCTTTTTTATGCGCGGTAATATCGAGAACAGTGCCTGTCATATGCAACGGCGCTTTATTTTGGTCATAAATCACCGCGCCAATAGTATGCAGTACCGCCTTTGACCCATCTTTCCGAAATAATTCATAATCCATTTCAAACGGTTTTTTTCCTTTAATAGCATCATCCAAGCCTTGTTTAAACGCCTCAATGCTTTCGGGAGACATGGCGCGCAAAACAACATCAAAATTCGGTTGAATCTCGCCCGGTTTATACCCATAAATACGATATACTTCATCAGACCAAAAAACGTCATTAGTTGAAATATCCCACTCCCAATTACCAAGATGGGATATGCGCTGAGCATTTTTCAAACTTTCCTCGCTCCGGCGCAACGATTGATCTATAATTATTTTTTCTTTCTCGGCTTTTTTGCGCGCGGAGATATCATGAATAGTGTTAAGCCAAATATATTTGCCAGTAAGAACATCTCGGCTGGACGAAGAAAACACTTCTACCGGAATTAAAGCGCCGTCTTTTCTTCTCCATTCCATCTCCGCCTGAAACGGCGTATGCGAAGCAATGCAGTCTTTGAGTTTTTTATTTAAAGTCGGATCACGTTTGGCCGCCTCAATAATCAGAGGTTCTTTTTTATTCACCGCCTCCTGCTTGCTAAAGCCAAATAATTTCTCCCAGGCATGATTAACATAACGCAAGACATTACCCCCCTCAAAATCAACTAACGCGACCGCTTCCGCTGTGTGTTCTATCAAGAAACCCAGCCTTCTTACTTCTTCTGTTGACTTTATCAACAATTCTTGGGTTTGCGCGCGCTGTTCTTCTTTCTGCGTCATTTTGACTGCGTTCCACCACACCAACGACACTAAAATCGTGATTGAAACGATGCTAACCAGCGCATGTCCAAAATCTCTGTTATATAAATTAAAATAAAGACCAAACCATTCCAGCTTCCCTACGACCAAAGATACAATAAAAACCAGTGGCAGTATGCGGCGGACGGTGATACCAATTGAATCATTGCGCGTAAAAATTTTGATTAATCTGCTTTCCGGACGCGCAAGTAAAATCCCCAAGCTAATGAGGAAAAAACTGATAGCTGTATGCAAAGCCATGAGTGTATAAAACACCCCGGCAAAATAAAAATCCGAGAGATCATGCAAATAACCGAGAATAACAAACAAGGCCGCCGCTCCGCTCAATATGGCCGTAAGCGAACATAAACACAAATCGCGCTTGGTTTTTATATTAAAAGACAACAAAGAAACGCCGAGAAAAACAAGAATAAAAGCGGTGTTTAAAGCCATGCGGCCGGGAAAAGTGGTAAACAAGGCTGGCGCGGTTTCTGTGAAAAATAAATTGTCAATACCCAAATTAAAACCCAAAAAATATTGGAAAATTACCATCGCGCCAATGAGTATAGCCACGATCGCGCTTCCATAACCAAAATATCGCGCCCAATGTTTTAATCGTTTTTCCTGCAAAAACCACAAGGAAGCGCCCAAAAAAATCAGGCCAATAGCCGTATTTGGTTTCATGGTAACAAAGCCGGCGGAAACACTCTTTAAAACCGCCAGATTAAATTTCCAACCAATCAAATTCAGGGCTCCAACCAAAACAACTAGAATGCTTATTGCTTCCGAAAAAAACTTCGTTAATGAAACCAGCTTTGGGTCAATAAGCGTGTCTGATGAAAGTTTTTTGGCTTCTTCCATAGCATGTTGTTGGAGTAACAATGATTTTATTATACCACAATCTAAACCTCAACACCCTGCCTAACTCGCAGACGGTAAAGCCAAAGCATGGTGAACCCAAGAACCATTAAAGTAACTAATGTGGTCTGGAGATTTAACACGTTGAATACGCTTACCCAGAAATTTTTTCTTATGGTGAAACTGGAAACCGCGCTGGGCCGGCTTTTTACTTTGTTCACCGGATCTACGGAGACGGCAAAGATTGTATGATCACCGGGTGTTAATTCGGCGGTGCTTTGCGCGTGGGCTACCTGCCAGAAACCGTTGCTGTCGGAACGGGTGCGGTAGATAAGAGCCTGACTACTGTGGAAATATACCAGTACTTCCTGATTTGGCAGAGCCGTGCCGGAGAACACAAAATCACTGCCCACTACGCCGGGCGTGGTGGTACTAATTTTTGGTACCTGCAAGGATGCTACTTCGGTGGCTTCTATATTTTGGCGGACTAATGCGACGGATGGGGTGGGTGGTAAAACACCTGAAAGAAGCCCGGGGAGGCCGGCAGTACCACCAGCTGGTGAAACGGCGCTAACCGGCGCTGAAGAAGATTTTGTAAGAGTGAATTGTGTTGGGGCGCTAACATTGCCGGCCTGATCAACGGCCGTTAAAGTAAAGATATGTTGTCCGTTTTGAAGAGCAAATTGCGACGGCAAGATGAATCGCCAAGCGCCATTAGCGTCCGCTTCGGCAATAAACTTATTTTCTCCTTCCAAAACAATGTTGATAACTGCTCCAGGTTCAGAGCCGCCAATTATAGTCGGCTCAGCCTCACCGATTACACTACCGGCAGTTGGGCTAAACACAAGTGGCGCGGCAGGCGGGATAAGGTCAATAACTGCCGCTACTACGGATACTGGCATTGCAACTCCACCTGACACAGTCGGCGCAGAAACGACAGACTCCGGCGCTAGCGTATTTATAGAAAAATCTGCTGATGTAAAAAATGCGCTAACGTTTCCATAACTATCCGTGGCCCGCAATCTCACCCGCATTGTATTTGATTCCTGTCCGCCATAATCCGTACCGACTAGCCAAGTAATAGAGAGCCCACTGCCAGTGTTAACCGCAGAACCGATATTTCCGGCAAGTGTTGTGACCGGAACAGTCCAGGTACTGCCGCCGTCGGAGGAAACTTGAGCGATGACGGATGCGCTGGATTGGGTGTCTGCTAAATTATAAGTAAATTGAACGGTGGTGGAATTGGTTATTTGCACGCCGGTTAAACTGGAAACAACCGGAGCGGCGGTATCAAGCGAGAAAGCGGAAGAATTGGTAAAACTACCAAGGTTGCCAAAATAATCAGTGGCGCGGACGCGAACCATCATTTGCGAATTGGACTGGCCGTTAAAATCCGTGGGCGCGTCCCAGATAAATGTTTTTGAACCGGTGCTTTGACCGGAACCGATTTCTCCGCTACGGGTGGTGGTGGCAACAACCCAGGTTGAGCCGTTGTTGGAAGAAACCTGGAATTCGGTTGAGTTACCGGCGGAAGTGATGTCGGAGAATGAATATGAAACAGTTACTTTACCCGTGCTGGTGCTTTGTACCGCTGAAACCGAACTGACTACGGGGCCTTTGGTGTCTACGGCGAATAATGAGGACGTTGCATAGGATCCGACATTACTATATATATCGGTACCGCGAATTCGGATTCTGAAATTACTACTTTCGGCGTTTGGATAATTGGTGGCCGGATTCCATGTTATAGAACGGGCTGAACCGGCGGATACACCGCTACCAACATCGCCGGATGCTGAAGTGGTGGGCACGGTCCAGGTAGAACCGCTATCATCGGAAATTTGTAGTGAGATTGTATTGCTGGCGGCGGAATTATCGGCCAGAGTATATTCAAAAGTAAATATACCGGTGCTTGGCGCTTGACTGGCGCTGATACCGGAAACTACCGGCGCTTTGGCATCTACGGCGAAGGCGGAAGATTGCGCTAAATTACTGTCTGTAAGACCGTCATTGGATTTTAAGCGGATGCGTACGGCGCTGGATTCATATCCGGGCAAATCTGTGGCAATATCCCAAGCAAAAATAAAGTTCGTGCCGGTTGATGAGAATATTAATGAGCTGACTCCACTACTACCCACGCCGGATTTTTGAGTCATAGTAAACCAATTTACGGTGTTCGTAGAAAATTCAAACGCGTTTAGATTGTTTGTGTCATTTTGAGTATCGGTGCCGACGTAATTAATTAAAGCGTAAGAATTGCCGGTTTGCTGACTAACGCTGGAAACGGAAATACCGGGCGCGGTGTTGCTGATTCCTACGATAGTGGAAAAATTACTTTCGCTGGCGGAGGCGTGCAGAGAGTCCGAAGGATTGCGCGATTTAACTTTAAAACTGTAATTTGCTACCGGTGAAGTAAGACCGCTGACACTAATTGTGCCGGTTACGCCGGATACATTCCCCCACTTCCCGGCGCCGGTGCCAAGCGTTTTCCAAACCGCGCTGGCGCCGAGTGTGCCATTGGTTTGTATATAATTACCGGTGGAAACTTCGGCAATAGCGTACTCCACAGAAGCGCTTTCGCTGGCATGCGAGTTAACGGCAACGGTTACGGAAGTATTTTGCGGATTATTTACTGTGGGAGCGGACGGTGTGTACGGCTTAACATATTTTAGGCTGGTGGCCGGAGAAGTATTTTCGTTGGTGGTTGCCTGGCCAAAATCATCGGCGTGGGCAATTTTTACTTTGGAAATATAATCATTACCGGTTAAAGTAGCACCAACGCCAGTGGCCTGATTGGATGGAGCGGCAGTGTTGGCTGTACCGGCAGTGGCCGAACCATAAGCCCCGCCATTAATAGCAATATAGAAATCATTGGTGTTGGGGTGAGTTTCCGTAAATGACCCTCCGATTGAAGCCGTGGTATCGCCGGCATTAGGCTGGGAAATTAAATCGGCGGTGGTGAGTGTTGCCGGAGATAATGTGTCTAAATTAAAATCTGTGGATTGAGTAAAGTCGCCGATGTTATTAAATCGGTCTCTGCCCCGCACGCGGACGCGCATTGAATTGCTGTCTTGGCCGGAATAATCCACTTTAGCATTCCAAACTACTGTTTTGCCGAATCCAGCCGTAATATTTGAGCCAACCGAACCCGTAAGTGTGCTCGTGGCCACTGTCCAACCCAAACCGTTATTGGAAGATATTTCAACATCTACCGTGCTTGTTCCCAAATCTGATAAATCGTAAGAAATTACCACAGTAGTAGTGCCGGCTGTTTGTGAAGCGCCAACATTTAATACAACCGGGGCTTTCGTGTCTAAGGAAAATGCTCCGGACTGAACATTGCTTCCGGCATTGCTATAAATATCGGTGGCCCTAACCCGCGCAATCATGCCGGCAAATTCTTGGCCCGAGAAATCCGCATTAGCATTCCACGTAATTGTCTTTCCGGTACCGCCCGAAACTCCGGAACCAACCGCTCCGGTAACCGAACTAACCGGCACTAGCCAGGTAGAACCACTGCTTGAAGAAACTTCCAAGACAACAGTGCTTTGATTTGTGTCGCTTAAATCATAGGTAATTGATACGGACCCGCCACCGGCGCTTTGAATAGCCGAAACGTTGGAAACAGCCGGAACTTTGGTGTCTAAGTCAAACAAACCGGACGCGGATAACGAACCCACGTTGCCAAATGCATCCGTGGCGCGTAAACGTGTTTTCATGGTAGATAATTCCTGACCGGAAAAGTCTGTGCCGGCATTCCAGGAAATAGATTTACCGGAGCCGGATGAAATTCCTGCGCCTACATTGCCGGTTGCAGAACTGACGGAAACATTATAGGTAGAACCACTGCTGGACGACATTTCCATAACTATCGTGCTGGTGCTGTCGTCTGTTAAAGTATATGAAATAGCCACGGTGCCGGCGCCGGAATTTTGGCTGGCGGTGACACTGCTAATGGCCGGATTTTTGGTGTCTACCACAAACGCGCTGGATACGGCGGTGTTTCCACTGCTGGTGCCGTCGTTGGCTTGGAGTCTAACGTAAACGGTTGTGTCTTCGGTGTTTGCTAAATCCGCGCCAACATCCCAGGCAAAATTATGACTGGCTCCGGCGGCGCTAAATGCCAAACCGCTTGTTCCCTGCGAACCAACACCTGATTTTTCCGTCATTGTGTTCCAAATGCTGTTGTCTGTAGAATATTGGTATCTGACCAGCGAAACAGTTTCGCTTTCCAAATCCGTACCTGTATAATTTACTGTAATATATTGAGTGCCGTTGGTGGTTTGAGCAGCCGAATTGATAGAAATTGACGGCGCTTGATTGGCGGAAGAGGCGCCGGCGGACAATGCGCTTTCACTGCTGGCCGTGTTGAAAAAGTCTGAGCTGTTGCGTGATTTGGTTTTGAATTGATATGTATAAGAAGCGTTCGCCAATCCGTTTACGCGGATTTTACCGGATATCGCGGTGGTGTTCCCCCACTGGCCAAATGATGTGCCGATGGTCTGCCAAATTGGTGTAACCCCAAGTGTGCCGTTGGCCTGAACATACTTACTTTGCGTAGTTTCGTAAATTGCGTATTGCAAACCGGTAACTTCCGAAGGATTAGCATTTACCAAAACATCCACTTCACCAACTGCCGGATTATCCGCGGTAGGCGCCGACGGTGTATAAGGTTTAACATATTTTAAACTGGTAGCTGGCGATGTGTTTTCGTTTGTAGTTGCCAATCCAAAATCATCGGTGTGAACAATTTTAACTTTGGAAATATAATTATTGCCTTTTAAGGTGACGCCGGTGGCTGTGCTTTGGTCTGAAGGAGAAGCGGTGTTGCCCGTGCCGGCGGTAGCCGAACCATACGAACCGCCATCAAGCGCGACATAAAAATTATTGGTGTTTGGATTGGTTTCGGTAAATGATCCGCCGATTAAAGCGGTGGTGTCGCCGGCGTTGGGCTGGGCTTGCAAATTGGCGGTGGTGGCCACAACCGGAGATTTTGTGTCTAAGGCAAACGCGGAAGATGTTACGTAGCCGGATTGATTGCTAAATGTATCGGTACCGCGCAAACGTATTTTCATGTTGGAAATATCCTGGGCGGAGAAATCTGTTCCGGCGTTCCAGGAAATTGATTTACCGGTGCCGGCGGAAATATTACTGCCCAGATTTCCGGTGGCGGTGGTGGTTGGCACTGTCCAGCTGGAACCATTGTCCGAAGAAATTTGCAATAAAATTGTGGAGGTATTTGCATCCGCTAAATCGTAAGAAATAGCCACGGTGGTATTGCCGGCATTTTGTGAAGCGCTGACATTGGTAATACGCGGAGCATATGTATCCAAATTAAAATCCGCCGATGTGTTTACGCTGTTATTTGAGAAACTATCTGTGGCTGTAAGACGGATTTGCATGGTAGATTTTTCCTGACTACTATAATCCGCTCCCCCATCCCAAGTAATTGTTTTGCCGGTGCCGGGAGTGACGCTGGCGCCGTAATCTCCGCTAACCGAAGACGTTGGCACAACCCAAGTACTACCGCTGTTGGATGAAATTGCCAGCACAACCCGAGAATTTCCGGAGTCTTCGACAATGTCGTAGTGGAAAACAAATGTTGAGGCGCCGGAATCTTGAACGGCGGTAACATTGGTAACGGTTGGAGATTTTGTGTCTACTGTAAAATTGGCCGATGACGCGCTGGAACCAAGATTACCAAAAGTATCCCGCGGTGTAACGCGGACCATCATAGTTGTGTTGTATTGACTATTGAAATCCGTACCCGCGTTCCAGGTAATAGTTTTACCGGCACCGGCTGTTACTCCGGAACCAACTGCGCCGGTAGCGGAAGATGTGGCCACAACCCAGGTAGAACCGCTATTGGATGAAATTTCCAAAAGCACATTGCTGGCATTAGCGTCGGTTAAATTATAGGTGATGGTTACGGTTCTGGCTCCGCTGTCTTGGCTGGCTGTGGTGGTAGAAATAACCGGATTGACATTGTCTATTTCGAAAGCGTTGGAGGTGGCCAAAGAACTGCTGGCCAAAGTGTCGGTAGACCGCAAACGGACATAAACAGTGGTGTCCTCTACGCTCGGCAAATCTGTATTTGAATCCCAGGCAAAATTGTAACTACTGCCACCAGATAGGAATGTGAGGTTGGTTATGCCGCTACTACCCACGCCGGATTTTTCGGTCATGGTGTTCCAGGCGCTGTTATCGGTGGAATATTGGCGTTGATTTAAACTGTTGATATCGCCCTGCGCGTCTGTGCCGGTATAATTTATCGGCACATAACGGGTTCCGTCTGTGGTTTGAGAATAACTTGATAATGAAACCGAAGGCGCGGTGTTGGTAATTTGCGCGGTGGCGGAGTAAGCGGATTCGGATGAGGTGGCGTGCGCCGTATCGCCGGTGTTGCGTGATTTTACTTTAAAAACATAATTGGCCACCGGAGATGATAAACCGGTAACGCGGGCCTTGCCGGAAACTGCGGTGATATTCCCCCACTGTCCGGCGCTTGTTCCTAAAATTTGCCAGACAACGCTGGCGGCCAAAGTTCCGTCGGTCTGGACAAAAAAACCGCTGGTTGTTTCCTGGATGGCGTATTCCAAACCACTGGTTTCACTTGCATGCGGGTTAATCGTTAAATCCAAACGAGTAGTTACCGGATTATTTAATGTCGGCGCGGACGGTGTGTACGGCTTTACATATATATAGGTAGTGGTAGGCGATGTATTTTCATTATTTCCGGAGTTGCCAAAATCATCGGTATGAGTAATTTTAACTTTGGAAATAAAATCATTGCCGTCTAAAGTGGCGCCGACATCGGTGGCTTGGTTTGACGGCGAGGCGGTATTACCTGTGCCGGCCGTAGCGCTACTATATACACCGTTGTTAATGGCAACGTAAAAATCATTGGTATTGGGGTTGGCTTCGGTGAATGTTCCGCCGATAAGCACGGTGGTGTCTCCGGCATTTGGCTGGGCTTGCAAATTGGCGGTGGCAAGAGTGGCCGGGGCCAAAGTGTCTAAAGAAAAATTTGAAGAACTGGTGAATGTTCCCTGGTTTTGCCAGTTATCACGCGCTTTTACCCGCGCCCGCATTGTAGAAAGGCTTTGTCCGGAATAATCCGCGCCCGCGTTCCAGGTAATGGTTTTGCCTGTTCCGGTGGTTTGACCACTCCCCACATTGCCTGTGGCAGAGGTAGTGGCGATTGTCCAGGTACTGCCGCTGTCGTTGGAGATTCCCAATTCAACATTTAAACCGGACGCTGTGAAATCGGTTAAATCGTAGGAAATACTGACAGTGGTTGTGCCCGGTGTTTGTACGGCGGAAACATTGGAAACGATTGGCGCAACATAATCTACTGTGAATACGGAACTGGTGGTATAGGCGCCGTTAGCAATACCGTCGTTGGCGCGTAAGCGTACATAAACAGTGGTGGTGACGATGTTTCCAAGCTGGGCGCGGGCATCCCAAACAAATGTATGCGCGGTGCCGATTGGCGAGGAACTTAATCCTGTGATTCCATTATGCGCCGCATCAGAAGTAGAAGCGGTCATGGTGGTTTGCTCGCCGGCAAACGCGCCGGTTAATGAATACTCATAATCAACCAATGATTCCGGGTCGCTGTTGGCGTCTTGTAAACTATAAGCAACATATACAGTGCCATTGCCGGTATTTTGCGCCGGCGACAGACTTATGATGTGCGGCGGATCGTTTTGGGTGTATGTAATAGAAACTCCGCTTAGCGATACTTGTTGTGTTCCGTCACTGGTCATGTACGCCCTCCATTTAATTTGATTGGATGATGTGGGGAAAGTAGCGATGTTGGAATTAATAACGCTGGCAATGTTGAAATTACTGACGCTGGACGTTGCCCAAGCAGAGCCGTTCCAGTATTTCCAATTTGTTCCATTGTCTGCGGTGAGTTGGTAGCTGATTGAACCGCCGTTGAGTGTAGCGTTTTCGGTGAATCCGTTCCAGCTCATAATTTTTGGCGCGGACAGCGAAGCGACCGGCGTGGTGGTGGGGTTGGCGGTGGAATACGAGTGAGTTGTTTTGGACCAATTTACAATTACATTGTCAAAGCCGGAAATAAAAGAATACGCTCCGGTTGCCAATGGGCTGGTAGCATAAGCGGCAATTTTTAAATAATAAGTGCCGGCCGTAGGAATTTTACTAACAATATCCACGGCCGAAATACTTGCCCAGCTGGTGGCGGCGGTAATTTCTCCGCTATTCCAAATAGCGGTATTGGTTGCGGTGGGGGCGCCGCTGGTAGTTTCAATAAAAGCATACAGCCGATATGTAGCGGGCGGAGTTGGCGAAGTGTAAGTAATTGATTTCCAATCTAAATTTAACGTGGCGGTATCCGGAGTAGCAACATTGGTAATAAATGTTTGTTGCCAATAACCGGCGCCGGATCTATTTGCGGTAGCCGAACCGGTTATCGCGATATCAACATCTACATAAGCGCCGGTGTTTCCACCAGATGTCTGCCGAGTTTGGCCCACAGTTACATTGCCTGGATCGGTCCAATCTGCGTTTGTCCAACCAACCGAATTAGTGGTAAAACCGGAATTAATTGTGCTACTGGCAACCAAACTTCCAAGATCTTTTAACCGCGCAACCCCGCCGGTAATTTCAACGATGGAAGAATTATATGTATAATCCGATGGCGTCCCAAAAGTCCAATCTTGCGAATCGGCCAGCAATTTTTGCGCTCCCAAAAAATAAAAAGAGACCACGCCGACTAAAACAACTTTAAGCAAAAATACGGATGTGGCGCCAACACCGGTGGTAAGGCCGATTCTTCTGCGCCAAAGATATTCGTTTATAGACGCTTGCGGACCGGGCAACGAATATAATCCCCCTTTTTGAATATCTTTTGGAGAAACCAAAAAATACAGCGGAAAAGAAATAATAGCCAAAGCCAACTCCACAAAAAACAACAATAAAGCATAATACACCGCCACATACCAGCGGGTGGAAGCAATTAAGCCTTGTTTTAATTTGAATATTTTTCCGGAAAAATGGAAAAATATATTTAGCCAGCTTGCTTTCATACAAATGGTAGCTAATTATTTATATTATTTGTCATCCTGAACGCAGTGAAGGATCTCTGTCAGTACCGTTTTGACCAGCCGGACAGAGATTCTTCGCTTTGCTCAGAATGACAATTAAAAAAAACTCCTATACGTTTAAAGAGTGAGAAGAGTTAGGAATACCCCTAATATTAAAATAATGACCACCGACCAATTGGCGATGGTATCTACACTGCCGGTAATTTTATCCCAGATGTTGGTGGTAACTTTAAAATATTGTTCCGGCGCGGCTTGCCCTCGGGCGCTGTTTTTTTGATCGTATTCAAAAATTATTATGGAATGATTGCCCTCGGCCAGCCGGAACCCGCTTTGCGCGTGGCTGATTTCCCATTTACCGCTTTTATCTGCCACTGCCGAATAAACCGCGGTTTGATTGCCGGATAAAAGCAAGGCGACCGTAGATAACGGAGTGGCTGAACCGGAAAAAATATAATCTCCGCCGCTTACTTTGGTGGCAGTTTTTAAGGTTGGAATTGGAATTGTAGACAGAACACGCGCAGTTTGCATACCTGTTTCCGTGGCCACTAAATCGCTGTTTAAAATATCGGCCGGACGAAAATTTACCACTTCATAAAGACGCAATGGTCCGTAAAAACTAGGCAGAGATATTATTAATATTAGTTTTACCACCCAGATAATTAAAAAAACGCCGACACCGGTGAGGGTTAAAATACGGCGCAGACTGTAATCCGCGGAAATTTTGGTATAGGTGGCCGTATCTTTAACATAAACAGCCAACCCCGCCGGTTTTACGCTAAGATATAACGGTAATGAGACCAGGGCCAAAAAGATCTGGTACAAAACCAGTAATAATACATCTTTTCCTACCTTTAGACCCTCCCCACCCAAAACTAACTGTTTTTTTACATAGATTCTGTTAGTTAAAACCAGAATCATGTTAAGCCACCTCCCCTTTAACATAAAAATTTATGCTAGAATTTTTAAAACTTTTTCTTTTAAATTTTCCAAACTGGTGTCGGATTTTATAAAATAATCCGCGGCTCCCAAATCTTTTGCTTTTTGGATATTTTCCTCGCCTAAATTGGACAATACAATTATGGGGATAGTTTTTAAGGCCGGGTCTGCCTTAATATTTTTTAAAAAATCAAACCCGTTCATTTTTGGTAAAAGTAAATCCAACAGCACCAAAGACGGTTTAAGGCGCAAAACCATTTTTAACGCGGTGTCGCCATCGGTGGCCGTGGCAATCGTAAAACCGGTTTTGTGAAAAACCAGGTACAGAGTACGCAACAACACATCGTCATCTTCAACTATCAGTATGGTCTTAGCGGATTTTTTTGGTTCTTCAGACATAACAAGTCTATACTTATCACTTAGCTATTTTTCTGACATTTTGCATCAGTTTTTCCATGGAAATATTGGCCTTGATAAAATAATCTTCCGCGCCCAGCGCTTTGGCCGAACGAACATCGGATTCTTCTCCCAGATTGGAAATTACCACCACCGGAATTTTTTTGGTTTTGTCGTCTGCCCGCAACAATTTTAAAACCTCAAAACCGTCTATGCCGGGCAAAATTAAATCCAACAAAATAATTGCGGGCTTAAGTTCTGCTGCTTTCGCCTGTACATCCAGACCATTTACCACGTTTACCGGTATAAATTCTTCCCGGCCAAACTTGTCCATTAGTACTTGCGCCAGCAAAGCATCATCCTCTACAATGAGGATTGTTTTTTTCTCTTTTGATTTGAATAAAGCCATGCTATTTTGATTTAGCGAAATCACGTCGCGTAACGTCATTTGAGGCGCGACGCTTAAACCCTATATATTATACAACAAAAAGACGCATACTCATATAGAAGGCTGTGCATATCTCCGCGAAGAAGCTTCTTATTTCGTTGCCAAAATATTGCGAAGGGCCGAACCGATTTTCATTTTTGTTTCTTATTATATTTTAGTATCTTTTTTACCTCTCGGTCAAAATCAGAAATATAATTTTTATCCTGCTCTTTGCGATATTTTTCATATTCACCCAAAGCCAAGGCTTCGGCGACTGTGTGGCTAATTTTACCAGTATCGCCCAATATTTGTCGCTCGTTAAATTTCAAAAAAGCGTCCAGCTTTGCTACCCAATCCTTCATATTCATAATGATTCCACGTTCAGCTTGCATTTCTGCAAAATCGAGATACATCGTTACGATTCTGTTTAAATGATCGAGCTCTTTTTCGTTCAAATAATTTTTGGCGATTACGACATCGGTTTCTCTAATCTCGCCTTTGGGAGAGTTTTTCCAAACAGTGAGTCCCATATTGGATTTTGTACTATTTACTCTTTCATATACTATTTCCGCAGCAGTTTTTCCAGTAATAGCAAAGTGAAGCTTGTTTTGCACAGTAGCAAAAAATTGCTTTGTAATTTCTTCATTTGGATTATAGTCAGCGCTACACTGCGCGTATATATCGGTCACTTTTTGATACATTCGTCTTTCGCTCGAGCGGATATTCCTAATTCTTGCCAATTGCTCTTCAAAATAATCCTTACCAAAAATAGCGTTAGGATTTTTAAGACGCTCATCATCCATAGTAAAACCTTTGATAATATATTCCTTAAGTCTTTCAGTTGCCCAGATACGAAATTGTGTGGCGTGGGCGCTATTTACCCTGTAACCCACAGAAATAATCGTATCCAAGTTATAATATTGTGTTTTATAGATTTTTCCATCACTGGCAGTTGTTTCCAAAATGGAAACAACTGAATTTTCTTGTAATTCTCCACTTTCAAAAATATTCTTAAGGTGTTTATTTATTGCAGGTATGCCAACACCAAAAAGCTCCGCTATTTTTGCTTGCGTAAGCCAAATATTTTCATCACGCAAAAATATCTCCACTTTCACTTTGCCATTTGGCGTGGTGTAAAGTAAAAACTCCGTAAAGCTGTTGTTAGGAACGATTTGTTGAGTCTTTTTTTTCATACGCTTATTTCGTTGCCAAAATACTGCGTTTGTAGTTTTCCAAATTATCCAAAGCGATTCCCACGCCTTTGGCCACGCACAAGAGCGGCTCTTCGGCCACATAGGTAGCCACGCCGGTGGCTTGCGCAATCAGTTCGTCTAAATTTCGCAAAAGGGCCGAACCGCCGGTTAAAATTATTCCTTTATCTACAATATCGGCGGAAAGTTCGGGCGGAGTTTTGTGTAAAACATCCTTGATGGCTTCTATTAAATTTCCCAAATCGTGCTGAAGGGCTTCGGTGGTGTCGTCGGAATTTACGGTAATGGTTTTGGGCAGGCCGGAAACCATATCGCGGCCCTTTAATTCAAAAATTAAGGGCTTGTCCATATACATGGCCGAACCGATTTTCATTTTTATTTCTTCGGCGGAGCGTTCACCGATGGCCAGATTATATTTGTGGCGGATATATTCTATAATGGCCTGATCAAATTTATTACCGCCAATTCTGGCCGAACCCCAACAAACAATTCCGCCCAGCGAAATGACCGCGATTTCGGATGTGCCACCGCCAATATCTATAATCATATGCCCGGAAGCCGCGCCAATTGGAATATCGGCGCCAATAGCAGCTACCACCGGTTCTTTAATAATGTAAGCGGCGCGCGCGCCGGCGGCAATAGTGGCGTCTATGACCGCTCTTCTTTCGGTGGAAGTAATTCCGGCCGGAACAGTTACCATTACTTCGGGCCTAAAAAGATGGACTCCGCCCAGGGCTTTGTTTATAAAATACCTCAACATGGCTTCGGTGGTATGGTAATTGGCAATCACGCCGTCTTTTAACGGTCTTTCCGCCACAATAGAATCGGGAGCGCGCCCAATCATATCTTTGGCTTCCAGCCCTACGGCCAATACCTTGCCGTCGGATTTAGAAACAGCCACCACGCTTGGTTCGTTAATAACGATCCCCTTTTTGGGGACATAAACCAAAACATTGGTGGTTCCTAAATCAATACCGATTTTTTTTATGAACATACTCACTAAAATTTCTAATTTCTAATTACTAATTGTCATTGCGAGGAGCCGTAGCGACGTGGTCCCGACTGCGGTCGAGGATCCTCGATTCGCTATCGGGACAATCCCATTGTTAGCACTACAGTATGTTGGGATTGCTTCGCTGCGCTCGCAATGACAAACTATTTGACATTAACGTTAAACACTCTATCCAATCTTAAATCTGTTTTTAAATTATAAATCTGATTCCCTAAATCTGCTACCGCCTCACCCGGAGTCGCGGAAATTATATTTTTGCCGAAATTTAAATCCAGCGCCAGCGTGTGAGCGATTGTACCGGATTGTTTTTGGACCAATAAATTATATGAGTTCTTTTTTATTTGTTCTGTAATTTGCGGGGCCAGATAAAATTTCCAAATCAACTCGCCGGTTTTGCCGGGTTCTATGGAAGTAAATGTACCGAACCATTGTTTGCCGTTTTCTACACCCTGATCAACCACTCCCTCCCCTACCGAGCGATCCATTTTTAAACTTCCCTTCAAAGAAACAAACTGACTACCGGCCGGTAAAAATACGCGCGCGTAAGTTCTGTATCTGGTGGTAAAATTAGTGAATGTTCCGTTGTTGGTGTATTTCATTTTTACGGTAGCAATAAATTTACCTGTACCGGTCGGACTAAACGAATAAGACAATTCGCGGTCCATTACTTTGTCGGTTTTGAGTGATGCCAGGTTCGCATCTACCCAAAGCAGATAGTCGCTGTTGGTTTGTTTTATTTCTCCGCCCCAGCCTTTGGCCGATAAAACATTTTCCGTTTCCTGGTCCAGGGAATAAGCCATGATTTGTTTTTCCGCCAGCATTCTTTGTCCCAAAGCGAAATACTCCGGCCAATGTTTAAAAATATCACCGCGGATGCGGGCCAGCAAGGCGTGGGTTAAGTCCGCCAAAACTTTTTTTCGTTCATCAAAGCCCAATCCCTGTTTGGCATATCCGTATTCCACTTCGTATTCCAATTTTTCGGTAAAATTTTCCGCGCTAAATTCCTGGCCGTTCACTTTAATGGGGCCGCTGATTTTTAATATTTCTTCCAACAAAGTCGGCGTGATTCCAATCACCCCGTCAATTTCATCCGCCGCCGTGCCTTTTTCTTTTTTAAATAAATCCAATGATTTTATGGATGAACTGGCAAAATCAGGAGACCAGTTGCTGTCGCGGAACCCCCATCTTTTTACCGGCAAATATTTTTGCAGAGGTTCCGGCGGTACGGACGGAAAATCCTGCGGACTAAGATTATCCAGCAGTTCGGTTCCTTCCACTTTTAAAATTTCCGGAATGCCTTTGTCTACTTTAACCACCGCATAGGCGCCGATAAAACCTCCACCCGGACGGATTTCCGTGTTATTTAAAAATAAAATAAGATAGGTTTGCGGTTGGGAAAAACCCAGAATTTTTTGGATAAGATTACTTTCGGAAACATTAGTGGTAATTCTTTGACTGACTTGCTGAACAACTGCGGACTGCAGACCGCCGGAACGGTACCAGGAATATAGGCCGAGGGTTGCCCCGACCAATATAATTGTTATTATTAACAAAAGTTTTTTTTGCATACTAAATTATAAATTGCTTGTCATTGCGAGTGTAGCGAAGCAATCCCACAATACTGGCCGTGCTAACAATGGGGTTGTCCCGATAGCGAATCGAGGATCCTCGACCGCAGTCGGGACCGCGTCGCTACGGCTCCTCGCAATGACATTTTATATTTTCAATTCCTCTTCTTCACCGACACATTAAAACCCAGATATTTTCCAAACATTAAATGCGTAACGGCGTCCAAACACGGCAGAGAAGAAAATAAAACAAGGGAGACCGGAAGCAAAAGCCACTGCAAAACCATAAATAAATAATGGTGGCGGGGGTGCGTTCCGGGGCGTCCTGGTAGTATAAGCATACTCATTATTGCGGAAACGAGCAAGCCCGTCATAGCCATTGTCATCAGCACTTCCAGGATATTTGGCGCGTTAAAAAACAACGCGCTTTGCCGGACTTCGTTGCCCGCCACCCAAAGCGGTAAACGGCCGATTACGGTAATCAAAATAGCGACAACGGCCCAACTCCATTTTCCTTCCCATTCATGAAAAAGCATTGCCAATTTTTTTGTCCAGCTGATTTTTTTATTTAAACGAAATTGCCATAGCAAATAAGGGATATGTTCCGTACCCCAAGCCCAGCGGCGCTGTTGCAGATATAAATTTTTTAAACTGCGCCACCAACTGTCATCACGCACCGTATCCATAGAAACCGGAATATAAAGAGGGGTGACTTCGTAGTCTCCGTTATATTTTAACCAGCACTGATAAAAAATGCGCGAATCTTCGCTGACGATGTCTTTGCTGTGTCCGCCCACATCCATAATGGCTTTAAAACTCATGCTGTGCGAAGAAAAAGTAATCAGATTATCCAGCCTAGCCAAACTAAACAACATCCAGAAACTGGTGCCAAACGCCATAATACGCAAAACCGCCGGCGATTGCCAAAGATTGTTATTGTACAAAGTTAAGGGCTGATAGGAACTGCGCTCCGGCCGTGGATGTCGGCAATATAAATAAGTAAGATGGGCAAAATACTGCGGATGAACAATGGTGTCGCTGTCAAAAATAGACGCGATAATGTCGGTATAATCCCAACCGCGGGCGTCGGCGTATTTTTGAAATTCCATTTCCGCGTAATGAATGTTGGAACCTTTGCCAGGAATTTCTTCGGGCAGATTATCCGGGTGCGTATAAAAAATTAAATCGGCAAATTTTCCGGAGTAATTCTCCAGTATTTTTTTTTGCAATTTTTGCCAATGATCCTGTTTTCGTTCCTCTCCGGACACAACCAAATAAATTTTGTCGGCCGGATAAGTGGAAGCCAAAAAACTGTTCAGGGTTGAAACAAGAACCTCCCAACCCTCGTTATAAACCGGCAAGAAAATAACATTTTTTCTTTTCTCCCAATTTGGGAATTCCGACTTAAGATCTTCAAACCAGTTTTTTTTAATCGCCTTGCGGAAACGTTTCCAGGATAAAAATAAATAAAAAGAAAAATAAACCACCCGCAGTACCCAATAAACATCAAAAACTAAAATAAAATAAATCATCCACAAAGGTCTGGTGAATGATAAAGCTACGCTGATAATTAAAGTAAGCCAGATGGTAAGACCCGGTAAAATTTCGTAGAGACGATAGCGGTGATAATTTGAAAGCATAAATTAACTTATTCGAGCTTCCGCGCTGTATGTTGGCACAACATATTTGCCGGCCACGGCGGACTTTGCCAATTCAAGAGCGTCGGCCGGATTGAAATTTTTAGGCAGAGCTACCACCGGAATTTTTAAGCTAAAGGCCAAAGTATTTACCGCTGTTACGCCCAACCTGGATGCCGTAAAGCGCCCGACACCAACCACAACTCCCAGATATTTTATATCTTTCAATTCCAGTTTTAGAGAAGATAATAATTTTTCCAGGCAGACCAAAACGCCTTTGCTTTTACTCGTCGGCATTATTCGTTGAACAAATTTATTATTCAACCAAAAAGAAAAGATAATTTTTTCCTCTTCTGTATTATCAACGATTAAAAACATATTATTACGACAATTGGCTAAGCTCGTCTATAACAGCTGTGTGTTTTCCTTCAAAAATACTGTATAAAAACTTGTCCCCTATTTCACGGCGGTCATTCCACTCTTTTGTGGCCATAATGGTGTAACGCAAGGATTTGCCGAGCTTTTTTTCGAACTCCGCAATTAGCTTGGCCACCACCAGCGGGCGAATTTCTCCAACCAACAGGATATCCGTTTCCGCTTCTTTGGCATCGGTAAAACAACCGGTAAATAAAAGCACTTTAACTTTACCGGCTTTTTCTTTTAATAGTTCAATCAGTTCCCGTTCGTAGAGCATCTGAGCTTTAAAGAGCAGATCTTTCATTTCTACATAAAGCAAACAACCCGGGTCCAATTTATAATATTTTGAACGGCCGGTACCGACACCCTCCGGCACTTCCACCTTATCTATGGATATAGGCATTATCAGACCAACTTTTTCCAGGTTTGCCAATTCGCGCCTGATGGCATTAAGCTGTCCTTCCACCAGCCTAGCCAGCTCACGAACATAAAAAGCCCGCTCCGGAGAATGGAAAAATATGTGCAAAAGCTTTACCCTGGTCTTTGAACCAAAAAGTTGTTCAAGCATATTATGATGTGAGAAATTATCCCGATTTCAGTATCGACTGAAATCGCGGATCCTCGATTTTGCGCCAAAGCATAATCGGGACGAAATAGCGTTTTTGTTGCTCCTTAAGGCAAGCTGTAGTATAATTATATATAGGTAAAAAGTCAAAAATATGAGCGTAGAGCCAACTTTGCATTTACACGAGTTTTTTGTAGAGGGAAGCAACCCGGAGGTGTCGCATGTGCTTCTGAACATTACCGAACCTTCTACCCTGGCCGAACGGAGCAAGGGCTACTTTTTTGCTATTTGTGAAATAAACAACGCCGAGACCAAGTACATCGCCAAAATGCAGAATATAATAGACGAAATAGAAAATAATTATTACGAAATACCAGACCAGCCCGGGCAGTCAGCCATGGAAATCGTGCTGGACAAGGTTAACCAGGAAAGCTTGTCTATGGTACAGACGGATATTTCTTTGCATTGCATTGTGGGCGCCATCAGGGAAAACGATATTATTTTCAGTTTCTACGGCCAGCCGCAAATGGTGCTGTTTTATAAAACCAAAGACGGTCTGTATAAAAAAATGGACTTGGTTGAACAAAATAAATCAGGCGAAAATAACGATAAAAACCAATTGTTCTCCCAAATTGTGCAAGGCAAAATCGGGCCCAATGATTTTTTCTTTGCCGGCACCCCTCATATAATAGAATATTTTAATCACGACCGCCTGCAAAAAATTATCACCACCCGCCCGCCCCGCCAAAGCTCCGAACATCTGCAAAGAGTGCTGTCCGAAATAAAAAACGACATCTCATTTGGCGGTATAATTATAAACCTGCAGGAAAGCACCGAACAAACGGTGTCCCCGATTAAATCAACCCCTTCCCGAAAAGGCAGTTCGGCCAGATCTCTAAAAAATTTATTCAGCACCGAGCGAAACACATCCAATATTTTATCGCCGTCTTTCATGCCTAAGTTTAATGACGATGCTGACTCCTCTGCCGGCAAGGAAACGGTTGAAGTCGAAATGATGGGAGAAAAAGTTGAGGCCCGCGCTAATGCCGACATCAGCTCGTCGCACTTACACGCCCGAGTGGCAAAAAATCCGGCGCATCACCGGGCAAGGGGCGATTCGGAAAAAATGAATGTTGAGGACATTATAAAAAAGATATGCGGGCTTATTTGGAAAATAATAAAATACATTGCCCGCGGACTGGCGCTTCTGATTTTATTCATCGGCACCATACTTTCCACGCTTGGCAGAAATTTTCTTTTGCTCTTTTTTATCATTACGAACTATCAAAACCGCCGCCATAATATTTTGGCCGAATGGGCGCGGTGGTGGAAAAATTTAAAAGAGAACGCCACCCATCTTCCGCTCATAACCAAAATTTTATTATGCCTGTCCTTAATTCTGCTTCTGGCTTTTAGTGGCGGAGTTATTTACGTCGCGTCAAAACAAAAAAAGGCGGCCCGCGCTTCGGCTTACGCGTCGGCTGTGCAAAATATTCAGTCTAAGGAAGACTCCGCGGAAAGTTCTCTTGTTTACAACGATACCGGAGCCGCCTTAACAAGCCTAACGGAAGCCGCACAAACTTTAAAAGACTTACCCTGTATTTCCGCCGCAGAAAAATCAACCTGCAAAAACCTGCAAGACCGTTTAAGCGGTCTGTTAATGAAAGCGCGAAAAATTACACTTGTAAAACCATTGCTTATAGCCGACTGGAACGTCTTAATACCCAACACACCGATAAATAATATATTCCTGTTAAACAATAAAATATACGGCTTCGGCCAAACCAGCGCGGACATTCTTACCTACGACCTGCTGGTAAAAGAATCAAAACTGGTTTCGCCGGGCATTTTTGTAAAAAACTTCAACGCCGCTTCCGTACCAAAGGAAAACGACTACGCGGTTTTGTTATATGATGATCAGAATATTGTCCAATTTAATCCCAAGGACAACTCCTGGAAAAAAGTGGAAATTGCTTACCCAAATCAAAATGTTAAAATTGCCGGCCTTTCCATTTATAATCGCCGACTCTACTCCTTAGATACCCAGAACAACCGGGTCTATAAACACGACGCCATAAAAACCGGATTTTCGCTGGGCAAGGAATGGACCAGGGACAGTACTGCTGATTTCAAAATGGGAACAGACCTTACCATCGACGGCGACGTTTTTGTTCTGGGAGAAAAAGGCGACATTTATAAATTTACGAACGGGGCATCCCAGCCGTTCGTTATAGAAGGTTTGGATCCAAAATCAACTACGGCTAATGAAATTTGGACGTATAATGATTTAAATTATATTTATATTCTGGACGCAACCGGCAAGAGAATAATTATACTGCAAAAAACCGGCGAGCTTAAAAAACAAATTACCGCCTCCGAATTTACAAATCCGACCGGCATGATTGTAGACGAACTAAAGGGAACGGCTTATGTGCTGGATAATAATAAGGTGTACCAAATAAATCTGTAGACAAGAGGGATCCTTCGGTTTCAACCTCAGGATGACACTAAAATAAATAAAAAAAAGAAGCCCTTTCGGGCTCCTCTTTTTTTTATTTATTTTAGTGTCACCTTGCCGCCAGCCTCTTCGATTTTCTTTTTCATGGCTTCGGCTTCTTCTTTCTTTACGCCTTCTTTAACTACCTTAGGAGCGGAATCTACCAAACCTTTGGCGTCAGCCAAACCTAAACCGGTAATTTCTTTGATAACTTTGATAACGCTGATTTTGCTGGCGCCGGCGTCGGTAAGTTCAACGTTGAACTCTGACTTCTCTTCTGCGGCGGCTGCGCCTCCGGCTGCCGGAGCGGCGGCCATCATCATAGCTGGAGCGGAAGCGGAAACACCGAACTTCTCTTCCAAAACCTTTACCAATTCGGAGAGGTCAAGGACGGACATTTTTTCTACTTCTTCTACAAGGCTCTTGAACTTTGCAGGAACCTCTACTTTGTTTTCTTCTGACATAATGTTAAATTATATTATCAGTCTGTCATCCTGAGTGAAACGAAGGATCTCTGTCCGTTCAGCGATTGAGACAGAGATTCTTCACTATCGTTCAGAATGACAACGACTGTTAGGCTTTCGCCTTTTGAATATTATTAAGTACACCTACTAAACCGCGCAAGTTACCGGCCAATACATTTACAAAGCCGGAAACAGGAGCGTTAAGAGAACCAACCAATCTGGACAGCAACTCTTGTTTGCTGGGCAAGTTGGCTAAGCTCTTTACCACGGAAACGTCTACGAATTTGCCTTCCAACACACCGCCGAATATTTTTAATATTTCGTGGGTTCTGGCAAAGGTATTTACAACTCTGGCAGCGGATATTTCATCGCCAAAAGCCATGAAAGTGGCTACTCCGCCGGCAAAAACTTTAGGATCAATATCTTTTAATCCCATATCTTCACAAGCCCGCTTTACCAATGTTTTTTTGGCGGCGATTACCTTAATGTCATTTTTGCGGCATTCGCGTCGCAGTTCTTCCGCTTCGGAAACTTTTAAACCCTGAAAGTTAGCAAAAACAACCGCTTTGGCCGCCTTTAAACCGTCTTCCAATGATTTAATTGTTTCCTCTTTTTGTTGTTTTGATTTTGGCATATTTACAAAAAAATCTGTGTTTCTCACAGACTATCTAGTACAAATCGACCTAATTGGGCTAAATTGCCCTTATTTGCACCTCGGCAGGAAATTAAGTCTTTCGACACCTGCTGTCTATGGTTAAATACATAATATATCATGCCTTGACAATTGTCAAGGGTTGTGGTATTATAAACAATCGTTTTACGATCCATACCAATCTGGTGTGGCAACTAAACCTGCGCCAAGGAGAAGGCAAAATGTCGCTGTCCCTGTTCATCGATTTGGAAGAAGAGTTGGAGTACAGGCGCGATGACGTCTACAAACAGCTTGGTATCCTACTGAAGAAGCGCACCCAGTACCTGAACGCTCCCACCAAGAGGGCGATCCAGAACCACTTCGCCAACTTCAACTTCGGTTACAACTGGGTTGAGGACGGTGAGGAACTGCTCCAGAAGGCCAAGACGGAACGGATGATCAAGGCCGAGAGCAAGCCCATGCCGTACTTCTACACCGACGACAACCAGGACACCAACGAGGTGAACTACCTCGCCGAGTTCTGGGAGGAGCGTCTGGCCATCAAGAGGGTCATTAATAGAGACGAAGATGGACTGTCACGGAGTACGTTCCACCGCGCTGGCCTCAAGCGCGACAAGTTCGCGCTCTGGGTCAGCCGCGAGAAGCCCACTCGGCACAAGCGGATCAAGCTGGCCAAGCGCCAGATCGCCCAACAGCCGGTTCAGCCATAGCCCACAACGGCCCGGCCCATCCGCACCCGCCCCGACCATTCCGGTCGCGTGGCGGGTTTTTTAATTAACTACTGTTCCGGCAAAACTCTGCCCGCTTAAAACCTTTTCAAACTCAACCAAATCCGTACCTTTTACAAAAGAAACTTTTAATTTTAATTTTGCGGATTCTTTTACCGCTTTGGGGTCAAATGGTAGATTCGCGCCCGGCGTCCAGTTGTCCCCCACTATTGTTTGCATTTCTGGCCAGGTTAATTCTGGCAATTGTTTAGCATTAGGATCTTTTTTCGGGTCCGCGGTGTAAACATAATTTATGTTGGAAGCGTTGATTAGTTCTTTGGCGCCGTAAGTTTTGGCCAGCAAAACTGCGTCGTAATCGGTGGAACATCCGGGCTTCCAACCGCCGGCCACAAGAATCGGTTTTTTTGATTTTATTTTTTTGGTGGGATTGATAATTAATTCCGGTTCTGCCCAACCGTTAAATAACAGGCCGACAAAGCGCGCGTTAAAATGAGTTGCGTAAATTCCCAGCATATCCAAATCAACACCCGAAACATCGGAAGATTCTTTGGCCGCGGCCTGGTATTTCCGGCAGGTGGAACCGCCCCCGATTACCAAAATAAATTTTTCTCCCAACGCCACTCTTTTTAAAATTAAGGCTCTAAACTTTTTTAGGAAATCAATATTAAAACCCTCCGGCGGAATTATAATAGACCCTCCCAGCGAAATGATTCGGTAATTACCAGGGGTGAGTAACGAGGAAAATTTATTTTCTTCTTGCGATGCCCGACGTAATTTCAAGCTTTGCTTATAATCGTTCTTTGCCATAGCTAAAATGATTTGTTCTTGAAGAATCCTCTGGCGCTTTTGGCGAATTTAAAATCGCCCCTGACTTTTGACGATTGAATGGCAATGGCTTTGTTGGCTCTAAACAAACTGGGTGTGCGATAAGACGTCTTGCCTTTTGATGCGCGAGCTGATGAGTGGTTTTTCATAAACGAAATAAGTGAATAAAATAGCCGGCGAGAGAATTATAGATTGCAAGCAATCAATAATTGTTGAGCTGCGCTATTTTTGAGCGAATGAGTTTATATGGGCTTTAGCCCATATAAGTCTAAATTGGTTTATTCTTTTTTGAATAAAGAATTAACAGCCCAACTGATGAGCCACATGATAAGCGCGCCCCAGAATGCGGGCCAGAATCCGGCGACAGAAAAGCCTTTTACTACGGATGATGCTAACAAGAACATTAGAGCGTTGATTACCAAGGTAAAAAGGCCTAGTGTGAGTATGTTTATAGGTAGAGTTAAAAGAAGAAGAACCGGACGAATTAAAGCGTTTATTAATCCTAAAATTAAAGCCGCTACCAACGCTGCGTAAAAACTATTTACGGCAATTCCCGGAACGTAATACGCAATCAACATTAAAGCTCCGGCGCTAATTAACCAACGAAGTACTAGTTTCATACGAAATAAATTAAATTAATTAAAATTATATATGCGATTCCAACCCACCCCTACCCCGCCCAAGCGGGGAATTAACCGACCAACAAATTAAATATCCCGTCTATAATCGGTGAAATTATTGGAAACAAAAAGAAAATAAAGAAAAGAAGAATAGCAAAACCGTATTTGTCCAAGAAAAATTTTACATTTCTGGCCGAATCCGGCAAAAGCGCGTATAAAACTTTGGAGCCGTCCAGCGGCGGAATTGGGACTAAATTGAAAACCATTAACAAAATATTAACATAAACTATCATAGATAATATGGCGGTGAAATTGGAAGCCGGCAAAAGGCGAATAACCACGGCAAAAGCAATAGCCAGCAAAAAATTGGCCGCCGGCCCGGCTATGGCCACCATGGCCGGTCCCCATTTTTGGTTTTTTAAATTGTATGGGTTATAAGGCACCGGCTTGGCGTAAGCAAAAAGAAACTTTCCTCCGGTTAAGATGGACAAGGTAATAGGCATTAAAATAGTGCCCCACAAATCTATGTGCGGAATAGGATTAACCGTTAATCTGCCGGCGTATCTGGCAGTGGGGTCGCCCAGCATATCGGCGGCTAAACCATGGGCATATTCATGAATAATAGCCGAGGGAACGATTACCAGGAAGTAAAATATAAAGTCCATAGTATAATTAACAAATAACAATAAACAATTAACAAATTTAAGATTAAAGTCAATTTATTTTACCAAATTTAAGCCTTATTGACAAGTTTTGAACTTTGTACTATACTAATACCACTTAAGCGACTTGCTAGTTGTTAATTGCTAATTGTTAATTTTGCATATGTCCAGAGCTTGCCATATTTGCGATAAAAAGGCTGCCCGCGCTAACCACGTCAGCCACTCAAACCGCAAAGTTCCCCGCAGACAAAATCCAAATCTTCAGTTAGTCAAATTAGAAGGCGCCAGCGTCCGAGCTTGCTCCAGTTGCCGCCGGACTTTGATTAAAAATTTGGCCTAAAAACTTCTAAAAAAATACCGACCGCTTTAAACGGCCGGTATTTTATTTTATAGGGGCTTCGCCACATATTTTCTGCGCGCGCTCGGAAATGAAAATAAGTTTTCATTCCACTCACTTTGCTTGAAAATAAAATGGCATTCCGATTGTCTCGAAATGCCTAAGTCATATCCCCTTTTATTCTGCCGGCGATGAATATTGCTTAGCTTTCTGCTTACCAAATTCAGCAATCAGATCCGGTGACTTATCCAGGACTAAAGTATGCAACGCAATGTAATCTTCACACAAGCGCAGGTATTGGTCCGTGCTCTTTTCACGGTGTTTGGTGAAAGAACCCCTCACCTTTTGATACTCGACATTTAACCGCTGAAGCTCCCCTTCTTTTTCCCAATATTTGAGCTCCGCACTCTTCATAACGGACTGACAACCGGTATGATAAATTGCGCCAATGGTTTGGAGCGTACAAAACACTCCGCCAATAATCAAGCCGGCCAAAGCCCACACCGGCATGGAATAAACTAGGAGAATAAACGCCAGACCGGCCAGCAGAACACCATACATCACGGCCGCGGCAAATGATCTATGCATGTTACTGTTGTGCTTTGCGTAGCTTTCGCGTTTCAACTCCTGGTAGTCAAGAGCAATTTCCGTCCGTTGGGTCATTGAGTTCTCCTTGCGCTTGGTTGTTTGATTGTTCCATCCTTGTCGAAAATCCTGAACGATGTACGAACCTATTTTGAAACGGTTTATTAGATAGGGGGCTATGGTGTAGGGGCTTTGCCCCTACAACCCCATAAAATTTGGACGGGCAAAAAGGAAGGGGTTAGGGGAGGGTCCGCCTAGGCGGATTGCCCGCCTGTGACAACGATTTCGGGGGCCTAACGATTTGTTTGTGGGGGGGGTGTTGTTTCGTGCACGTTTCACGTGCGCGCCGCCAACGTTCACTTGTTCGCAGGTTCAATCAATTGCTTCTCTGTAACGCTTCTTGTATTTGTTTAAAATGAATAGTTTCCTCTTGGTTACCGGGAAAAATTTGTTTTAATTCGTACTGATAATAACCGCGTAAGCCTTTTAAAATCGGAAGAGCATAAAAATGCCCACCGCGAGCAAAGTGTTGCTTTAGTTCTGCTGGTGGCCTGGTACTAATGACATAAATTTGTAAACCATATTTTTCAACGCCTTCAACGAGAGCCGTGTTAATGTGTTGATCGCCGAAACCGTACCCTACAATTAGCACCTTTTTATTACCCTCTGCAATTACTTTTTGAAACAAATCAAAGTACCATTTTAGAAGAGGCTCTTTTTCAATAAGTTCAGATTTATTTTTACCAATAACCATCTGATTTAGACCATCTGATGATTTCCAGCCATATGAGCCGTGTAGCTTGATATAAGCTAGTCCGGCATGGTCTCTAAAAGCCTGTTCGGCTTTGGTTACAGCATCCTCCTTTGGCAGAGTAACGAATTTATCAGAAGTAAAGTCCCGACAATATCCGTTATAAAGTTCCGAGGGAAAGAACGGTGCCCCAGGCGGCCTATGGCCAGATCTTCTTTCAATAAAAATATCCTGATTGAGAGTAAAAAATAGCCCTTTTTCATTACCTTGTCCCACAAATAGATTGGTGAGTTTTCCCCAACCGTACCAATTTACAGGGTAAGGGCTTGTTTCGGTAAAAACCCAATCTTTTATTGCGTCATCTAAATTTTTATAGGCTTTTTCCACCACTTTCTTCATCGTATTTTTATCTTCTTCAGAAAATCGACCGGTCATTACAGAAGAATAAACTGATTCAAAATCATAATCTTCTTGTAGTAAATTACGAAGGTTTTCATTATTTTGAATCTCCGGTTCATTAAATATTTGTGCCCATATTTCATTTCCCAAAAAACCACCAAAATTTTTAGTAAAACCAGCGCCGGTCAGCAGGATGACATTTTTTGATTTAAATTCAATCACACAATCTTTTTATGTTGTTTATTATAAAGATTTGCACTGTCAATTACATCTTGTAAAGAATTTTTGTCTCTAGCGTATGCATAAGCAGTCGCATTTCTTGGATGTTGGAAATTTAATTCTAAAATTTTAGCATTGTGCTCCATATTATCGAATAGCGTTTTTCTTTTTACCGCTCCGATTGCTGGTGGATTTCGCGGATTGGTAGCGATTATTAAAATATCTGGCGTCATAGAAAACTGATGCGTTCTTTGTAAGAAGCTTGGGCCATAGACGAATTTACCCGTCCATTCCGGAAAAAGTTCAATCACAGGATTGTCAGATGTTATAAATTTTTTGTTTGATTTTGAAATATAGACTAACCACTCCTTACCAAACAAAAGATTTCTAAATCCTTCCATTTCGCCAATCAAATTCAGGTGTGCGGCATTTCCCATTTCTACCCGATATTCTCCTTTTTGAGCAAACTTAATAACCTCGTTTCTTTGTTGCTCTGTTAGTTTTTCTCCGGACTCTTTTTCATGTTGCTCAAAAAATTTATGAATGTGAGGCGAGCTGAACTGCAACTTTGTAATTTGTTTTACCATCTGCTCATTCACTCTCTGTATTTGTTTTCGCATATACGGACCTCGCAAATACTGGAGCGACATAAAAGTGGATACAAGTATTTTGTCATTCTCTGTAATTTGTTCAAAATTTATGAATTTCCCCATGATATCATCATAAACTTTAGAAATATCCGACTCAATTCTTTGAAATTCTTTTTCTAGGGCTTGGCTGACTTCGTCAAGTTGATTGTTCGCACTGTAATAGTATTCTTCGTTGCAAACACTTTTTGGCGATCTTGAAGCAACAACCTTTCTTCTTCCACAATCTAATATCTCTAACTTGTCATTGCTGTTCGCAAATTTTCGTAGGTAGAATTGCGGAACATAGTGTTGATTTTTAGTAATTTGCCCACTTTCATCCATAAACCATTTTATTTTCCAGATTTAGCCAAATTATCTTTCGCCAATTATTTGCAGGGTCATTATATACCACTCTTTCGCGATTTACAAACCTTGTAATTATTCATACGGGATAGTTAAAATAATAACCGGACTTAATTTGGCATGCCCTACCCTTCATTTTTTCTTTTAAATCCTCAATTTTCAACAATCTTTTCATGAGTTCATAAAAAATTAGCGCGAACTCATCTGGTGATGATAATGGAAAAATAAAACCATACTGCCCAGGATGCAGAGGTCTTTCCAAAACTTTATCTAGTATTTCTTCCTCCGTTAAATTTTTTACATCCTCTACAGACAGCTGACTGGCCCACTGATTCAATAATTCTAATTTATTCATAGATTTGGATTAATTACATTGTTATCCCGTCCCAATCCGGCCTTACCCATTCTATCCACGATGATTCGTTGATATTCTCATTTGGCTTCAATTCTCGTTTTTCCTGCTGCTCGTCCCGTTTCCTTAACTGATCCCTGCCCCAAGCTGCCATTTTTGGATTAATAAAAGCAGCCACTTGAAACGGCGCTTTCTCCTCTTCGTCTGATGACTTCTTCCCCAAAGCCGCTATTTGTTCTAGTGTTAAATTGCTCATATAATTTTGGATTAATAAATAAAAAACTCTCAACCACAAGGGAAAAGAGTTTTTTGTTTTTAAAACAAAAATCGACTTTTATCTTTCCCGTTGCGGGCTAGAATTGGCACCTTATTGATGGAGTCGCCGTTCAATGGTTGCCGACGGGTCATAGGGCTAGTTCCCTCGCCGTACTCTGGATAACTAATTTATCGAATTGTATGATTATATTATAACAGAAACATTGGATAATTTAAAGTTTTTCTCACCTCACAATCTTTCTACTCTTTAATTATCTCTAATAAACTATTTGGTAATATGATTATATAAATAATATACAAATAGAACATTCACAAGAAATTGGGTTAATTTTTAATTTGCACTCTTGTCTTTTTGTAGTTTATCCAAAATTTGTGCCATGGTTTTTGCAGAGTATTTTATAGTAAACTTTATCTTGTTTAAAGTAGCTTTTGTATTTTTTATTGTTTTTGCATCACAGACCAAAATTCTATCTTTTTTTGGCTCAACATACAAATCAAAATTTATATCGGACTTAATAACACCCTCATCTTTATTAGAATTTTTATTTATTCTATCTAAACTGCCTTCTATGTCAGATATTATTTTGTATACAAAATAATTTAATTCCATATAAATATATTATACTACACCAACAAAGACACTGCTCCTATTGTTGTCGCAAAGAACAGGACAACGCCGAAACAACTCTTTGCCTTTCCGTCTTTTCCTAAATAATTATAAATTGACTCCCCAAACTTTTCTTGAAAATCATTCCTCACTTTTTCTAATTTATTCTCAATTATTTGATCAGTAATATTTATCATTTCCTGATATACAGCTGGGGTAAAATCACTATGGTAGTTTTTAGTCCGAAGATTCTCAACCATTTGTGCTTTTACTTTTTCATAATCTTTAATATAAGCTGAGTAGGTTTGCGCGTATTGAAATGAAATATTACAATTCTGTTTTAAATCTTCTGTTTGCGCCAATTCACCTACTGATATTTGCGCAGCAAAATCCTTAAGAAATTCCTGCTCATCCTTCGTAAATGTATCCCATTTTTGTTCCATATGTTTTAAGTTAATAGTCTCGTGACTAAATTAAGCATGGCATGCTGTGTGTTATTTTTAAATCATAAAAATTTAACTGGAAAATAGTAGTATGAGAGTTTTTGCAATTAATCCCGCACTAATTATTTTGTATCTCGTCTCTTAAAAAAACGGGTAAACATTTCTCCAATTCAGATTTTGGGATCATTTTTCCACTAAGAGCTTCGCAATTTTTAAGTTCTCGAAAATAACAATCCTGGGCGTATTCGGCGGGAATCATCTCTTGCTCGCAAATTGGTTTCAGTTTTAACTCTTCCTCTTTACCTATCTCTGTAAATACCTCCTCTAAATTCCACTCTTCATTTCTGACTTGTTTTTCTTGGCCAGAAAATACTGAACACCCGGATAAAAAAACTAACGGCAAGAGCAGTAAAATAGCAAATTTTTTATTCATAAATTTTATATTATTTAATTTTCTGGTCAATTTTCCAATCTAAACCAGATTTTACCATCTCATAATTTACTGAATAGGTAAAATCTTCTTTACCGAGAATATTTCTGGTTACCTCTATTTGTAAAAACGCTCTACCACTAAAAAATTTATGAGAAATTTGTTGAATTTTAAATCTTCTAATAGGCTCTTTATCCTCAGATTTTTCCTCTTCACATCTTTCTTTCCATTTTTCAATATCTCGGTTTACATAAACCAAAAAAGAATCACAGTCGCCGGTTAACCTGTATTGAAATGCTTTGTTGAAATCTCTTTTAATAAAAAACTTGCTATTAATTCCAATATCAACAAAGAATAGCCCAACAAAGAATACCGTTAATAAAATTACCCCTGTACCAAAAAGGATTTGAGATTTATATTTTTTTAATTTATTCATAGTTTATTTAAAGTATCGGATTAATTCCACCTCCAATTTGTAAAAGTAGAAAGGCATAAACAAAATCAAACCAGAAAAAACTTAATTTATTAGCAATCCAAATTAGAATAAAGAAAGGATAGGATAAGTAATGAGTAATTGAACCTTCATTTTTAATATGACTCTTGCTTCTTTCTAATATATTTTTTGCGTCATGATCACTCGGAAAGGAATGAGCACCGATTGATAATGCTAGCCATAATATCAAATAATTTAAAAAGCTTTCTGGTAGTGTTTGAGAGGCAATAGCACTTAAAATTATGCATCCTAGTGAATTGACGATTAGTGGTCCCACAGAAATCCAAAAAGTTTGTTTAAATGTAGATGGTTCCTCGTGGGTAACATATCCAGCAGTTTTTTGCCAAAATCTAAAATACTTCACTTCATGAACTTTAACACCAAACCACTCACAAAATTTTTTGTGAGCCCATTCATGCACAACAACTCCCGGAAATGTTATAAGTGATATTAGTTGTCCTGGTATAAACACAAATTTTATTTTATAAAGTAGCTAATATCTTTATTATAAATTTTTGCAAAAATTTGAAGCTCAATAACATCAACCCTTTGTTGCCCAGATTCAATATTAGAAATATGAGATTGTGGACGCTTTAATTTCTTGGCTACTCCCACTTGAGTTAGCCCGGCCTCTTCACGAGCTTTTCGCAATCGTTCAACGAAATAAGCGTATTCTTTTGTATGTATTGACTTAGTCATAGTATATCAATGATATATCTAAAAAGTCAATATCCAAATTTTAGATATTTATGGTATACTACTTTTGGGAGTTCCTACATCCAACGCGCGCGCACGGGAGGGCAGGGGCAAGCGCGTTTCTAATAAAATCGTCGTCGTTTGGTCGGGCGGCGCATTCGCCGTAGCGAATACGAAACAACACCCCCCCCACAAACAAATCGTTAGGCCCCCGAAATCGTTGTCACAGGCGGGCAATCCGCCTAGGCGGACCCTCCCCTAACCCCTTCCTTTTTGCCCGTCCAAATTTTATGGGGTTGTAGGGGCAAAGCCCCTACACCATAGCCCCCTATCTAATAAACCGTTTCAAAATAGGTTCGTACATCGTTCAGGATTTTCGACAATTGTAGACGTTCAAAATTATCGGGGGAATTAACATTTTGGTCGACGATACGGGAGGCGGCGTTTTCGGCGTAACCATCAACAATTTTAAAACCCCCCACCCACAACCACGACACTTTTCTTCCCCCGAGGCGGCGGTTCGTAGGCGCGGTGGCGCCTCAGCCGTGGAAGCGGCTGCCGTGTTGGGCCACACTCCTATATATTTTTCTTTTTTTAATAAACAATAGTATAGGGGCTTTGCCACATATATTCTCATTCGCTCGTAAATAATCAAAACATTTCATTATTTATCTCACTCATTTCGAATATGACAAAATATTTTCTCTACGCCCGCAAAAGCACCGAGGATGAAGAAAGGCAGGTCATGAGCATAGAAGCCCAGCTGGCCGAACTGGCTGAGTTTGCCAAGAGAGAAAATATTTTGATCTCTGAAACTTTTATTGAAAGCAAAAGCGCAAAGAAACCCGGGCGAGAGATTTTTAATGAAATGATGACTAAAATTCAAGAGAGCAAAGAACCAATAGGAATTTTAGCCTGGCATCCAGACCGGCTAGCCAGAAACAGCATAGACGGAGGGCAGATTATATATAGCATAGATATAGAAAAGATTGTTTCTTTGCGCTTTCCCACTTTTTGGTTTGAGCCAACCCCGCAAGGACTTTTCATGCTCCAAGTAGCCTTTGGGCAAAGTAAATATTATTCTGACAATCTTAGTGAAAATGTAAAACGCGGTGTTCGCCAAAAACTCAGGCGTGGCGAATGGCCTACTAAAGCCCCGTTTGGATATGTGAATAATCCGAAAACGAGGAATATAGAACCAGACCCATTCAAAGCCAGAATAGTAGCCAAAGCATTTCAGGAATTTGCTACTCATAACCATACCCTGCAAAGCCTATCGGAGCGCCTGAGTTTTTGGGGCGTGGTGAGTAGCACAGGCAAGCCTGTGGTGAAAGCAGGAATTTATCGACTTCTGACCAACAAAGCATACCTCGGCATTATTCAACACAATGGCGAAGCCTACGAGGGCAAATTTCCTGCTCTGGTGGATAGTAAGACATTTGAAACCGTACAAAAAATACTCAAAAGCAAATCCCGTCCTCGCAAGAAAAAAAATAGCCATAATTTTCCATTCTGCGAACTTTTTTCTTGCCAAGAGTGTGGCGCAGCCATTACTGCCCAATTTGCCCATGGCCACGGCGGAACATATCGTTACTATCGTTGTACAAAAAGATTAGGCCCTTGCTCACAAAAGTATCTCCAAGAAAACAAACTAGCCGAACAGATTAAAACAGAACTGGAAACAGTTGCCATTTCTGATGATTGGCATAGCCAAGGGCTTGCCCAAATAGAGAAATGGGAAAAAGAGTTAAAAAATACCAATATATCTTTTTCCCAATCCCTAGAGACCAAAACCCAAGAAACAGAGCAGAAATTGAATAAGTTGGTTGATTCCTATCTAGATAATACCATTGAGAAATCAACCTACCTCTTAAAAAAAGAAGAACTTATTAAACTAAAAACAGACCTTCATCAAAAAAAGTCTGCTTTGGGAAGAAAAGGGGTTTTGTGGATCGAACCTTTACGAAATTTCTGGGAAGCCGCTTATCAAGCCAAAAAACTGGCAACCTCAAACGATTTTCACGAAATTAAGATGTTTGTGGCCCAACACGGAACGAACCGCCGCCTCGGGGGAAGAAAAGTGTCGTGGTTGTGGGTGGGGGGTTTTAAAATTGTTGATGGTTACGCCGAAAACGCCGCCTCCCGTATCGTCGACCAAAATGTTAATTCCCCCGATAATTTTGAACGTCTACAATTGTCGGGCTAGTGGGACTTGAACCCACGGCCTCATGCACCCCATGCATGCGCGATACCAACTTCGCCATAGCCCGTTTGAATGAGGGAAGAGAAAAATTTATTTTTCTCTTCCGAGTGAAAATGGGCTATATGGCGTACCCTATATAGCCCGTTTTATGTGTGGCATTGTATACTTAATCCAATAAAAAATCAATGCTTGTAAAACTAGCCTAGGGGTGCTAAAATCACCCTACCTGTTAACAACTGGAGGCAACCATGCGGTTTCGCAAACGTGACGAATCAAAAGAAAACGACGTATCTTTACTTTGTCTTCTCGCTGATATTGCAACATTGACTAATAAAGCCTTGTTAAATAATGTGGTGGAAGATATTCTTTGCGTATTAAACTACGCAGACAGTAAAAGAGTCGCTTCGCTCATCTTGATTTTGACAGAAAATCGTGAACAAAAAGATAAGCCGCGCAAGTCAGAACTAAAACTAGCTCAACGATACGTGACTTGGGCTAAAAAGAATCATGCCGTTCGGCCTCCGCAGTAGCTGGGGCCGAATTTTTTTGACTTGAATTTAAAAAGCGGGCATAATGTACACATGGCCATATTAAACTCCCCCAAAGAAACTTTTGAATACGGAAAAAAACTGGCTGCCAAATTAAAAGGCGGTGATATTTTGTTGTTGTCCGGAGATTTGGGGGCCGGGAAAACCGCGTTGGTAAAAGGTATTGCCGCGGGTTTGGGTATAAAAAAAGAGCTTACGAGCCCCACATTTACGCTGATGAACGTGTATGAAGTCCGAATTCCGAGGTCCGAAGTCCGAAAATTCGTCCACGTAGACACCTACCGGCTCAAGGACGAAAAAGAGTTACTTGAAATTGGTGTGGAAGATTATCTGGGCAAACCAGATACCATCTGCGCTATAGAATGGCCGGAGAAGATTGCGGGGTTGTTAATAAATAAGAAGACAATAAAAATTACTTTGGAACATACTCAAAGTCCTCATCAAAGAAAAGTTGAGGTTTCTTAACCTAGCAATGCGCGAAGTTTTGGGTATTTGGAACAAATTGGTAAATTTATACACCACTTCTCTAAACCCCAAACATGGCCGGCGCGGAAGCTGGCAAGTACCAATAAGCCGGCCATATAAATAATATGGTCGTCTACCAAGTAGGCATGCTCGCCTACTAAAGGGAGATTTAAAATGGGGAGGTAAAATAAAAACATCAGCAACATTCCCAGGTATGAACTGATGCGGACAAATAATCCGAATATAAGGGATAATCCCAAAAACGTTAGCCCCCACTTCACCATAAAATCTATAACCGGTAAAACCTGCGGACTCAAAAACCATTGGTACAGATCTACAAAATTTATTGCGCCTTTAATATAGCCGGCGGCGGTGAATTTTGCGTTTAACACTTTGGTAATGCCGGCGTAGAAAAAGAACCAGCCCATTACCATGCGTAGAATAAACACGGAAACCCTCTGCGGTTTTGACATTGACATAGACAAAAAATTAATAAATAAATTTTTCAATTTCCAAATCTCAATTTTCAATTTCCAAATTTGATTATTGATAACTGATCATTGCTAAAGGTATTATACCACAAAAAAACGGGCAAGTCTTGTGACGTGCCCGAAACTTATAAACAGATACCGCTATTCATCTTTCTTGCTTTCATCTTCAAAACGTTCCCGCAACCACTCAAAACGTCTTAGAGTGTTTGGATTGTCCAGCATAGAAGAAATTATCGCTCTTCGTATTTTTAACTCACCGGGATAATCTCTGCCGAATTGCTCGCGGGTGAAATCCTCTTGCGTGCCATCCGGAAAGGCATTCCAGTAATGATGCTTCATCTTGGCGAATTTTGTACCTTTTAAATTTACGGCGTAGATTTGCCCGCTAAACAAACTTTGCGCCAACAAACTAACCACGGCGCAATGTCCCCAAAGCGGATTGTTTTTCCGCCAACCCTTTGGATCAATGCTGGTATCCCTGGTACAAATCTGCGGCAGAATGCTTTTGAAAAAGAGCCTTGGATCGGTAATCATCGCTCACCTCCTGTTAAAAGAATACCCCCGGCCCGCATTTGCGAGACGGGGGCGGTGAGAAGTGGGTATGTTACGAAAGCCAAATCCATGTAACAGCTACCACCGAGATGTTATACAAGGCGTGTGCTGCCACACCAGAGAAGTAAGATGCCACTGTGTTCGGGCCATTCCGAAAGAAAAGCCTGGCAAGGAGCAAACCACCTACGCCCTGCAACAGGACGGAGAAATAGCCCTGACCGTGAGCAAGACCGAAAAAAATGAACGAAAATCCAAGTATCACGAACAGACCCCAGCGCGGCCTTATCTTGCCTTCAGTATCCGATGCTGCGCTACAAGGCAAACCGCGAAAAAGGATTTCCTCCAAAAATGGCGCGCCCAATATGATTATTAGCACCTCCATCACCACATACGGCGAAGTCAACGCCTGCCCCAGTGTGAGATTGTGCGATGAGAGCCAATAGTTGGGAATGAAACCCATAACCGGCATGTATGATACCTTAAATAGGCAAACCGTATACTTTTGCCTTGTGGATAACTTTCAGACGAAGTCTAAATACTATATGTAAACAGGCTCAAAATTGCAAAAACAATGGCGAGATAAAATGTACCTTTGGAAACCGGAAGGAGCTGTTCTAAATTAAAGATGATAGATAACAACAAAATAAATACCCCCAACACCTGTAAAATCATTTTTATTTTGCCCCATGAATTTGCCTGCAAACGGCAATTGCTGTCATAGCCGTGTTTTATGAGAGCCGTCACAATTATAACTATTTCAATGACTATGATTATTAAAGCAGTATATGCGCCAAGATATTTTAAAACCAAAATATAAACCACCGAACAAATAAGCAATTTGTCGGCCAAAGGATCAAACATTTTGCCGACACCGGTAATTTGATTTCTGGTTCTGGCCATGGCCCCATCCAAAGCATCGGTAAAAGCAGTAATTAAAAATAAGATTCCTCCCCACAAATAATTTTCTTGCCACAACAAAAAAATCACAAAAGGAATTAAAGAAATACGCGCCGCGGAAAGGTGGTTTGGTTTAATCCATCGGGGAAATATTGGTAAAAAAACTTTCGCCAATAATTTGTCCGTGAAGGTAATTTTGATTTCTTCTGTCATACGCCTATTTTACTCCATTTCGCCAAATCGCGCAAAATTATGCGATTTTTTTTCGTTTAAGAAGAAGCGAGTTTGATACTACCGAAATAGAACTGGTAGCCATGGCGACTGAAGCAAAAATTGGATTGAGTAGGAGCCCGAAGAACGGATACAACGCGCCCATGGCGACAGGGATAAGAATAATATTGTAGCCAAACGCCCAGAATAAATTTAATTTAATTGTGCGCATTGTTTTTTTGGAAAGAACAACAGCGGCGGCCACTGAACGCAAATCTTTATTAATCAAAGTTATATCGGCCGCTTCTATGGCAACATCCGTGCCTGTTCCCATGGCGATGCCCACATCGGCTGCGGCCAAAGCTGGCGCGTCGTTAATACCGTCTCCTACCATCGCCACCACTTTGCCTTCGGCCTGGATTTTCTTAACCTCTGCTTCTTTTTGATCCGGCAATACTTCGGCCAGTACGCGTGTGATGCCCAGTTTAGCGCCAATGGCGTCGGCAGTACGCTTATTGTCGCCGGTAATCATAACCACTTCAATTCCCAGCGCTTTTAAAGCAGCCAAACCATCTTTAGCTGTTTCTTTTATAACATCGGCCACGGCAATCAAACCGCTTAACGCGCCATTCACAGCCAACATCATTACCGTTTTGCCCTCACTTTCCAATTTTGAAATATTGTCATTCTGTTCGCCTGTAATTACCACTTTTTCCCGCTCCATCAACCGGCGGTTGCCAAAGAAAATTTTAAAGCCATCAACACTGCCTTCAACACCATGGCCGGGAATAGCCTTAAACCCGTCAACCTTGCTCATGATAAGATTTTCTGCTTCCGCTTTTTTTACAATCGCTTCAGCTAATGAATGCTCCGACCCTTTTTCAATTGACGCGGCCAGACGCAACAGTTCTTCGTTTTTTAAATGATTAACAACAACGATATCCGTAACCTCCGGTTTGCCGATTGTGAGCGTGCCAGTTTTATCAAAAACAATAGTGTTAATTTTATGAGCCGTTTCCAAACTTTCGGCATCTTTAATTAAAATACCATGTTCCGCGCCTTTGCCCGTTCCAACCATAATGGCGGTGGGAGTAGCCAAACCCATGGCGCACGGGCAGGCAATAATTAACACGGCTACCGTGTTTAAAATAGCAAATAAAACCGCCTTATCCGCCGGACCAAAATTGTACCAAACCACAAATGTGGCTACAGCCAACATAAGAACGACCGGTACAAAATACGAAGAGATCATGTCCGCGATGCGCTGAATAGGCGCTTTACTGCCTTGCGCTTCCTGAACCAGCTTAATTATTTGCGCCAA
This sequence comes from uncultured Gammaproteobacteria bacterium, assembly GCA_964641245.1. Lineage (GTDB taxonomy): Bacteria > Patescibacteriota > Patescibacteriia > Magasanikbacterales > GWA2-37-8 > XYD2-FULL-39-9. The sequence continues at coordinate 18,595 of CAZXML010000001.1, read as the reverse complement.
CATGGTTTGCCCGCCAACTTTGGCGGCGGTAAAAGTAAACGAACCGGTTTTATTTATCGTCGCGCCAACCACCGTATCGCCTTTTGCTTTATCGGCCGGAATACTTTCGCCGGTGACCATTGATTCGTCAATTGACGATTCTCCTTCAATTATAACGCCGTCCACCGGGATTTTTTCGCCCGGACGCACGCGGACAACATCACCGACAACAACTTCGCTTAACGGAATATCAATTTCTTTGCCGTCACGCACTACTCGCGCGGTTTTAGCCTGCAGACCGATTAGTTTTTTTATAGCTTCCGATGTGCCGGCTTTGGCTTTGGCTTCAAAATAACGGCCAAGTAAAATTAGGCCGATAATAATCGTGCTCACGTCAAAATACGGCATTGGTTCAATACCCACTTTTTCCACCACGCTAGGCATAATAGTTACAAATGCCGAGTAGCCAAAGGCCACGGTAGTACCCATAGCCACCAGCGTATCCATATTGGCGCTGCGGTGCCTAAGAGACGAAAGCGTGGCGCGGTAAAATGCAAATCCCGCCCAAAACTGAACGGGCACGGCCAGAAATAGCTGAACCAAAAAATTTTGTAAAAACATCGGCGCGGTTTTCATAAGTCCGGGAAAACTGCCCCAGAATATCAAGCCGCCCAATACCAGACTGACAATAACTTTTATTTTTAAATCACGCAGTTCTTTTTGTTTTTCTTTTTGTTCATCCGCTTCGGATTTCAGTTCCTCATTAACCATTGCCTGATAGCCGACATTGGCTACAGCCGATTCTAAATGTTTATCGGTTACTTTCTGCGGATCATATGAAATGGTAGCTTTCTCCGTTGCCAAATTCACGTTCGCCTGGCTAACGCCGTCCACTTGTTTCAACGCCCGTTCCAGCATGGTAACGCACGAGGCGCAATGCATGCCTTTAACGGAAAAAGTTTTTTTGGATTCCATAATATTTTTACTTAACAATTAATTTTCCGTGAAACATATTCATGCCACAGACAAATTCATACTCCCCCGCTTTTTCCGGTTTCAGTTCAATGGATACGGTTTCATTAAGCGGTAAAAATTTACGGATTTTAAATTCCGGCACCACCACTTCTTCCAAACAGCTTGACGGATCCCGACGTGTAAATCGTAAAGTTGTTTTTTTACCTTTGGCAAGAATAATGGTGTCCGGCGAATAACCGCCTTTAACCATAACGTCCATTGAATCGCCGGCAGTAACCGCTTTCTCTTTTTTCATAAGAAAAAACCAATAAATAAACGCGATTAAACTAACGCCTGCGATGATGACGATGATTTTGTCTGGTTGCATATTAAAAAAGTTATTTATTTTTTTATTGTCATTGCGAGGAGCCGTAGCGACGTGGCAATCCCATTGTTGGCGCTCCAGTACTTTGAGATTGCTTCGCTGTGGCTCGCAATGACAGGTTATTCAACTACAATAAACTTACCCCGATACATTCCCATAGAACAGGAAAATGGAATTTCGCCGGTTTGTATTGGTGTAAAAGTAATTATATTTTCTCCGGCGCGGAGTGATTTACTAATGCCATACTTTGGCATGACCAGATAAGCGGCGCACGATAATGATGTAGCGGAGGTAATTATCCATTTTACCGGCCGGCCTTTTTTTATAGTAAATATATTAGGCGAGTAGCCGTTGCGAAGCTGATTCATCCGCACTTCCTGCACGTTCTGATCTACAACTGGCGCGACCTCGCTACTGTCTATGCGGCCGCCAAATAACCGGCTGCCATTGGTGATATTTACCCAGCCCAAAAGAATTACTGCCAATCCGGCAGTCATAAAAAATATCCGCGCTTTTCTTCCTTTAAATACCGAAGTTAAACCGCCGATGCCAAGCAAACCGGGCGCGGTGCCAATGGCAAATAACCCCATAATTGCCACGCCTTGCCAAAAACTTCCGGTGGAGACCGCGTATAGCTGCATTGCTTGAGTAAAACCACAAGGTAGAAAAAAAGTTAATGCCCCCATCACCATCGCGCTCTTATGACTGTATTCCTTTACTTCTTTATGCAGACCGAACAACCTTGCGATGCCGGACGGCAAGGTAATATTTTTGTCCCGCAGGGCCGGAAAAATTTCTATCAATTTTAAACCGAAAAAAATCATTACACCGCCGATTGCAACGGTGAGAAAACCAAGTAAATTGGTGGAGGGTTTGAAAGCTTGGCCGATAAGACCGATAAAACCACCCAAAACTGCAAATCCTAAAATACGGCCGATGTTAAAATATATGTGCGGACGAAATTTTTGCGCCGACGTAGCTTCCGGGTGCTGTTCGGCGTGCCGGGCGGCTAATCCCAACACCAGCCCGCCAATCAATGCCATACAAGTTGAGATGCCGGCCACCAGCCCAACGAGTAGCGCCACAGCCACGCCAGAGTTTGGGGAGTTGATATCAAAATTTAAAACATTAAACCATTTTACAAGCAGATAGACTACAAATAGAATACCGGCCGCGCGCGCCAGATCTTTGTAATCGGACGGAGTTTTGGAAATCCATGGTAATTTTTGTTTCCGGCCAACTTCGTAACCCGCTTCCTGAATTGCTTTAATAATATCCCTATCATTAATACTTACTGCGTCCGGGTATTTAATTATCGCCAGCGCTTTTTTTTGATCAACATAAACACTAACGACACCGGGAATTTTTTTCAGCTCTTCTCCAACAAGTATTTCGCAGGACGCGCAGTGCATGCCGCGGATTGGAATAGTTTTTTTGTTCATACGATTTGTTTATACAATTGACTGTCATCCTGAACGCAGTAAAGGATCTCTGTCAGTATGGCTTGGACCAACCGGACAGGGATTCTTCGTTCCACCCAGAATGACAAAAAAAATTAACTGTCATTCCTGGATAATTTATAAACCTTCATTACTTCGGTGACAGCCTTGGAATGCTGGCCGGATTTTATTTGTTCTACCACATGGGTGGCCAGATGATTTTCCAATATCGCATCCTCAAAACTGGACAGCGCTTTTTTTACAGCGCTGGCCTGGGTAATAATATCCACGCAATATTTATTTTCGTGGAGCATGTTTTGCAGACCCCGAATTTGCCCTTCTACAATTTTTAAACGCTTGAGCAGTTTATTTTTTAGTACTGGCTTCATAACAAACGAATTATATAATCTCCCCGCGTTTCTCCAGCATCATGTGGTGAATTGTTCCAATCGCAAGCCAAATGGCGATAAGCATAAGAATGCCGGAACATGCTAGCGCATCCATTTTAGAAATTCCGAATACCAGATTATCGGCTCCGCCAAGAACCGCGCCCGCAAGCGCGCCGACTCCGAAAAGACCAACGACAACACTGGCTATGTGCATTAATTTTGATAGTTTCATATATTATCGATTAACTGTCATGCTGAATTTATTTCAGCATCTTTTTATTATATAGATCCTGAAACAAGTTCAGGATGACAAATGAATAAGTTAATAACTAAACTCGACCTTACTCCTATTATATACCCCCTCACCCCATTTATCAATCCGTGCTAAATTACAAACTCCGCCCGGAAAACCCCCAAAGAAATTCTTTGGGGGTTAGGATTTTTATCTTTATTTACTCATCATGCTTTTCATGGTTCCACTGCCTTCAACCGCTTTTACATTCTCTTTCATATATTTATCCCCCATCATCTCTAAATCTTTTCCGCCAGACACCGCGCCATCATCCTTATACGTCATTCCCATTTCTTGCATGGCTACCCCGGTTGACTTCATCAACTCCGCCATAGTTTTTATGCTTGCCGATTGTTCCTTCATCATAGCAACTGAATCCTGTAGCTCTTTGGTTTGAGCACTATTATTGTTCATGCTGTTTCCGGCTGAATAACCGATGCCACCGCCGATAATTAATGCGATTACGATTCCGATAACTGTTGTTTTCATACGATTAATTTAATTTATAAGTTTTTTGACTGTCATCCTGAACGCAGTGAAGGATCTCTGTCCGTACCGTTTTTACCAACCAGACAGAGATTCTTCGCTTTGCTCAGAATGACAGTTGACGAAGGCTATTTATATACTACATAATTTATGATGTTAAATAAATAAGGTTCAAGTTTTAGAATCCTGACGATGCTGTTTCACTTCCTTTCAACGCGGCCTTTCTTCCGAAACGATAGAATAACGCGGGCGTTAGGAAAAGTGAAATAATTGTGGACGAGATAAGTCCGCCAAATATCACGACTGCCAACGGGTTAAGCATTTCTTTACCAGGTTCACCGCCGGAAATAATAAGCGGGATAAGCGCAAGAGCGGCCACAAGCGATGTCATCAGTACCGGCACCACGCGATCTAGAGTGGCTCTAACAATTGTTTCGGGCGCAAACGGCAATCCTTCTTTTTGTACAAGAGCCAGACTTCGTCCGATTAACATAATTCCGTTGCGAGAGACGATTCCGGCGAGTGAAATAAAACCAACCAAGTGCGCCAGACTCACGGACCCGCCCGTCAACCACACACCAATCATTCCACCAATTAAAACGGTTGGAATATTAGTCATCACCAACAACACAATTGGAACGGATCTAAAAGCATGATACAACACGCCGAAAATCATTATCAATCCAAGAACAAATACCAACGCCAATCGTTGTGAGTTTTCTTTTTGACTTTTATAATTACCTTCAAAAGAAAGGGTTACTCCGGTAGGAAGTTTTTGTGACTCCAGCGCCATTTTTGCCGCGCCAACAGCTCCAACCACATCTGTACCCTGATAGTTAGCGGACACCACCAGCACCCGTTTTCCTCCCTCATGATCCTGACTGTTACGGCCTCCTTCAACCAGAATATCCGCCACACTTCCCAAAGATGCCGCTCCCATAAAAGGGAGGGATAAATCCCGTAAGGAGACCATCGTTCCTTTGGACTCCGCGTCATAGCGCGCGATAACATTTACTGAAGCGGGACCAAGACGAACTTGCCCTAAATTATCACCCATAATTCCCATTTCCAAATCATTGGCAACTTCGCCTGGAGACAAGGCATATTCGGCTAACCGATTTCTATCTACATAAATACGAAATTCCGGCACAACGGTATTTTGTTGAATACGCGGATTATCAATTCCCGGTTGTTTTTTTAGTTCAACCAAGACCTGTTTGGCAGCCTTATCCATATTCTCCGGATCATCGCCAAAAACTTTTACTACAATTGGCGAACGCACACCCGAAAGCAACATTTCTACGCGATGCGTAATTGGCTGTCCCAAACTAAAATCCGCGCCGCCAAACCGGTCCAACACCGCTTGTATATCCGTAAAAATCTGCTCGCGTTCACCTTCAAATCCTGGTTTAAGCGCAATTTGAACCTCACTGGAATTCGCGCTGCCACCATGAGGATCGGCCGATGCGCGTCCGGCAATATTACTGACCTGACGCACACCATCTACCTGCAATATAGCCTTTTCAAGCTTGGCCATATATTCATTGGTTGTGGAAAGCGCCGTACCGGGCGGAAGGAAAACCATGGCCACCATTGAACCTTCGTTAAACGGCGGAATGCCTTCTTTACCGGCAAAGAAATACATTCCTACGGTAAGAAAGAGCGCGACAACCGTAACACTGCCAATTATTTTTACATTGGTTATACACCAGTGAATCCATGGCGTAATGCGTTCCTTAATTTTTTGCACTACTTTGGTTTCCTTTTCATGTTTAGCCAACGACTTATCGTTGAGCAGTAACGCGGACAAAACCGGTGTTACTGTAAGCGACACCGCCATAGACGCAAAAAGAGAAACTAGATACGCGGAACCAAGCGCGATAAGCAAACGCCCCTCAATGCCCGGCATAAAGAATATAGGAAGAAATACTACTGCCACAAGAACTGTCGCATACACAATTGAATTACGAACCTCCTGTGAAGCCAGCAAAACAACGTGCTCACGATTTTCTTTTTTTCCGCCCAACATCCACAAACGCAAACGGCGGAAAATATTCTCCACATCAACAATCGCGTCATCAACCAGCTCCCCCACTGCCACCGCGATACCACCCAAGGTCATCACATTTACCGAAAGATCAAAGGCCTTAAACACAATCGCTGTTGCCAAAATGGACAAGGGAATTGCCGTCAGCGTAATCATCGTCATTCTAATATTCATCAGAAATATGATAAGAACTAAAATGACAAGGACAGTACCGTCCAGAAGCGCCCGTTCTACATTCTTTAATCCGGCGCGAATAAAATTTTCTTGGCGGAAAAGATTTGGATGAAGCTCCACTCCGCTAGGAAGACTGGCTGAAAGTGAACTGAATGTCTTATTGATTGCGTCCGTAACAGCAAGAGTCTGCGCGTCCGGCTGGCGAATGATGCGCAAAATAACACCGTCTTTGCCATCAATCGCTCCACTGCCGCGAATAATACTCGCTCCTTCCACAACCGATGCGATATCACCAAGCCGAAGCGGACGTCCGTCCATAATATTGCGTCCGATAGCAATATCCTGCAATTGCGCGGCTTCGGTTGGCGCGGTAAGAATGCGGATAACATATTCTTTTTCATTCTCGGTAAGAAGACCGCCGCTTTTATTCGTCAATGTATTTTCTACATTTTTGCGAACATCATCAATCATGATTCCATAGCGGCGCATGCGTTCGGCATTGATATTTATCTGCCACTCACGCACATCTCCACCCATTACAAACACATTCGCTACTCCCGGTACTTTGAGCAACGCGGGACGGATGGTCCAATCCGCAAGCGTTCGTAGTTCCATTGGAGTAATTTTCGCATTGGATGATGTTATCCCAATCCAGGCAATCTCGCCCAACAGAGATGTTGCCGGACCGAGCGTAGGCTTTACGCCATACGGCAAAACCGCCTGCGTTAATCGTTCTTGCACTACTTGCCTGTTACGCAAGGTGTCGCTCCCCCAGGCAAATTCCATATTAATTGTTGCTTGCGCAAATGACGCGCTACTGCGGATGCGGTCAACTCCGGGAGCTCCGGCAATCGCCGCTTCAATCGGATTAAGAATAAGCCGCTCAACTTCTTCCGCCGCCATACCCGGACTTTCCGCGAAAATAGTGACGGTTGGTTTGTTGATATCCGGAAGAATATCTACTTTCATTGTGGCCATACTCCACAAACCCGCTACCGTCATAATTCCGGCCAGAACAAGCACGGTAATTTTATTTCCCAATGCCCAGGAAATTATTTTGTTAAACATACAATTTAAATTACATTTCCATTCCACCCATTGTTTTATCCTTGCCCGACTTAGCAGGAGCAGATGCGCTGGTTTCTTTTGGAGCGATAATTTTTACCAAATCACCAAGAAACATATTTTCCTTTATTTCTGGAACAAGCGTAATAATATAACGGTCGCCATTTTTTAGACCGGTATACACTTCAACTGAAGCGCCCAAAGTTCGGCCGATGGTTATTTCCCTGGCAAAAATTCTGTCCGCTTCGGATACGGCCCACACGGATGGAACACCTGCCTCACTCCAAAGAATAGATGAAAATTTGATAATTACAGCCGAGGAACTGGTAGAAGCAAGCACTCGAACCGAAGAGCCAACCGGCCACTTGGTTGATTCGGTGAAAACGGCATCGGCCATATATGATCCGTCATCCAGAGCACTGCCCACACCAACCAATCGCGCTTTTTTTACATCGGTTCCAAAACCCGGTCGGACAATAGAAAGTAATTCACCGATTATTGGTTTCTGCGTATTGTTCGGTATGCTCATTCTAACCAATTCTTTGCCGTTGCCATTAGCGGTAACCGTAGCCACCGGCATTCCCGGCCCAACAAATTCTCCCGGTTTTTTCATAATACTGGATACAACACCGCTGTTTGGCGCGATTATGGAATAGCCGCCGGAAATTGCCCCGCTGACACTGGAATAAGCGGCTCCTTTTGCCACAACTTCTCCTTCCAACATCGCTAATTCTTTTTCCAGTTCGGCAATCATGGCATCAATTTCTGCTAACGTATCTATGGATTCTCTTTGCGTGTTAACGCTTTCCAGTTCCATACTTTTAATCTCGCCAAGCATAGTGATAAATTCCGACTGATCTTCAACCAGCATTTTTTTGAGTGATTCCAAATCCGTTTCGGTTAATACTTCCATATCCACTATGGAAGTATTGGCAAGCTTTATGGCGCTATCGAAATAGAGAGACCCGGATTGTTCCGTATCCTTTACATCAAACAATGCCTTATAGATAATGTTAGGAAAATTATTACGCAAATTTTGATCTAAGATCCCAAACATTGGCTTCAGTGAAAAGCTGAAAAATAATGCGGCGGAAGGAATTCTGGTTTGACCATACATCATCGGAAATGTTTTTGTGATTGATCCGCGCAAAACCACCTGCGCCAGCTTCTTTTTTGATTCAATTGAAGAGAGTAAAGGACTTCCGCTCGTCAACGTGTTTGACCCAAGCAAACCTATCTTTTGTTTATTTGAGTTTTCCGTATCTATTCGAAGTTGTTGTAATTGCGAAATGCGTTTGGCTGTATATGCGCGGAGGGCTTCTGCGCTTGTGCGCGCTTCTGATAACATTTGAGATTTCTCCGAGAGCATACTTACCATTTCCGGTGTTTGCGGCGGACGGGAAAGTTTTCCGATAACCTGGCCCGCATAAACACGTTCCCCGATACGAACATACCATTGTGAGATAGTACCTTCACGATCCGGTTGTACCTGCAGATTATTAAGAGAGATTATTTCACCTGGCCATGAATTGTTAGATGGAGTATTGCCGATAATTGAGGAGTCCTCTTTTCCCACCACGGCCACAATTGAATCAATTTGATCGGTATTACTATCAACAACAGCTTCTTCGCTTGCCACACTCATAGAAGCGCTTTTACTTGCTGAATAGAAGGCAAAAACCCCCATTGCCACAACCAGTAAAATTGAAGCCGTTGCTATCGCCATAGCGCGTTTTTGTCGCAACTTGATGTTTTGTATCAGATTTTTTATTTTTTCTTTCATACTTTTTGATTTAGTAAATTTAACAATACAAAAAAATCCCTTTGGTTGAGGGATATGGACGCGCGAAACAAAATCCGTTTAATAACGATTTTATTTCGGCGTCCTAGGAAGTGGCCGGGCTATTTTCGTGAAGCGATAGCCAGCGTGTCATTTTTCTTGTATATGAAATGCCGGGCGGAGAATTATAAAAAATACCGGATAGAGCGGGAACCACAAACACGGATTGGCTTAAGAAAGCCGCCAAAATCGCCACAACAACAAGAAACAGAGAAATGATAAGGGCAACTATGCCAAAATTAACCGGCACATTGGTAAATGACTGATACAGAGAAATATGATGAGCAACAGCGCCTAGCGCGCCTTGCGGACATGCCCCACTACCATCCGTGGTGAACGGACATTCGCTGGCCATCATAGGCTGCCCCATTTTCATGTTTGAGTCCATCATAAAAATAAGACCAAAAGCCACCGAGCCCAAAAAGGCCAGGAACGCAATTATGGCAACCGCTTTGATTTTTATTCGCTTGCTTATCATAATAATTTTATTTCGACGCTCTTTCTCACGTATTTAGAGTATACCCCACTGGGGTATACTTGTCAAATCGGGATTATCCACAGGATCTGTGCAAATAAAATCACCCTGCGAGACAGGGCGATTTTATTATGCGGAAGGGGAGGGATTTGAACCCTCGGAGCTTTTACACTCACACGCTTTCCAAGCGTGCGCACTAGACCACTATGCGACCCTTCCATTTGTTCGCTTCATCTTACCCAAAACGAACGCCAAAGTCAACCCAGTCAGGACGGCCAGCATCCCCCACTGGGCCGGGGTGAGAAAAGAATAACGCACGTCTCCTCCGGGGAAGTCCGAAGTGGCGCGTAAAAAATCAAACATGAAACGGGTGGCCGCGTAACTGGCTACGGATAAACCGGCCACTAGCCCCCAGCGTTTTTTGATAAGTTTTTTAAATAATAAATAATAAATAATAAATAATAAAAAACCAAGAATTGACTCCAGCAAACCCAAATCAAACCTGACCCCATCGGGAAATTTCACTCCCAAGATGAAATGAGTAAGAGTGCCCGGATGATCGTGAATTAAAAAACAGCCGATGCGCCCAATTCCCCACCCCAACCACAGGCCCAAGGCGCCAATGTCCAAATAAGGCAGTAATTCCTTCCAGCTAAATTTTCTTTTCTTGGCAAACAGCCATAAACTGATCGCTCCTCCTACAAATCCGCCCAAAGACGATGCGCCGCCATGCCAAAATTTAATTATTTCTGCCGGGTTCTCCACAAAATATACCGGATTATAAAATAAAATATGAAAAACCCGCGCCATTATAAATGCGCCGACCAGCGCCCAAATTGCCATATCTAAAATTACCTCGCCCGAGAGCAGGTATTTCTTGCAAAAAAAATAAGCGAAGGTTATGCCTGCGGCAATACCGGCAGCAACCAAAAGCCCCCAAACATAAATAGTGATTGGCCCAAAATTAATAAATTGAAATTGAAAAAAAGGGATCATATGTCGTTTGTCATTGCGAGAAGCCGTAGCGACGCGGTCCCGACTGCGGTCGAGGATCCTCGATTCGCTATCGGGACAATCCCATTGTCGGCGCTACCAGTACTGTGGGATTGCTTCGCTTTACTCGCAATGACAATTACTTCTTTAAATATTGCAGAATATCTTTCGGATCGTTGATAACTTTTAAAGATTCCTCGTCTAATTGACCGATGGTTTTGAATTCGTGGCGTAGGTTGTGAATAATATCGATAAGGGGTTGCCAGAATTCTTTTCCGTAAAGTAAGGTGGTAATCGGATTAATTTTTTTGGTTTCCTGCAAGGTAAGCATTTCGAATAATTGATGCAGGGTGCCAAAACCGCCGGGGAAATATACAAACGCTTCCGAAGGGGCGGTGATGATTAGCTTGCGGACAAAAGGAAAAAAGAAACCGATGGATTTGGTGATGTAATTATTTACGCGCTCTCCTTTTTCGACACGCATATTTATACCAACACTCACTCCCCCTTTTTCAAACGCGCCTTTATTGGCCGCTTCCATAATACCCGGGCCACCGCCGGTAATAGTAGTAAACTGATTTTCCGCCAACGATTTACCCATTTCATAGGCCGCGTTATAATAATTCGTTCCCGGCAATAAACTTTTTGTTCCCAAAACTGTAACGCCGTTGGAAATTTTTGTCAGGAACTCAAAACCGTCAACCAACTCGGCCATTATTCTAAAAATATTCCAATCTAAACTTCCTTGGCAATGCGGATTAGTTGATCCTGTATCACAAACACTTGTTCTATCCGGAGAGTTTTTTAAAAATTCAAAGGCGTCTTTTGCGTTTTCCACAATGCGCCACCTGTCTACTTCGGCCTCACTGACAGAATGAACTTCTCTGGCTGATTTTGCTTTTAAAAAACTGACTATCGGACCCCAATATTCCTTGCCCACCAAAACAACCGGAACTTTTGGCATATAGCCGATTTCCATATTATCTACCACCTCAAAAAATTCATCCAACGTGCCAAAACCGCCCGGGAAAAATACGAAGGCGTTGGCCGGAGAAGTAAGCATTACCTTGCGGCTGAAAAAATAATAAAAAGCGATGGATTTATTTACATAAGGATTGATGCGTTGTTCAAACGGCAATTGAATATTTAACCCTACGGACATTCCGCCACCTTCAAACGCGCCTTTGTTAGCCGCTTCCATAATACCGGGACCGCCGCCGGTAATGGTGGTAAAACCGCCTTTACCCAACAGATAGCCGAGTTCTTCGGCAATTTTATAATATTTATTATTGCTGGGAATGCGCGCGGAACCCAAAATGGTAACTTCTTTTTTTAAATCGCCTAAAAATTGATACCCTTCCACAAATTCGGTAATGATTCTAAAAATTCTCCAACTGTCGCGGTAATTTACCACCTCACCGGCAGTAGCGACGATTGGCGGAGCGCCGGTTGCGTGTTGAGGCGCTTCCGGAGCGGCGCTTTTTTTTGCGGATTTTGGCATAACTTAATTATTAATTTCTAATATCTAATTTCTAATTACTAATCAAATTCCAATGTCAAATTGTCATCCTGAATGCAATGAAGGATCTCTGTCTGTATCGTTTACGCTCTACCGGACAGAGATTCTTCGCTACTCTCAGAATGACAATTAATGCTTAATCGTTTTAGCATTGGGTATTGATTAGTAATTAGTTAATTAGAAATTTCGAGTTTATCCCCCACCCTTAAAACCACACTCTCTCCCATCCTCGGACCGATAATCTGAACACCGACCGGTAAACCGGCAACGGTTTTTCCGCTGGGAACGGACAGAGCGGGCATACCGGCCAGCGCGGCCGGACTAACCATGACATCTGCCATATACAAAGCCAACGGGTCATTATTTTTTTCTCCGACACCAAATGCCGGAAACGGCGAAGTGGGAGTAATAAGCGCGTCAACTTTTTTAAAAACATCTTCAAAATCTTTTTTTATTAAGGTGCGGACAGTTTGCGCTTTTTTATAATAAGCGTCGTAATATCCGGCGGACAAGGCGTAAGTGCCGATTAAAATCCGGCGCTTAACTTCTTCGGGAAAACCTTGCGCGCGCGAACCGGCATACAAATCGTATAAGTCTTTTCCTTTTAGGCGCACGCCGTATCTGATGCTGTCCATTCTTCCCAAATTAGAACTGTCTTCGCTTGGTACTATTATATAGTAGACGGCAATGGCGTATTTTGTGTGCGGTAAACTTACTTCTTCGATTTTACAACCTAATTTTTTTAATTTGGCAATTTGCTGTTCGGTTATTTTTTTTACTTCTTCGTCTAAACCTTCCAATTCGAAATATTCGCGCGGTACGCCAATTCGCATGCCTTTAATTTTTTCCTCTATCTCTTCGCTGTAATATGAAATAGGGTCGCTAACCGTTGTGGCGTCCAATACATCATTGCCGGCAATTTCTTCCATTATAATAGCGGCATCCTGAACTGTTTTTGTTATGGGGCCGACAGTATCAAGCGAGGAACCCATTGACATAATGCCAAAACGCGAATTGCGACCGTAGCTGGGGCGAAATCCGGTGACGCCGCAAAAACTGGCGGGTTGACGGATAGAACCGCCGGTATCTTCGGCAATGGAATAAATACACATATTGTCGGCTACTGCGGCCGCGGAACCGCCGGATGAACCGCCGGCAACTTTGCCTAGATCGTGCGGATTGCGTACCGGACCGTACATGCTGTTTTCGTTGCTGGCGCCGTGGCCAAAAGCATCGCAATTATTTTTTCCCAGTAATACTCCGCCTTGATTGCGGATTTTGGCTATTACCGTGGCATTAAACGGCGGAATATAATTGTCTAAAATTTTTGCCGAGGCGGTGGAACGGACACCCGCAGTACAAATGGCGTCTTTTACGGAAAAAGGAATTCCGGTTAAAGGCCCTGCCTCGCCCGCGCGGATTAACCCATCGGCAATTTTTGCTTCTTCCAGCGCCAACTCTTCGCAAACAGTAATAAAAGCGTTTATATCTTTATTTCTTTCTTTGATTCTGCTTAAACAAGCCTGTGTTAATTCTACAGACGTAAACTTTTTTTTCTTTAAACCATCCTGGGCTTGTTTAATTGTCAGTTCGTTTAACATAGGATTACACAGATTTTTAACTGATTACACGGATATGTCATTGCGAGGAGCCGTAGCGACGCGGTCCCGACCGCGGTCGAGGATCCTCGATTCACTATCGGGACAATCCCATTGTTAGTATCACCGGTACTTTGGGATTGCTTCGCTTTGCTCGCAATAACAGTTGGCTTACATGTCCTCATTAGCCTCGGCGAACACCACCGGCACCACCAGCTCACTCACTTCAACCTCCGGCATCTGGGCCAATAATTCTTTTACTATTTTACAATCCCGCGGTTCGTCCGGCCGGGTAACGTCTTCCAAACCGGTAACCTGGCAAGTTTGTTCTACGCCTTTGGTATCAACCTCGTTTAATATTTTCATATAATCCAAAACAATCGAAATAGTGGCGGCATGGCGCTTTTCTTCATCAGGGTTAAGCTTAATTCTTGCCAATTGGGCAATCTTTTTTACTTCTTCAATGGATAGGGACATATGCAGATATTCTACTAAAAAATGCCTGATTTGGCAAATACGAAAAGAGCAACCTTTTTGGTGGTTGCTCTTGGGAAATACTGTATCCTACGGCTGTACCATAATTGAAGCAGCGCCTCCGCCATCGCAGGTTATGTAATGAGTACCAAGAGTTGATGGCGCGGTGGCAATAGCAAAGTCATAGGCTTTAATCTGAAATGTTTGACCGCCTTGGACAGCTATCTTGCGGGTAACGTTGTCTCTATTATCCAACATAAACTTTTTGCCTTTTTTTAAAGTAAGCGAACCAGGAGATCCGTGACAGCTGACAAATTGAAAATAATAACCGACGCTTTTATATACGCGGATAGCATCCAGATATCTTTGGGTGGCCGACATCGGCGAGGTTACTGGTGTGGTAGATTTTTTTGGAGTTGCGGTGGTGGATGTGGCTGACGTGCTGGTGGCTGTAATTTTATCCGATATTGTGATTGTGGTCAGTTGGTTGCCTTTATTGCTAAAAATAAAATACGAGGCTAACGACAACAGAACTACTCCGGCGGCAATGTAGATAATTTTTTTGTTTTTTACAACACTCGCTGGTATGTTCATAATAGAAATAAGTGAATAAAATAAATTGCTTGCAAGTTTATTTTTGAACGAATGAGATTATATGGGCCTGCTATTCAGTATAACATTGATAAAAAAAATCCGCCAGTGGCGGATTGTTATATGGGCTAAAGCCCATATAATTACGTCAGGTCTCGCATAAAAGTAAACTTTTATGACTCAACCTTAGTAATTATACAATCTTGCTCATAATAGTGAAGTCCTTCTTCCACCAATGCTTTTTTAAGAGACCTTCTTCCAAATACCCCAAATGTTTATAAAATTCCGGGGCTATTTCGGTGGTTAAAGTGATTTTATGACAACCCAATTTTTGGAGCTCCGCCTCGGCCCGCTTTACCAGATTAAAGCCGATTTTTTTACCTCTGTACTCGGGGAGCACAAAAAGCCAGTGGATGACGCCGATGTTTGCATTACAGCTGGAAATTACTAAGCCCACGCACTTCCCTTCCGTTTTGGCCACCAATAAAATTCTGCGTCTGCGCGCGCGGGCAAAAAATAAGCGCAGTAGAGAATTTTTTCTGATAATGCGTTTTTTAACCTGTTCGCTGTAAAAAGAAAAATCCGTTTGAACCGCCCGCTCAAATAAAAAAGGCAGGGAAAAAATATCCTTAAAAGACGGTTCGCATATTACCGACTCGGAGCCAGTGGACATATTGGATATTTACAAAATTTAAACAAGTCCGGGGAAGAAGTCTTTTTTAATTTGTTGTTTTGGAATTCCCATTTTCCGCAAAATTCCGTCAAAGGCCGCCACCATATTATGAGAACCGGATAAGTAAAATGTTCTTTTCTTGTAGTCCGGAACAGTTCGTTTTATCATTTGTTCATCAATAAAGCCTTGTTCGCCCCGCCAATCGGCCGGATATGGCGTATTAGTTATTGTATAAACTGTTTTGATGCCCAAACGCCTCTCGCCTTGATCAAAAATATCTTTGTAAACAATGTCGGCGGGCGTAAAATTTGAGTACATCAAAATTATATCACGTTTTTCGTTTATGTGTAATAAGTGTTGTATCATGCTTCTAAAAGGCGTGATGCCAATACCGCCAGCGATTAGAACCAATTTTTTGTCCTTGTCTTTAGGCAGAACAAAGTCGCCGGCCAATTGAGAAGCCACAATTTTGTCGCCGGGCTTTAAAAGCATCATGGATTGTTTGAAACTGCTGGCTTGAGGATAAAATTTTACACCCACTCTTAAATATTCCTCGGCCGGAGATGATGCGATGGTAAAATACCGCCTCATGCCTCTGGCGTCTTGAGTGTCATGGCCCAAAGTCCATTCCATATACTGGCCAGGTTTAAATTTTAATTTGCGATCTGGTTTAAACAAAAAATCATAAATCTCGGGGGCGACGATAATCTTTTCTTGTAATTCCAAAACTAATTTATTTTTGGGACTAACTATATAAGAAAAGATATTTCCCGCCAAAAGAGCCAACTCCGGAGTCGAGTAAAGAGAACCGACATGAATTGCGGAAGAAAATAAAAATCCTACCAAGGCGCCGTAAAATATTCTCAAATTTCTGGTGGGAGGCGTGGTCATCGGCTCGGTAAGCATAACACAGGCGAAAAATAAAATTGGGGAATAAAAAAGTATTCCTTTTAAAACCGGCAACGGATTACCTCCTCTTAAAAAATTAAATCCTAAAATAGTAACAACGGAAACAATAAAAAAACTTATCACTAAATCGTATCTTCTAATTTTTTTTACCATCAGCAGTCCTCCCAAAAAAACAAACGGCGCCATATATAAATTCCCCACCCACCAGTTTGCGGATTGATTTAGAACAACAGCTGAAAGCGCCACAGCCAGAGCCGCCGGATTAAAAATATGTTTTTTATTTATTGCCAAAATATATTTTGAGGCCATCGCCAAACCGGCTGCCGCGCCCAAATACCAAAGATCGTTGGCGGATTTTAACGGCGATAGAATTAGCGCCAAAATAAGACCGGTGGCGTAAACCGATTCTATATTGCTGGGAGCGCCAAAAATACGCGCGAAAAAAGCATTAACCCCCAAACAAACAAACACAATAAATACAACCGAGATCATTAGAGCCACCGGCGTGTACGGCAACAACCCCAAAAAACTTAAAACTAAAGCAGCCACCCAGAGCGATAGCGTATAATAAAGTATTAACCGATACATTGTTATCTGATTGAGTGATTTGTCGATTAGTTTAATCATGTATTTTTAGATATGCGGGTTGAAAATCCATTCGTAGTGTTCCGAACGCGCGAAATCTGCCGGTGTTATTTCTTCCATTTCAATCAAGGATCTTAAATGTTCGCGGGCAAAAGTTTGATTTTGTATTTTTTGAGGCACAGACGCAAAAAAGGCGTGCTGAATAAAGGTGCTGCAGACAAATGAGTTTGGCTGGGAAGTGATAATAAGCCGGCGCACCTTCTTAAATAATTTTTTTGGTAAAAAGAATTTTAATGCCCCTTCAAAAACATACGCCACCAGCCGCATATAATCGTACGGAGAGTCCACTTTATTTAGCATGAACGAAAGAATGTGCTGGCGCATTTCGCTGGTTAATCCGGGGAAACGCTTAACACCAATATCAAATTTACCCATATCTTCGGAATATTTTCGCAAGCGGTGCACTTCTATGCCGCTATCGATGGCGCCGATAATAAAGGCGCCGCGGATTCCTAAATTTGGCCGGGGCGGCTGTAATACTAAAGCCACATGATTCCAATAACTGCCGCTGCGCTTCTGAATGGCTTTATAAAGAGGCCGCTCGCCGTGCACCAAAATAATGTCGGCTACTTGCAACCCACTCTCTACTGCGCGCCATTCTTGAATTTTATCCGGTGATTGCATATTATCTCTTATTATACAACCATTCTGCATTAGCAGAACCGGCGATTTCGGCCGGAGATGTTAAATCTTGAATCTCTATTGGCGACAAATCCCCTTCTTTAAAAACTAATTTCGAGCGATCTTGCCAATTGTCTACCGATTCATAATAAGCTCGCTGGACAAGCGCGCTGCAGCTCCAGCGCTGACGGCGCAAGAACCATCTTCTATACCGGGGCCAAATCCAGGCCAATAAAAAATTCCAAAATGATAATTTCCAATATGGGGTATCTACGGTGGCGATTAAAAATGAAGATACGCGCTGCCGGTGTTCTTCGCTTAGCCAGGGCACGCGTTTTATACCCACATCGTATTTTTTTGGATTGCTTAAATATTTGTTAAGCCGATGAACTTCTGTTCCTTCCAGAAAATAATCCAATAAAAAGAATATTAAACTGTAAGACGGTTTTATATTTTCTATAATAATACTGTGTTCCAGTTTAGATTCCCCTTGCGGATAGACAATCATTGTAACATGGTCCCAATAACTTTTTGTTACCCGGCGGATTAGACTGCGAAGCGGGGACCCGTTAATATGGACCAAAACAATATCTGCGGCTTTTAAAGGAGGCAGACGGCCACGGACTTTTTCTAAAGGTGTTAGGTTGTCGTTTGACGTAGTTTTCTTCATACACTGTATAATACTACAAAATTTAAGTTTGAACAAACAAAAAACCCGCCGATTAAGGAGGGTTTTTTGTTGTTGAGAAACTGGTTAGGCGCGAACAACGTTTGCAGCGCGAGGACCTTTTTCTGACTCTTCAACGTCGAATGACACTGCGTCACCTTGTTTTAAGTCGGCGAATTGGACACCATTCAAGGAAGTAGCATGAAAGAAAATATCTTTCGAACCATCTTCCGGAGTGATGAAGCCAAAATTCTTTTCTACAACGAGGGTTTTGATAGTACCTGTCATATTTTTTAAATTTTGTGAATAAATTAATCGCTGGTAGGATTCGACTATTTTTCCACCTGGCAGATTTTAATGAGATTAGTATATCACAAAAC